>NZ_JBWKRS010000003.1:0-140120 GCF_059419385.1 Pseudomonas sp. GW821-FHT05H12 | reverse complement strand
CCCCCCCCCCCCCCCCCCCCCCCCCCCCCCCCCCCCCCCCCCCCCCCCCCCCCCCCCCCGGCTCCTACAGAGGGTTATTGGGCTTTGGCGACGGGCTCGTTTTCAAACCACTTCTGCGTCAGCGCCTTCAGGCGGCCATCGGCCTTGATGTGCTGCAGCGCCTTGTCCAGGCTATTTTTGAACGCCGGGTTGCCTTTATGGAATGGAATCGCCAGTTCAGGTGTTTCCTTATAAGCCTCACTGAAATCGAACCGATCCCGCAGCTCGGCAGTCATAGCGATATGGTTGATGGCCACGTCGTACTTGCCGGTTTCCACGCCGGGTAGCAGGTCGCTGTCGTCGGTGGTGATGAATGAGGGGCGCACGTCCATTTCCTTGGCCAGTTGTTCGCCCAGCTCCACTTCAAAGCCGGTGAGTTTGTCGCCGTCCTTGAAGTTAAAGGGCGGGGTGTTGGCTTCGAGGGCGATACGCAGTTCGCCGCGATCGAACACATCGTCGATCAACTCGGCATGAGCCAGAGGGCTCAGGAAGGAAAGCAAAAGTACAAGGCCAGGCGAAAGGCGCATGGTCACTCCTAAAGTATTCATCTGTGCGAGGCGCCGTTCAGCATCGCTTTGCTATGGTGTGTTGAGTGCCTTGGACAGCAATTTGCCGCGAAGTTGTCATAACCCAACAGATTTCCTGGAAAAACTGGAGAAGCGAATGAAAGCCCTTTTGTCCCGTGCAACGATTGCCAGCCTGCTGCTGGGTGCTTCAATGTTGGCCACCGCCGCCGACGGTATCCCGCGCAGTGCTCCACCTGAAGGCGCCAAGGTGTTTATCGTTTCGCCAAAAGACGGCGCCACCGTCGACAAGACCTTCACCGTCAAATTCGGCATGGAAGGTCTGAAACTGGCTCCGGCCACTGACCAGACCCCAGGCACCGGCCACCACCACCTGTTGGTCGACCAGAAAGAACTGCCTGACGCCAGCGTGCCGATCCCGGCCACTGACACCGTGATCCACTACGGCAAGGCCCAGACTGAAACCGAACTGACCCTCACCCCAGGCAAGCACACCTTGCAACTGGTGGCGGGCGACAAACTGCACATGCAGTTCAACCCGACTGTAGCGTCCAAAGTGATCACGGTTAACGTAAAGTAAGATTTGTTCAGATGAAAAAAAGGGAGCCCCTCGGGGCTCCCTTTTTTATGCGGCGTTGAAACCTTAGAACAACACGCGGCTACGAATCGTGCCGTTGATGTGCTGCAGCTTCTCTTGCGCCAGGTCCGAGTACTCGGCGTCGACGTCGATCACCACGTAGCCGACCTTCTCGTTGGTCTGCAGGAACTGACCGGAGATGTTGATGCCGTTTTCCGCGAAGACCTTGTTGATCTCCATCATCACGCCAGGGATGTTCTGGTGGATGTGCAGCAGGCGGTGCTTGCCAGGGTGAGCCGGCAGGGCCACTTCCGGGAAGTTCACGGACGATACCGAGGTACCGTTGTCGCTGTACTTGACCAGCTTCTCCGACACTTCCAGGCCGATGTTGGCCTGGGCTTCAGCGGTGGAACCGCCGATATGCGGGGTCAGGATCACGTTGTCCAGGCCACGCAGCGGGCTTTCGAAGATGTCGTCGTTGGAGCGTGGCTCCACCGGGAACACGTCGATGGCGGCGCCGATCAGGTGCTTGTCCTTGATCGCGTCGGCCAGGGCGTCCAGCTCGACCACGGTGCCGCGTGCTGCGTTGATCAGGATGCCGCCTTTCTTGATGGCGCGGATTTCCTTCTCGCCGATCATCCACTGGGTCTCAGCGGTTTCCGGAACGTGCAGGGTGACGATGTCGGACATACCCAGCAGTTCGGTCAGGCTGGCCACTTGAGTGGCGTTGCCCAATGGCAGCTTGGTCAGGGTGTCGTAGAAGAAAACCTGCATGCCCAGGCCCTCAGCCAGGACCGACAGTTGAGTACCGATCGAGCCGTAACCGACGATACCCAGCTTCTTGCCACGGATTTCGAAGGAGTTGGCCGCGCTCTTGATCCAGCCGCCACGGTGGCAGGAAGCGTTCTTCTCAGGGATGCCGCGCAACAGCAGGATGGCCTCGGCCAGCACCAGCTCCGCAACGGAACGGGTGTTGGAGTACGGTGCGTTGAACACCGCGATGCCGCGCTCGCGCGCTGCGTTGAGGTCGACCTGGTTGGTGCCGATGCAGAAACAGCCAACCGCCACGAGTTTCTTGGCGTGATCGAAGATCTCTTCGGTCAGCTGAGTGCGGGAGCGAATGCCGATAAAGTGCGCGTCGGCGATCTTTTCCTTTAACTGGGCTTCCGGCAGAGAACTGGTGATGTACTCAATGCTGGTGTACCCGGCGGCTTTCAGAACGTCGACAGCCGATGGGTGGACGCCTTCCAGAAGAAGGAACTTGATCTTGCTCTTATCGAGAGAAGTCTTGCTCATCTGCGTAAACCTGTATCCCGGAGAAAAATGGCAGGGAATCGGATCGCTTAAGCTGACCCGGACGGCAGGAAAGCCGTCACCGCAGAAACGCCCTTGGGCTCTGTCCTGCGGGGGCGGTATGCTAGCATACGCGCCCCGCTAAACACTCATTCCTGCGACGTGAAGCGTTCTCAGGATGACCATGAATTGTTCGAGAGTTCTGTCGATGACCCATCCTGCCCTGATTGATGAGCTAAAGACCCTGGTTGAGCCTGGCAAAGTGCTGACCGATGCAGACTCCCTGGAGGCTTACGGCAAGGATTGGACCAAGCATTTCGCCCCCGCACCCACGGCCATCGTCTTCCCCAAGACCATCGAGCAGGTGCAGGCCATCGTCCGTTGGGCCAATGAACACAAGGTGGCGCTGGTGCCGTCCGGTGGTCGTACGGGCCTGTCGGCAGCCGCTGTGGCGGCCAATGGCGAGGTGGTGGTGTCGTTCGACTACATGAACCAGATTCTCGACGTGAACCTCACCGACCGCACCGCCGTGTGCCAGCCGGGCGTGGTCACCAAGCAGTTGCAGAACGTCGCCGAAGAAAAAGGCCTGTACTACCCGGTGGACTTCGCGTCGTCCGGTTCGAGCCAGATTGGCGGCAACATCGGCACCAATGCCGGCGGAATCAAGGTTATTCGCTACGGCATGACCCGTAACTGGGTGGCTGGCATGAAGGTCGTCACCGGCAAGGGTGATGTGCTGGAACTGAACCGCGACCTGATCAAGAACGCCACCGGCTATGACATGCGCCAGCTGTTCATCGGCGCCGAAGGCACCCTGGGCTTTGTGGTGGAAGCCACCATGCGCCTGGACCGGGCACCGAAGAATCTCACCGCCATGGTGCTGGGTACCACCGACTTCGACTCGATCATGCCGGTATTGCACGCGTTCCAGAGCAAGTTGGACCTGACCGCTTTCGAATTCTTCTCCGATAAGGCCCTGGCCAAGGTCCTCGGCCGTGGTGACGTACCGGCGCCGTTCGAGACCGAATGCCCGTTCTACGCGTTGCTGGAATTTGAAGCCACTACCGAAGAAGTCGCCAACCACGCGCTGGAAACCTTCGAGCACTGTGTGGAGCAAGGCTGGGTGCTGGATGGCGTGATGAGCCAGAGCGAAACCCAGCTGCACAACCTGTGGAAGCTGCGCGAGTACATCTCCGAGACCATTTCCCACTGGACCCCGTACAAGAACGATATTTCGGTCACGGTCTCCAAAGTCCCGGCGTTCTTGCAGGAAATCGACGCAATCGTCGGCGAACACTACCCAGACTTCGAAATCGTCTGGTTCGGCCACATCGGCGACGGCAACCTGCACCTGAACATCCTCAAGCCGGAAAACCTGAGCAAGGACGAGTTCTTCGCCAAGTGCGCCACTGTGAACAAGTGGGTGTTTGAAACCGTCGAGAAGTACAACGGTTCGATCTCCGCCGAACACGGTGTGGGCATGACCAAGCGCGATTACCTGACCTACAGCCGTTCGCCGGTGGAAATCGAGTACATGAAAGCCGTGAAAGCCGTGTTCGACCCGAACGGGATCATGAACCCTGGCAAGATCTTCGCTGTTTAATCGCCCCTGAAGGAGTCGTTCCATGAGCTACCAGCACAAGTATGTCGACGGCACCAACATCCACTTTCCCCTGGGCAAAGTGGTGTGCATCGGGCGTAACTACGCCGAACATGCCAAGGAACTGGACAACCCGGTACCGACCGAGCCGCTGCTGTTCATCAAGCCCGGCAGCTGTGTGGTCGCGTTGGAAGGTGGCTTCGCCATCCCGACCGAGCGCGGTTCGGTGCACTACGAGGCGGAAATCGCGGTACTGATCGGCAAGCCCTTGTCGACCAAGCCGAGCCGTGAAGAAGTGCTGGACGCCATCTCCGGCTTCGCCCCGGCCCTGGACCTGACCCTGCGCGACAAGCAGGCCGAGCTGAAAGCCAAGGGCCTGCCGTGGGAAATCGCCAAGTCGTTTGACGGCGCGGCAGTGATTGCACCATTCGTGGTGGGCAGCACTTTCCCGGACGTGACCGATATCGGCATTCGCCTGACCATCAACGGTGAAGTTCGCCAGGACGGCAACAGCGCGATCATGCTCAACCCGATCATCCCGATGATCCAGTACATGGCCGGTTGCTTCTCGCTGCAGGCCGGCGACGTGATCCTCACCGGTACCCCGGTGGGCGTGGGCCCGCTGAATGTCGGCGACGAGCTGGTGCTGGAGCTGCCAGGCGTCAGCCGCTTCGAAAGCCACGTTCGCTGAACCCTTCCCCCTTTGTAGGAGCCGGCTTGCCGGCGATAGCATCGCCTCGGTGTAACTGACACACCAAGTCGTCCGCATCGCAGGCAAGCCAGCTCCCACAGGGGTTTGTGTTCATCCCCAAGCATTGCTCTTTGCATTTTTTTCACACGCCATCCGGATAATCCTCAGCCTTCAGCACGCGGGCCCGTTGATCCTGTGCTATCACCTAAAGCTGACTTTCTGGAAAAGCGCTCAATGGCCGTGCCTCTGCCTTCCGCCACACCCAAGCCCCGTTCCCGTTTTGCCCTGCGTTGGTATTCCTGGCTGTTCCTGGCGGGGGCGATCGTCTATGGCGTGTCGTGGGCAATGCATTGGGATGATCGCGGCGTGTTGTGGGTGATGGAGCGCTTCGAAACCCAGGCGGAGCGTCAGGAAAGTGTGTGGTTGCCGGATTACCACGCGGTCATCGACGGCAAGTTGCTGCCCGGCATGGAGAAGGATGAGGCTTCGGATGTGTCCTATAACCCGCAGACCAAAACCCTGTTTTCCGTCATGGGCAAGAACCCTTTCCTCGTTGAGCTGAGCCTGCAAGGCGATGTGCTGCGCAAGATGCCGCTCAACGGCTGGAACAACCCGGAAGGCGTCACGATGATGGAAAACGGCCAAATGGCCATTGTCGATGAGCGCATGCACACCTTGACGGTGGTCAAGGTCGACGCCAGCACCCAACAACTGAGTATCGCTGACTTCAAAAGCTACGACCTCGGCCCTTCCAAGGACCAGAACAAAGCCTTTGAAGGTGTCACCTGGGACAAGCGAAACCAACACATCGTGCTCGGCGAAGAACGCCCACCCGCGCTGTTCACCTGGAAAAGCGATGGCAGCACGCTGACCGGCGATAAGCAAAAAGTCGCCAGCACTGAGCTGGACATGCGCAACCTCTCCGCGCTGGCTGTCGACCCGCGCACCGGCCATTTACTGGTGCTATCGGCCGACTCCCACCTGCTGCTGGAGCTGGATGAAAAGGGCGAGCAAGTCAGCTTCATGACCTTGCTTGGCGGTTTCAACGGCCTGAAGAACACCATACCCCGCGCCGAAGGCGTGACCATGGATGAAGACGGCACTCTGTACATGGTCAGCGAGCCCAACTTGTTCTACCGCTTCGAAAGGCAGAAGTAATCCGACGAATACGTCGGATAAGTCTCTATTAGCGGCATTCACCAGGCACTCGGCAGCGTTTAAGTTTAAATTCAGACCGGCGTGATATTTCTTCGCCACTTTTGACTTTGAGCCTGCCCGATGCGTCGATTTGCCCGCCCCAAACCCATCTTCTTTATGCTTGCACTGGTCGCTTTGATCGGCGCCGGGGTCGTTGCGCAGCACTTTCGCTTGTTCGAGCGTGCGTGGTTCAACTGGCAAGCCTGGCGCCAGCCTGCGAACGAGCGCTCCATTGGCCTGGCGGATTACCGCGTCACGGTCGAAGCCCGGGTGATCGAGGGTCTGGATAAAGACGTTTCGGCGCTCACCTACGACCCGGTCCGCAAAAGCCTGTTTACTGTCACCAACAAAAAGCCCGAGCTGATCGAGCTGTCCCTGGAAGGCAAGATCCTGCGGCGTATTCCGTTGGTGGGCTTTGGCGATGCCGAGGCGGTGGAGTTCATCAGCGACAACATCTATGTGATCAGCGATGAGCGCCAGCAGCGGCTGATCAAGGTGCACGTGGACGACGACACACAGTTCCTTGACGCCGCCGATGCAGAGCAAATGACCCTGGGTGTGCATATTGGGGGCAACAAGGGCTTTGAAGGCCTGGCGTATGACTCAGTGGGCAAACGGCTGTTTGTGGCCAAGGAGCGTGACCCGATGCTGATCTACGAGGTGCATGGGTTTCCCCATTTCAAACCGGAAAAAACCTACTCGGTCCACGTGATCAACAACCCCAAGCGGGACGCGGGGCTGTTTGTACGGGACCTGTCGAGCCTGCAATACGACGAGCGCAGCGGCCACTTGCTGGCGCTGTCGGATGAGTCGTTCCTGGTGCTGGAGTTGGATATTGACGGTCGCCCGTTGAGCAGCCTGTCTTTGCTCGCCGGGCGCCACGGCCTCAAAAAGCGCGTGCCGCAGGCGGAAGGGATCGCGATGGGCGACGATGGCACGCTGTACCTGACCAGTGAGCCGAACCTGTTCTACGTCTTCAAGAAACCCAACCCCTGAAACGCCGCCGGCCAACTGTGGGAGCTGGCTTGCCTGCGATGCAGGCACCTCGGTCTTTCAGTAGCACCGGGGTGATGCTATCGCAGGCAAGCCAGCTCCCACATAAAGCACAGCGTATTTGCTTAGGCCTTTAGGGTTTTCACGCCTTCGGAAGTCCCCAGCAGCAACACGTCAGCAGGACGCGCCGCGAACAAACCATTGGTCACCACGCCCACGATCGCGTTGATCTGGGTCTCCAGCTCCACCGGGTTGGTGATCTGCATATTGAACACGTCGAGGATGATGTTGCCGTTATCGGTCACCACGCCTTCGCGGTACACCGGGTCGCCGCCCAGTTTCACCAGCTCGCGGGCCACGTGGCTGCGGGCCATTGGGATCACTTCTACCGGCAGCGGGAACGCGCCGAGTACCGGCACCAGCTTGCTGGCGTCGGCGATGCAGATGAAGGTCTTGGCCACGGCTGCGACGATCTTCTCGCGGGTCAGGGCTGCGCCGCCGCCTTTGATCAGGTTCAGGTGCGCGTCGCTTTCATCGGCGCCGTCGACGTAGAACTCCAGGTCGCTCACGGTGTTGAGCTCATACACCGGAATGCCGTGGCCCTTGAGGCGTGCGGCGGTGGCTTCGGAGCTGGCCACGGCGCCGTCGAACGCGCCCTTGTGCTGGGCCAGTGCATCGATGAAGCAGTTGGCGGTGGAGCCGGTGCCGACACCGACGATGCTCTTGTCGTCGAGTTTAGGAAGGATTAAATCGACGGCGGCCTGGGCCACTGCCTGTTTGAGTTGATCCTGGGTCATGCGGGCTCCGGAACGGGCGGGGAGTTATCGAGGGCGGCGAGTATAACCCAACAAAACCTCGGGATTCGTGTGGTCGCCCGGCCAAAAGCCGGGTTAGACTCCTTGGCCCTGCCAAACCGTGAAAGTAGAAGCCCGCCGATGCTTGAACAGTACGTCAAAAAGATCCTCACCTCGCGCGTCTACGACGTTGCCGTAGAAACCCCGTTGCAGACCGCCCGCCAGCTCTCCGAGCGGCTGGGCAACACGGTCTGGCTCAAGCGCGAAGACTTGCAGCCGGTGTTCTCGTTCAAGATTCGCGGCGCCTACAACAAGCTGACCCAACTGAGCAGCGAAGAGCGTGCGCGCGGTGTGGTCACAGCCTCGGCGGGCAACCATGCCCAAGGCCTGGCCCTGGCGGCCAAGGTGCTGGGGGTCAAAGCCACCATCGTGATGCCCAAGACCACCCCGGAAATCAAGGTCGAAGGCGTGCGCTCCCGTGGCGGCAAAGTGGTGCTGCATGGCGATTCCTTTCCGGAAGCCCTGGCCTACTCGCTGAAACTGGTCGACGAAAAAGGCTACGTCTACATTCACCCCTACGATGATCCGCACACCATTGCCGGGCAGGGCACCGTGGCAATGGAGATCCTGCGCCAGCACCCGGGGCCGCTGGACGCGATCTTCGTACCGGTGGGCGGCGGCGGGCTGATCGCCGGTATTGCGGCGTACGTGAAATACCTGCGCCCGGACATCAAGATCATCGGCGTCGAGCCCGACGACTCCAACTGCCTGCAAGCCGCGATGGCAGCGGGTGAGCGCGTGGTATTGCCCACCGTCGGTATTTTCGCCGACGGCGTGGCGGTGGCGCAGATCGGCCAGCACACCTTCGACATCTGCAAGGACTATGTGGATGAAGTGATCACCGTGAGCACCGATGAAATCTGTGCGGCGATCAAGGACATCTACGACGACACCCGCTCCATCACCGAGCCTGCGGGCGCGCTGGGCGTGGCCGGGATCAAGAAGTACGTCGAGACCCGTGGCGTGACCGGGCAGACCCTGGTGGCCATCGACTCGGGGGCCAACGTCAATTTCGACCGCCTGCGCCACGTGGCCGAGCGTGCCGAGCTGGGTGAGGGCCGCGAAGCCATCATCGCCGTGACCATTCCCGAGAAGCCGGGCAGCTTCAAGGCGTTCTGCGAAGCCGTGGGCAAGCGCCAGATCACCGAATTCAACTACCGCTACCACTCCGGCAGTGAGGCGCACATCTTTGTTGGTGTGCAGACCCACCCGGAAAACGACCCGCGCAGCGCGCTGATCGCTAGCCTGACAAGCCAGGGTTTCCCGGTGCTGGACCTGACCGAAAACGAACTGGCCAAGTTGCACATCCGCCATATGGTCGGCGGGCACGCGGCTAAAGTCAGCGATGAAGTGGTGTTGCGCTTCGAATTCCCCGAGCGTCCGGGCGCCTTGTTCAACTTTCTTAACAAATTGGGCGGGCGCTGGAACATCTCGATGTTCCACTATCGCAACCACGGCGCAGCCGACGGCCGTGTGGTCGCCGGCCTGCAAGTGCCGGCGGAGGAGCGTCACCTGGTACCGGCAGCCCTGGAGGCCATCGGCTACCCGTACTGGGATGAAAGCGATAACCCGGCCTACACACTGTTCCTCGGTTGAGCGACTACGCTGATTGGGGCGGCCTATAAGGAAGACGACACATGGAAACCCTGACCACCCTGAAAGTTATTCACATCGCGGCCACGGCGTTGCTGCTGCTCAGCGGCCTCGGCCTGGCGCTGCTGGCCTGGCGCAAACGCAGCGCTGGCCCGGCGGCGACCGTGCAGCGCCCATGGGCGTTCGTGTGGCTGTTGATGGGGGTGTGCGTGGTCAGCATGCCGTTTACCGGCTGGTGGCTGGCGCACCTGATCGGCTGGCCGTTGGGGCAGACCTGGATCCTGGGCTCCAGCATCCTCTATACCGTGGCCGCGCTGGCCTGGTTCTGGCTGGTGGCGCGGCTCAACCGCCTGCGCAAGGGCGAGGGCGGTAGCCTGAACTTCACCTTGGTGCTGGCGGTGGTCAGCCTGGTGGGGTTTGTGGCGATTGCCGGGCTGATGGGTGCCAAGCCGGTTTAATCGAAAAGGATCTTCATGAACGTTCTTCTGGTCGGTGCCACAGGGTTTGTGGGCCGCCATCTGTTGCGTGCCTTGCAGCAAGCCGGGCACCGCGTGATTGCCACCTGTCGCGAACCTAAGCAGCCGAGCGCGCCTGGGGTGGAGTGGCGGTCGCTGGACCTGAGTCTGTTGGCGGCCGATCCCGAGCACTTCATATTTCCTGATGCTGTCGATTTATTGATCAATGCGGCGGGCTTGCTGAGCGTGGATGCGGCCCAATTAAGCCGTGTACAGGATCAGGGCGCTCGTGCGCTGTTTGATCTGGCGGCTCAGCGGGGTGTCCGGGTGCTGCAGGTTTCGGCCTTGGGAGCCTCCGCTCAATCGGACCTGCCGTTTCTGGCCAGCAAAGGCGCCGCTGACGATTATCTACTTGGCCTCAACCTGAACTCGGTAGTGCTGCGGCCTTCATTGGTAATAGGCGAGGGCGGAACCAGCAGCGCCTGGCTGGTCGGGCTGTCGCCTTGGCCGTTGATTCCCTTGCTGGACCTCAAGGCCCAACTGCAACCCGTGCATATAGATGATGTGGTCGGAGCGGTGCTGACCTTGATGCGCCGCTGGCCCACCGAATCCTTGGTGTTGCCGTTGGTGGGGCCGCAGCCGATGCGCCTGTCTAACGTCATTGACCATCTGCGCGCCGCCCAGGGCTGGGGGCCCGGCCGATACGTGCAGGTACCTCTGTTGGGGCTGGGCGGCTGGCTGGGGGATCGATTGGGCTGGCGTGCGTTGAACACCCAAAGCGTTGCCCTGGCGCAACGGGATAACGTGGCCGACCCCGACGTGCTGGCCTCGGTCTGCGGCTACACCGCCGCGCCGCTGCCAGCGCGCCTGCAGGACTGGCCCACAGCCGTCGTGAGCAGCCAGCGCACGATCCGCCCGCTGATGTTGGCGGTGATGGCGCTGATCTGGTTGGGCACCGCTGCGGTGTGTCTCGGCCCGGGATACGACTGGGGTCTGCGCATCATGGCCGAGGCCGGTGTACACGGCGCCTGGGCGGCATTGGCCGTGATCGGTGGCTCACTGTGCGATGCCCTGCTGGGCCTGGGGCTTATGATCAAGCGCTGGCGGCGCCAGACCTTGATCTTGCAGTTGGCGCTGATGGCGGGATACACCGTGTTCATCAGCCTGATCCTGCCTCACTACTGGTTTGACCCCTACGCCGCCGTCGCCAAGAACCTGGTGTTGATGGTGGCCACTTTATGGCTGTTTTGGACTGAACCCCGTCGATGAGCGCCTACCTGCTGCTGAAAACCCTGCACATCCTGTCCTCCACCATCCTGTTCGGCTTGGGTGCCGGCTCGGCCTACTACGCGTTGCGTGCCTGGCGCACCGGCAAGGTCGAGGTGATCGCCGTGACCTTCAAGCACCTGGTGTTCGCCGACTGGGCCTTTACCGCCACCACGGCGGTGTTCCAGCCATTGAGCGGGATCGGCCTGATGCACCTGGCGGGCTGGTCGGTGCAGCAGAGCTGGTTGCAGTGGACGTTCGGCCTCTATGTACTGGCCGGTATCTGCTGGCTGCCGGTGGTGTGGCTGCAGATTCGTGTACACAAAATGGCGGAGCAGGCGCTGCGTGATGGCACGGCGATGCCGATCAAGGCGGCGACCTACATGCGCTGGTGGTTTGGCCTGGGGTGGCCGGCGTTTTTGGCGTTTGTGGGGATTTTCTATCTGATGGTGGCCAAGCCGATGTAGGGCGTGGGACCGAGGTGGCTTCATCGCCGGCAAGCCGGTTCCTACAGGTTTACGCAAGCCCTTGTAGGAGCCGGCTTGCCGGCGATGGGGCCCTCAGCTACGCAGGGTAATCACCGGCCACCCACGTTTTTCAGCCTCGGCGCGCAGATTCGGGTCCGGATCCACCGCCACTGCATGGGCCACTTGCTCCAGCAACGGCAGGTCATTCATCGAATCGCTATAGAAGTAGCTGTCTTCCAGGCTGTACCCGGTCTCTTCCAGCCAACGGTTCAGGCGTGTCACCTTGCCTTCGCGGAAGCACGGCACGTCGGTGCTGCGCCCGGTGTAGCGGCCGTTTTCCATCTCGCACTCGGTGGCGATCAGGGTGTCCACGCCCAGGCGTGCGGCAATCGGCGCCGTGACGAAACGGTTGGTGGCGGTGATGATCACCAGCGTGTCACCGGCGGCGCGGTGCTTGGCCAGCAGCTCTGCGGCCAGGGGCAGCATCAGCGCATCGATGCAGTCGCGCATGAAGTCGTTGTGCCACTCATCAAGTTGGGCCATCTCGGTGCGACCGAGGATTTCCAGGCTGAAGTTCAGGTAGGCGGCATTGTCCAGCTTGCCGGCCAGGTAATCCTGATAGAACTCGTCGTTGCGGGCCTTGTAGGCCACCGGGTCGAGAATACCGCGTTCACACAGGTAATCGCCCCAGGCGTGATCGCTGTCACCGCCGAGGAGGGTGTTGTCCAAGTCGAATAAAGCCAGGCGCATTGCAGTTACTCGCTGAAAAGTCTGTAAAAAGGCGTCCAGAATACGGTCTTTTCACAAGAGTGCACATAAGGTAAGAAGCCTCGTTGCCGCTTGATCAACCTTTGTGGAACAATGCGGCGACATGCGTTTGCGAGGTTGTTGCCGTGATCGACCCCGATGGTTTCCGTCCTAATGTCGGGATTATTCTTACGAATGATGCCGGACAGGTGCTATGGGCTCGCCGAATCAACCAAGATGCCTGGCAGTTTCCTCAAGGCGGAATCAACCCCGACGAAACCCCTGAAGACGCCTTGTACCGTGAGTTGAATGAAGAAGTCGGCCTGGAGCGCGAAGATGTGCAAATTCTGGCCTGCACCCGAGGCTGGTTGCGCTATCGTTTGCCGCAACGCCTGGTGCGTACCCACAGCCAACCGCTGTGCATCGGCCAGAAGCAGAAATGGTTTCTCCTGCGCCTGATCTCCAACGAGCAGCGGGTGCGGATGGATTTGACCGGTAAACCGGAGTTCGATGGCTGGCGCTGGGTCAGCTATTGGTACCCGTTGGGCCAGGTGGTGACATTCAAGCGCGAAGTTTATCGTCGCGCTCTCAAAGAGCTTGCCCCGCGCCTTTTAGCGCGCGACTGACGACGGAGTTCGACCCCGAGCCATGCTCAATACGCTGCGCAAGATCGTCCAGGAAGTTAACTCCGCCAAGGATCTCAAGGCGGCGTTGGGGATTATTGTGTTGCGCGTCAAGGAAGCCATGGGCAGCCAGGTCTGCTCGGTTTACCTGCTGGACCCCGAGACCAACCGTTTTGTGCTGATGGCCACCGAGGGCTTGAACAAGCGCTCCATCGGCAAGGTCAGCATGGCGCCCAATGAAGGTCTGGTGGGCCTGGTGGGGACGCGTGAAGAACCCCTGAACCTTGAAAACGCGGCCGATCACCCGCGTTACCGCTACTTTGCCGAAACCGGCGAAGAGCGCTACGCCTCGTTCCTCGGCGCACCGATCATTCACCACCGCCGCGTCGTCGGCGTGTTGGTCATCCAGCAAAAAGAACGCCGTCAGTTCGACGAAGGTGAAGAAGCCTTCCTCGTGACCATGAGCGCGCAATTGGCCGGGGTAATCGCCCACGCCGAAGCCACCGGCTCGATTCGGGGCCTGGGCCGTGAAGGCAAGGGCATCCAGGAAGCCAAGTTCGTCGGCGTGCCAGGCTCGCCGGGCGCTGCGGTCGGTACGGCGGTGGTCATGTTGCCGCCGGCAGACCTGGATGTGGTGCCGGACAAAACCGTCACCGACATCGACGCCGAAATCAAACTGTTCAAGACGGCCCTGGAAGGCGTGCGCGCCGACATGCGCAACCTGTCGAACAAGCTGGCCACCCAGCTGCGCCCCGAAGAGCGCGCGCTGTTCGACGTGTACCAGATGATGCTCGACGACGCGTCCCTGGGTAATGAAGTCAAGACCGTGATCAAGACCGGCCAGTGGGCCCAGGGCGCGCTGCGCCAGGTGGTCACCGATCACGTCAACCGCTTTGAAATGATGGACGACGACTACCTGCGCGAGCGGGCTTCGGACGTGCGCGATCTTGGTCGCCGCCTGCTGGCCTACCTGCAGGAAGACCGGAGCACCAACATGGTGTTCCCCGACAACACCATCCTGGTCAGTGAAGAACTGACCGCCACCCAGCTCGGTGAAGTGCCGGAAGGCAAGCTGGTCGGGTTGGTTTCGGTACTGGGTTCGGGCAACTCCCACGTCGCCATCCTGGCGCGAGCCATGGGCATCCCGACGGTGATGGGCCTGGTCGACCTGCCGTATGCCAAGGTCGACGGCATCGACATGATCGTCGATGGCCATCGCGGCGAGGTGTTCACCAACCCCAGCGACGTGCTGCGCAAGCAATACGGCGAAGTGGTTGAGGAAGAGAAACAACTGGCCCTGGGCCTGGATTCCTTGCGCGAACTGCCGTGCGTGACCCTCGACGGCCACCGCGTGCCGCTGCTGGTCAACACCGGCTTGCTGGCCGATGTGGCCCGCGCGCAACAGCGCGGCGCCGAAGGGGTGGGCCTGTACCGCACCGAAGTGCCGTTCATGATCAACCAGCGTTTCCCGAGTGAGAAGGAGCAGCTGGCGATCTATCGCGAGCAACTGTCCGCCTTCCATCCGTTGCCGGTGACCATGCGCAGCCTGGACATCGGCGGCGACAAGTCACTGTCGTATTTCCCGATCAAGGAAGACAACCCCTTCCTCGGCTGGCGCGGCATTCGCGTCACCCTCGACCACCCTGAAATTTTCCTCGTACAGACCCGCGCCATGCTCAAGGCCAGCGAAGGCCTGAACAACCTGCGCATCCTGCTGCCGATGATCTCCGGCACCCATGAGTTGGAAGAGGCGCTGCACTTGATCCACCGCGCCTGGGGCGAAGTACGCGACGAAGGCGCCGACGTACCGATGCCGCCGATTGGCGTGATGATCGAAATCCCGGCAGCGGTGTACCAGGCTAAAGAGCTGGCGCGGCAGGTGGACTTCCTCTCGGTAGGCTCCAACGACCTGACCCAATACCTGCTGGCCGTGGACCGCAACAACCCACGGGTGGCCGACCTCTACGACTACCTGCACCCGGCGGTGCTGCAAGCCCTGCAACATGTGGTGCGCGACGCCCATGCCGAAGGCAAGCCAGTGAGTATCTGCGGTGAAATGGCCGGTGACCCGGCGGCCGCGGTGCTGTTGATGGCGATGGGCTTTGACAGCCTGTCGATGAACGCCACCAACTTGCCGAAGGTGAAGTGGATGCTGCGCCAGGTTGAACTGGGCATGGCCAAGGAGTTGCTGGCGGAGTTGATGACCATCGACAACCCGCAAGTTATCCACAGCTCGCTGCAGTTGGCGCTGAAGAACCTGGGGCTGACGCGCATGATCAACCCGGCCTCTGCGAAAACCCTCTAGACCGAGGCGCGGCCATCGCAGGCAAGCCAGCTCCCACAGTTGAAATGCATTCCAACTGTGGGAGCTGGCTTGCCTGCGATGAGGCCGGTCCAAGCGCCGTCAAATATGCAGTTCTACCTCGCCAAGCCGCCCGCCATGCGGCCCGAAACTGTGCTCCACCATCCGCCGCGTCCCGTCGGCATTCACAATCAACGCCGTACTGGCCCGCGTCCCATAACTGGGGCTGGCAATAAACACGCTCGACAACAGACTTTCCGTCGCCAACCCCACCCCGGTATCCGGCAGCTCGGCAAAGGGGGCGGTCTGTGGATCACTCAGAATCCCCAGCAAGGCCTCCGGCTGCGGATCATCCAGCACGGCATTCAACGCCGCCTTGGCCTTGAGCAACTTGGGCCACGGCGTATCCAGCCCGGCATTCGACAGCCCATAAACCCCGGCCTTCAACCGCGTGGGCTCGGTGTCATTGGCGTTGTAATGCCACAGCTCTTCCCGCGTGCCCACCAGCAGGTTAAACCCGGCATATTCAATCGAACGTCCGTTAACGTCGGCCAAATACTCATCAATGGGTAAAGAACCGCTGAGAAAGCGCGCCACCAGCTCCCCCCGGGACTTGCGGGCCGGCGGCTGGTGCGGGTTGCGGATGTTGGTGAGGGCGGCAAAACGCCCATCGGCGCTCACCCCCAGCCAGGTGCCACCCGCTTCCTGGTCGCGGCCGGCGTAGACTTCGGGCGCATCCGGCCACTGGGCCAGGGGCAGGCTGGGGCGGGCGTAGAACTCATCACGGTTGGCGGCGACGATCAGCGGCTGGGCGTGGCCCGGCCGCCAGGCGAAAACAATCAGGCACATCAGGCGATCCCTTTTGTGTTTCTTGCCACTCTACCCACTCGGGCAGAGGCGATCCATCGTATCCAGTTGGGTCGCGTGCCTTCCATCCGTTAACATGCCAAGCGATTCGGTGCGTGTGAACTTCTTAATTTGAAATAGCGGCTGTAACGCAGGCTTAATCGCACACCGGCATGGTCCGGTGCGTCATGACTAATGATTTAACGAGGAGTCGCAATGCTGCCTTACCCGCAGATCGACCCGGTGGCCTTGGCCATCGGTCCGCTGAAAATCCACTGGTACGGGTTGATGTACCTGATCGGCATCGGTGGTGCCTGGGTGCTGGCCTCCCGGCGCCTGAACCGCTTCGACCCGACCTGGACCAAGGAGAAACTCTCCGACATGGTGTTCTGGATGTCGATGGGGGTGATCGTCGGCGGACGCCTGGGGTATGTGCTGTTTTACGATTTGTCGGCCTACATTGCCAACCCGACGCTGATCTTCGAGGTGTGGAAGGGCGGCATGGCGTTCCATGGTGGGTTTATAGGCGTGATGATCGCCGCCTGGTGGTTCGGCCGTCGCAACGGCAAGTCATTCTTCCAGTTGATGGACTTCGTCGCGCCGTTCGTGCCGATCGGCCTGGGCGCCGGGCGTATCGGTAACTTCATCAACGCCGAGTTGTGGGGCAAGCCAAGCGACGTGCCGTGGGCGATGGTGTTCCCGCCGTTCAGCGACCCGGCGCAACTGCCGCGCCACCCGTCGCAGCTTTACCAATTCGCGTTGGAAGGCGTGGCGCTGTTCCTTATCCTCTACATCTTCTCGCGCAAGCCGCGCCCGACCATGGCCGTGTCCGGCATGTTCGCGCTGTTCTATGGGATCTTCCGCTTCATCGTCGAGTTCGTCCGCGTGCCGGATGCACAGCTGGGCTACCTGGCGTGGGGTTGGGTGACCATGGGTCAGATCCTCAGCCTGCCGATGATCCTGGGCGGCCTGGGCCTGCTGTGGTGGGCGTACAATCGCCCGCAGCCGTTGAAGAACGCCGCGCTTTAAATTCGAATGCCGGGGCTTGCGAGCCCCGGCTTCTTTGATACAGGTACACACATGAAGCAATATCTCGAACTACTGAACGACGTCGTGACCAATGGATTGACCAAGGGCGATCGCACTGGCACCGGCACCAAGGCCGTGTTTGCCCGTCAGTATCGGCATAACTTGGCCGACGGCTTCCCGCTGCTGACCACCAAGAAGCTTCACTTCAAAAGCATCGCCAACGAATTGATCTGGATGTTGAGTGGCAACACCAACATCAAGTGGCTCAACGAAAACGGCGTGCGTATCTGGGACGAATGGGCCACCGAAGACGGCGACCTCGGCCCGGTGTACGGCGAGCAGTGGACCGCCTGGCCGACCAAGGACGGCGGCACGATCAACCAGATCGACTACATGGTCGACACGTTGAAGAACAACCCCAACAGCCGGCGCATCCTGTTCCACGGCTGGAACGTCGAGTACCTGCCCGACGAAACCAAGAGCCCGCAGCAAAACGCACTCGACGGCAAGCAAGCCCTGCCGCCGTGCCACCTGCTGTACCAGGCGTTTGTGCACGACGGCCACCTGTCGATGCAGTTGTATATCCGCAGCTCCGACGTCTTCCTCGGCCTGCCGTACAACACCGCCGCCCTGGCATTGCTCACCCACATGCTGGCCCAGCAGTGCGACCTGATCCCCCACGAGATCATCGTCACCACCGGCGATACCCATGCCTACAGCAACCACATGGAACAGATCCGCACCCAACTGGCGCGTACGCCGAAGAAGCTGCCGGAGCTGGTGATCAAGCGTAAGCCTGCGTCGATCTACGACTACAAGTTCGAAGACTTCGAAATCGTGGGCTACGACGCCGACCCGAGCATCAAGGCCGACGTCGCGATCTGAAGGCTGCCTCGATCAAAACTGTAGGAGCTGGCTTGCCAGCGATCGTGGAGTGTCAGCACCTGATAGGTGTCTGATGTACCGCTATCGCAGGCAAGCCAGCTCCCACAGTTTGATTGGGTTTTCACCCAAGGCTAATGGCCATGGCTTCTGCCCACATGTGAAGGCTCAGCCTCACTGGCCTGCACGCTTCCGCTGACTTCCAGCCGCTGCAAAATCCCGCACTGTTCCCCACCGCCGCAACGCTGGCGCAGGTCCAGCAACTGTTCCTGCAACGCCAACAGCCCATCAATCCGCGCTTTCACGTGATGGATATGCTCGTCAATCAACGCATTCACGCTTTCGCACTGGTCCTGGGGGCTGTCGCGCAGGCCCAGCAGGCTGCGGATTTCTTCCAGGGTCATGTCGAGGCTGCGGCAATTGCGGATAAAGATCAGCCGCTCGGTGTGCGCCTGGGTGTACACGCGGTAGTTGGCGTCCGTGCGGGCCGGGGGTGGCAGCAGGCCTTCTTTCTCGTAATACCGGATGGTTTCCACCTGACAGTCGGTCAGTTTGGCCAGTTCGCCGATCTTCATCGCAGCAATCTCCAAATGGGTGCTTGACCCTATAGTGGCTACAGGGTCTTTACTTGGCAACAGGCACCTTTACGGACGCGACAGAATGAGCGATTCCCTCCACACCCCACACAAGCACGACCACGGTCATGACCATGATCACGATCACGATCATGCCCCGAAGAAACTCACGCCTGTGCATAACCACGGCCACGGTGGTTCCTGCTGTTCCGGTACGCCAGCCCCTGCGGTGGTGCAACTGAGCGAAGCCCCTACTGCCGGCTCGCGCCTGAACACCTTCCGCATCGAAGCCATGGATTGCCCCACCGAGCAAACGCTGATCCAGAACAAACTGGGCAAGCTCGCCGGTGTGCAGCAGCTGGAATTCAACCTGATCAATCGCATCCTCGGTGTCACCCATGACTTGCCGAATACTGCGCCGATCATCGACGCGATCAAATCCCTCGGCATGCAAGCCGACCCCATCGAAGAAGGCACTCCCGCCGCCGAGCCGCCTGCCAAGAAACACTGGTGGCCGTTGGCGGTGTCTGGCGTCGGCGCGTTGGGCGCCGAAGTGCTTCACTTCACCAGTGCCGCACCGACATGGGTGATTGCTGTGGTGGCGCTGGTGTCGATCCTCAGCGGCGGCCTTACCACCTACAAAAAGGGCTGGATCGCCCTGAAAAACCTCAACCTGAACATCAATGCCTTGATGAGCATTGCCGTCACCGGCGCCGTGCTGATTGGCCAGTGGCCGGAAGCCGCCATGGTGATGTTCCTGTTTACCGTGGCCGAGCTGATCGAAGCCAAGTCCCTGGACCGTGCACGCAACGCCATCAGCGGCTTGATGCAGATGACGCCGGAACAGGCCACGGTTCGCCAGGCGGACGGTTCGTGGGCTGAACAGGAGGTCAAAAGTATTGAGATTGGCTCGATCGTGAGGGTAAAGCCCGGCGAACGCATCGGCCTGGACGGTGAAGTCACTGCCGGCCAGTCCACCATCGACCAGGCGCCGATCACCGGCGAAAGCCTGCCGATTGAAAAGACCGTGGGCGATAAAGTCTTCGCCGGCACCATCAACCAGGCCGGCTCCCTGGAATACAAGGTGACGGCTGCGGCCAACAATTCCACCCTGGCGCGCATCATCCACGCCGTGGAGCAGGCCCAAGGCGCCCGGGCGCCGACCCAGCGCTTTGTCGACAGCTTCTCCAAGGTCTACACCCCGGCCGTGTTCCTGTTTGCCCTGGGCGTGGCAGTGATCCCGCCGCTGTTCATGGCTGGCGCCTGGTTTGACTGGATCTACCGCGCCCTTGTGCTGCTGGTGGTCGCGTGCCCTTGTGCGCTGGTGATTTCCACCCCGGTAACCATCGTCAGCGGCCTGGCGGCAGCGGCGCGCAAAGGCATCCTGATCAAGGGCGGCGTGTACCTGGAGGGCGGTTACAAGCTCGACTACCTGGCCCTCGACAAGACCGGCACCATCACCCACGGCAAGCCGGTGCAAACCGACTACTTGCCACTGTTCCCCAACGTCGAGGACAGCGCGCCGGCCCTGGCCGCCAGTTTGGCCGGGCGGTCCGACCACCCGGTGTCCCTGGCCATCGCCAACGCGGCTGTGGATAAAAACCTGCCGACGCACGTTGTGGATAACTTCGAAGCCCTGGCCGGGCGTGGTGTGCGCGGCGATATCAATGGCCAGACCTATCACCTGGGCAACCACCGCCTGGTGGAAGACCTCGGCCTGTGTTCGCCGGCGCTGGAAGAAAAACTCTTCGCCCTGGAGAAACAAGGCAAGTCCGTGGTGTTGCTGCTCGACAAGTCCGGCCCGCTGGCGCTGTTTGCCGTGGCTGACACCGTGAAAGATAGTAGCCGAGAAGCCATCCAGCAGCTGCATGCGTTGGGCATCAAGACCCTGATGCTCACCGGCGACAATACCCACACTGCCCAGGCAATTGGCGCCCAGGTCGGCATCGATCAGGCCCAGGGCGACCTGTTGCCCACCGACAAACTGCACGCTATCGAAACCCTCTACGGCCAAGGCCACCGCGTGGGCATGGTCGGCGACGGCATCAACGACGCCCCGGCCCTGGCGCGCGCCGAGATTGGCTTCGCCATGGCCGCAGCAGGCACCGATACCGCCATCGAGACCGCCGACGTGGCGTTGATGGACGATGATTTGCGCAAGATTCCGGCTTTCATTCGGCTCTCGCGGCAAACGTCGAGTATCCTCAAGCAAAACATCGCCCTGGCGCTGGTGATCAAGGCGATCTTCTTGGCCGTCACCTTCCTGGGCATGGCGACCATGTGGATGGCGGTGTTCGCCGACATGGGCGTCAGCCTGCTGGTGGTGTTCAATGGCCTGCGCCTGTTGCGCAAATAAACGATGAGAGGGTGGTGTGCTGAGTGCCGAGCTGAAGGCTTTTTTCATGGTCGCCCGCCTGGGCAGCATCACCCAGGCGGCGAAAAAACTCGGCTTGAGCCAACCCACGGTCACCACCCAGATCCGCAACCTGGAAAGCCATTACGGCGTTGAGCTGTTCTATCGCGGCGGGCGTCGCCTCACCGTCAGTGACGACGGCGCGCGCTTGCTGCCGATGGTCAAGACGCTGTTGCAGCAGGAAGCGGATATCGAGTTTTTCCTGCGCAACACCGGCCAGGTCCAGGGCGCATTGCGGATTGCCGCGACGGCGCCGTATTACATCCTCGACCTGGTCAAAGCCTTCCGCGAACGCCTGCCCCACGTGGAGGTGTCGGTGGAAATTGGCAACTCCCAACAGGTCCTCGAAGCGCTGGATGATTACCGCGTCGACGTCGCCGCCTCGTCACAGTTACTCGAAGACCCGCGTCTGATCCGCCGCGTGCTCGGCACCGACCCGCTGGTGCTGGCGGTGCATCGCAACCACCCACTGGCCAAGCTCGACCATGTGCCGCTCAATGCGTTGGCCGGTCACACCTTGTTGATGCGCGAAGCCGGCTCCACCACGCGGCGGTTGACCGAGGAAATGTTGCAGGGCGCCGGTGTGAGTTATGGGCCGCTGCTGGAGATCGGCAGCCGCGAGTCGATCCGCGAGGCGGTGTTGCGCAATATCGGCATCAGCATCATTGCGCGCCAGGAAGTGCCCCATGACCCGCAGTTGCGGGTGCTGACCATCGAGAATGCGCCGCAGATTCCGGAGTATCTGTACTGCCTCAAGGAGCGCAAAGGCGCACGGTTGCCGGCGGCGTTTCTGGGGTTGGCGCAGGAAATGTCGCCAATCTGAATACGTCATCGCCGGCAAGCCGGCTCCTACAGGTGTACGTATTCCAACGGTAGGAGCCGGCTTGCCGGCGATGACGTCCGCCCAGACAACCCAAATCTACCAATACCACTATCGCCCCATTTTGCCTTCCTGCCACATCAGGGACGCATTGCCCTCCTAGCATGGCCTTCATCCGTTTGATGAGGTGCCACCATGAACACAGCCCTGACCCACCCCGGCGCGCCGATGACGGTGCGCGGTATCCAGAAGCGTTTCGGCGCCTTCACCGCCCTGGACAACGTTTCCCTGGACGTCGCTGCGGGCGAGCTGGTGTGCCTGCTGGGCCCGTCCGGCTGTGGCAAGACCACCTTGCTGCGCTGCATCGCCGGCCTGGAGCGCCAGGACAGCGGTGAGCTGCGCCTGGGCAACCGTGACGTATCCCTGCTGCCACCCCAGGCGCGGGACTACGGCATTTTGTTCCAGTCCTACGCGCTGTTTCCCAACCTCACCGTCGAAGCCAACATCGGTTACGGCCTCACCGGCAGCGGTCGCGATGAAGTGCGCCAGCGCGTCGGGCAGATGCTCGAACTGGTCGGCCTGGTCGGCAGTGAAAAGAAATACCCCGGCCAACTCTCTGGCGGCCAGCAGCAACGCGTAGCCCTGGCCCGCGCGTTGGCGCCGGCCCCTTCGTTGTTGTTGCTGGATGAACCGATGTCGGCCCTCGACGCCCGCGTCCGCGAGCATTTGTGTACCGAACTGCGCCAACTGCAGCGCCGCCTGGGCATCACCACGTTGATGGTCACCCACAACCAGGACGAGGCCATGCTGATGGCCGACCGCATCGCCGTGATGAACAACGGCAAGGTCGAGCAATACGCCACGCCCCAGGAGATTTACGACCGCCCGGCCACGCCGTTCGTGGCGGAGTTTGTTGGCCAGGGCAACTGGCTGCCGTTCAGCCGCAACAGTGCCAGCCATGCCCAGGTGGGTGGGATGAACATGCGCTTGGCCGACGACGCCGGCGTGGCCAAGTCCGGTCGCCTGTTCTGCCGCCCGGAAGCGATCAGCGTCAACCCGCCGGTGCATGAAGAGAACCTGTTCCCGGCCAAGGTCCGCGAGATCACCTTCCTCGGCAATCGTTGCCGCATGAGCTTTGAGCTCGAGCAGTTGCCCGGCCACCCATTGCTGGCCGAGCTGGCGCCGGAAGCCATGCCGCGCCTGGGTGCCCAGGATATCTGGGTGGCCTTGCCGCCGCGCAGCCTGCAGGTGTTTGCCTGAGATGGCCACTGTCATGACGCAGCCACGGCAGGTGTCCCGTGCCGAAACCGGTGACCGTATTTTCGTCGTCGGCGGCAAACTGCTGTGGCTGGTGTTGCTGGGCGTCGCAGTCTTGCTGCCCTTGCTGGCGATCTTCTGGCGCGGCTTCAGCAGCGAAGCCGGGCAGGGCGGTGGCCTGGTCGCGGCGCGGGAACTGGTGACCAGCGACAACTTCCACTGGCTGCTGGGCAATAGCCTGAAGGTCTCCCTCAGCGTGGCGGCCATTGTCGTACCGTTGGCCTACCTGTTTGCCTACGCCCTGCAACGCACGCTGATTCCCGGCAAGGCGATCTGGCGTGGCATGTCGCTGCTGCCACTGATGGCGCCGTCGATGTTGCCGGGCATTGCGCTGGTCTACCTGTTCGGTAACCAGGGCATGTTGCGCGGCTTGCTATCGGACAATATCTACGGTTTCTGGGGCATTGTGCTGGGTGAGGTGATCTACACCTTCCCCCACGCACTGATGATTCTGCTGTCGGCGCTGTCCCTGGCGGACGCGCGCCTGTTCGACGCCGCCTCCAGCATGGGCGCCAGCCCGGCGCGGGCGTTTCGCAGCATCACTTGGCCGGCCACGCGCCAGGCGGTGTTCGCTGCGTTCTGCCTGGTGTTCACCCTGACCATCACCGATTTTGGCGTGCCCGTTGTCGTCGGCGGGGATTATCAGGTGCTGGCGCTGGAAGCCTACAAGGCGGTGGTCGGTCAGCAACAGTTCGGGCGTGGTGCACTGATCGGCATGGTGTTGCTGTTGCCGGCGCTGTTCAGCTTTAGTGTGGACGCCTGGCTGCGCCGCCGTCATGGCGACTCGATGAGCGGCCGTGCCCAGGTGTTCCAGCCGGCGCCCTCGCGGCTGCGCGACGGTTGCTACCTGGCCATCGTGCTGCTGATCTGCGCCGTGTTGCTGCTGGTGTTCGGCATGGCGGTGTATTCCTCGCTGGTGAAGTTCTGGCCGTACAACCTGTCGTTGTCGCTCAACCACTACCAGTTTGAAGACACCGCGGGCGGCGGCTGGCTGGCCTATCGCAACAGCCTGACCCTGGCGCTGTGCACGGCGTTGATCGGCAGCGTGCTGATCTTCACCGGCGCTTACCTGATGGAAAAGACCAAGGGCCAGAAAGGCCTCAACCTGGCGCTGCGCATGCTCAGCTTCGTGCCGATGGCCGTGCCGGGCCTGGTGCTGGGCCTGGGCTACGTGTTCTTTTTCAACCTCAACGGCAACCCGCTGCATGTGTTCTACGGGACCATGACCCTGCTGGTGGTGTGCACCATTGCGCACTATTTGACCACTGCGCAGATGACCGCCACCACGGCCCTGCGCCAACTGGACGCCGAGTTCGAAGCCGCCGCGCTGTCCCTCAAGGCGCCGCTGTACCGCCATTACCTGCGTGTGACCGTGCCGATCTGCCTGCCGGCGTTGCTGGACATCGTGCGCTACCTGTTTGTATCGGCCATGACCACTGTGTCGGCCGCGATCTTCCTCTACAGCCCCGACACCATCCTCGCCGCCGTCGCCGTGTTGAACATGGACGATGCCGGCAACGTGGGCGGTGCGGCGGCCATGTCGACCCTGATCCTGTTCACGTCGGCCGGCGTCTCGCTGCTGCTGGCGTGGGCTTCACGTGGCGCACTGCGTCGCTCCCAAGCCTGGCGCCAGACCGCGCCCGGCCAATAATCCCGATAGGAGGTGTTCCATGTTCAAGCCCCTGGCGCTGGTCGCTGCCGTACTCACTGCATTCAGCCTGAATGCCTTCGCCAAGACCGAGCTCACCGTGTACACGGCCCTCGAAGCCGAGCAGTTGAAGACCTACAAGCAGGCGTTCGAAAAGGCCAACCCTGACGTCGAGATCAAGTGGGTACGCGACTCCACCGGCATCATCACTGCCAAGCTGCTGGCCGAGAAAGACCGCCCGCAAGCCGACGTGGTGTGGGGCCTGGCTGCGTCGAGCCTGGCGATCCTCGACCAGCAGGGCATGCTGGACAACTACGCGCCAAAGGACCTGGACAAGATCGGCAAGAACTACCGCGCCCCGGCCAACCCACCGGCCTGGGTGGGCATGGACGTCTGGGCGGCAACCATCTGCTTCAACACCGTCGAAGCCGAGAAACAAGGCCTGACCAAGCCGGTGAGCTGGCAAGACCTGACCAAGCCTGAGTACAAGGGCAAGATCGTGATGCCGAACCCGGCGTCTTCCGGCACCGGTTTCCTGGACGTCAGCGCCTGGTTGCAGACCTTCGGCGAGAAGCAGGGCTGGCAGTACATGGACGACCTGCACCAGAACATCGGCCAATACGTTCACTCCGGTTCCAAGCCGTGCAAGCTGGCGGCTTCGGGTGAGTTCCCGATTGGTATTTCCTTCGAATACCCGGCCGTGCAGCTCAAACGCCAGGGCGCGCCGCTGGACATCATCCTGCCGAAGGAAGGCCTGGGTTGGGACATCGAAGCCACGGCGGTGATGAAGGGCACCGCCCATGCGGACGCCGCTAAAAAGCTCGCTGACTTCTCTGCCAGCAGCGCGGCCATGGACCTGTACAAAGACAACTTCGCCGTGCTCGCGCAGCCAGGCATTGCCAAGCCGCAGACCGAATTGCCGGCTGATTACGAGCAGCGCCTGATCAAGAACGACTTTGCCTGGGCGTCGAAGAACCGCGACAGCATCCTGACTGAGTGGCGCAAGCGCTATGACGGCAAGTCGGAGAAGGTGGCCGGTCAGTAAGATTTTTCGTTAGGGCTGATGGCCTCTTCGCAGGCAAGCCAGCTCCTACATTTTGATTTGTGAACACATTCAAATGTGGGAGCTGGCTTGCCTGCGAAGGCGGCTTCGAATTCAGGACATCTCTCCATGACACACCACACTGATCTGTTGATCGTGGGCGCCGGCATCCTCGGCCTGTCCCACGCCTACGCCGCCGCCAAGCGCGGCCTCAAGGTCAAGGTCTTCGAACGCAGTGCCACGCCGCTCGGCGCCTCGGTGCGCAACTTCGGACAGGCCCTGGTCACCGGCCAACCACCTGGCCCGATGCTCGATCTGTCGCGGGAAAGCCGCGACATCTGGGGCCATTGGGCTCAAGTCGCCGGCCTGCAACTCAAGCGCAACGGCGCGTACCTGTTCGCCCGCTCCGAAGCCGAAGAACACCTGCTGGAAGCCTTCTGCGCCGGCCGCGCGCGGGAACACGGCTACAACGTCGAGCTGCTGCAAGGCGCGGCCATGAAGGACCTGTACGGCGGCCAGTTCCGCCATCACCGCGCCGCACTGCACGGCAAGGACGACCAGCAGCTGTATTCGCGCGAAGCGATCCCGGCGCTGATCAACTACCTGGCGCAGGAACTGAACGTGGAGTTCTACTTCTCCACCCTGGTGCGTGACGTCGAGCCGGGCCAGTTGCACAGCACCGCAGGCAGCTTTCGCGGTGAGCAGATCATCGTGTGTTCCGGCCATGACTACCAAACCTTGCTGGCCGAGGCGATGGCCGAACTCAACCCGAGTATCTGCCGCTTGCAAATGCTGCGTGCCCGGCCAAGCGTGAATCTGAACCTGCAACACGCGTTGCTCACGGGCTTGAGTTGCGTGCACTACGGCGCCTTTGCCGACCTGCCGGAAGCGGCACCGGTGCAGGCGCAGATCCTGCGTGACGAACCGCATTTGCACGAGCACGGGATTCACCTGCTGATCAGCCCGACGCCCCATGGCGAACTGATCATCGGTGACTCCCACGATTACGGCAGCGATGCCTCGCCGTTCAACGCCGAGCAGGTGGATGACTGGATGATCGAGCTGGCCGAGCAAACCCTGGGGTGCAAGATCCAGGTGGTCGAGCGGTGGCAGGGCGTGTATGGCTCGCGTGGGCCGGCGCCGTTTTCGTTCCTGCGTGCGGCGCCGGGCGTGAGTGCGGCGTTGATGCACACCGGGGTGGGCATGAGCGTGGGGCCGGCGATGGCCGAGCGAAATATCACAACCTTGTGGGGCGCGGCGTGATGAACCCGGAACAGGCAATTGCCGACGTCTTCGGCTTGTACGAAACGCATGGCACGGCGGATTACATCGGCGAGCCGGTGTCGCAAATCGAGCACATGTCCCAGGCCGCGCAGCTGGCGATGGCCGAGGGCTTTGACGATGAAGTGGTGCTGGCGGCGTTTTTCCACGACATCGGGCACCTCTGCGGTCAGGGTGGCGAGAACATGGGCGGTTATGGTGTGGTCAGCCACGAGCGCTTGGGGGCCGATTACCTGCGCCGTGCAGGGTTCAGCGAGCGCATGGCCAAGCTGGTGGAATACCACGTACAGGCCAAGCGTTACCTGACCTTCAGCCAACCGGACTACTACGCTCGCCTCAGCGAAGCCAGCCGCCGCACGCTGGCGTATCAGGGTGGGGTGATGAGCGCCGAGGAAGCCCAGGCGTTCGAGCAAGACCCGCTGTGTGCGGTGAGTTTGCGCATGCGCTATTGGGATGAGCAGGCCAAGGAAATGCACGTGCCGGTGCTGGATTTGCAGTTGCTCAAGGCCAAGGCCATACGGCTACTCGCTGCGTAGAGTGGCCTTACGCAAAACGCAGACGCGCCGCCTAGAGCCATGATCGGCACGTTACTAAGGTGCTTGCTTCTTTAGTTAAAGGAGCAATGCGATGCGTTATTTGAAAGCCACTGCCCAGGACTTGTGCGGGAATGGTCGCGCCGATGCGGTGATTCTGCACTTTTATCAGCAGCACCCTGGTGCCCCAGACGCGTTGATCTACGAAACCGTCGGTCTGGATATGACGGTGGATGGCAAGGTCGATCTGCAGCTGGCGGGAGAGCCGCTGCCTGACTGTCTGGTTGTGGACAAACCTCAGTTGGTGAGTTTCGCCGACAGCTTCTTGAAGCTCAATTGGTTCAATTCGGCTAGACAGTGGCAGCGTACATTGATCATGTACGTCGACCATTTCGGCAAAACCGGTCGGCCGAACGCAGTCAAGCTGGACTTTCACGAACCTGCTGCCTCTGGGGCTGGCGCTGCGCTGATCTACAAGGTGGCGGCCTATGACGGCGACAGCGACGGCGTACTGGAGTCGTTCACCAACAGTGATGTTGACCGCAATGGCGCGGCTGACAAGGCGGACAAGGAACTGATCCGCTCGCTATGCACGACCTTCCTGGCCTTGAACTGGTATGAGATGTAAGCGGTTTATGCCTCGTCGAGCCGGGTAGCCAGTGCTTCGATCTGTTCCTGACGCTCGGCCTGGCTGAGTTTGGCGTGGGGGTTGAGGGACGACCATTGCGGGTGGGCGCGGGCCTTGTGCAGGGCGTCTGGCAACTTGCCTTCGCGCCAGGTTTTGTCCTGGGGCGTGTCCACCTTGATGCTGTGCATCGCCGCATGCCCGCGCAGGTTCAAGGCCTTGAGCAATTGGCGTTGGCGCAGGGCGAGCAGGCGCAGCACGCTGTCGTCCACGGTCAGTTCGCGCTGGCCCTTGATCTTGCCCAGCAAACGGCTGCCATAGCTGCGTGCGGTTTGCAGCGCGCCA
The DNA here is from genome assembly GCF_059419385.1 of Pseudomonas sp. GW821-FHT05H12. Taxonomy (NCBI): domain Bacteria; kingdom Pseudomonadati; phylum Pseudomonadota; class Gammaproteobacteria; order Pseudomonadales; family Pseudomonadaceae; genus Pseudomonas; species Pseudomonas sp. GW821-FHT05H12. Next base: position 111,543 of record NZ_JBWKRS010000003.1, on the reverse strand, counting down.
CCGGCAATTGCCCCGGCCAGGGCGGCGGCGCCCAGGGTCAAACCGCCGACCAACAGATCCACACCCGCACCGGCTGCCGCACCTGCGGCGATCCCGCCACCGACGCGCACGCCGAGTTGCTTGAGGGTTTCGGGGTTGAACAGGTCATCGCCCCAGCGGCCGTCGAGCAGTGGCAAGTCGCTGGCGGCGGCGTCCTGCGGGCGGAAGCCGAAGAGTTTGAGCAGGGCCTCCACGCATTTTTGCTCGCGCTGACGCACCGCTTTGCGCAGGTCGCCGATGGCTTGCTGTTCATCTTCAGTGACTACGCTGCGTCGGCACGCGGTGCAGTCGATCAGCAACTCGGCGATCAAGCGTGCCGCGCTTTGTTGGCGGGCCTGGCGCTGGGCCTCCTGATCCAGGATCAGGCGTTCCAATTGCGGCCGGGCGTTTTCCAACAGCAGGGCGAGGCTTTCATACAGGCGCCGTTCGCCGTCTTCTGGCGGCGCCACGCTGTCGAAGCGCACCAGTGCGTGCAGGCCGAGGCGGGCCAGGGCTTCGCGCCAGTCCGGCTCGCGGTGGTCGCTGCTGCTGACGAAGTTGAGCACCGGCAGCAACGGCTTGCCACAACTGGCCAGCACTTGCAGCTCATCGCGGTACTTGGCGAGCACCGGTTCGCGGGCGTCAATCACATACAGCCCGGCGTCCGACGCCAGCAGTTGGCGCAGCACCTTGGCTTCCTGTTCGAAACGCTGGCGCGCTTCGCTGCCTTCCAGGAAGCGCGCCAGGCGGGCCGGGCCATCCAAGCGTTCGCCGGGGCGGTCCAGGCGCTCCAGGTAATCGAGCAGGGCGATGGCGTCTTCAAGGCCGGGGGTGTCGTAGAGTTCCAGCAGCGCCTCGCCCTCCACCGACAGGCGCGCGCCTTCGACATGCCGCGTGGTGCTGGGGCGATGGGACACTTCGCCGAAGCCCACGTCGCGGGTCAGCGTGCGCAGCAGTGAGGTCTTACCGACGTTGGTGTGGCCAACCACGGCGAGTTTCAGCGGTTTAGTCATGACCGGTCTCCAGCCAGTTCAGCGGCGCGCAGTCGGCGAACGGCAACTCAAGTTGCTGCAACGCGGCGTGCCAGTCGCCCAGGCGTTCGGCGTCCAGTGCCTGGCCGGGCGGCGCTTGCAGCAGCCAGACGCGGGTGGCGGTGGCGCTACGGGCGAGTTCGGCGATCAGCGCCAGGCTGCCACGGTCGGGTGAGCGGCGTGGGTCACAGGCAATGGCCAGGCGGGCAGGCGGAAAGCGGGTGAGTTGTTCCAGCAGTGTGTGGCGTGATTCGCGGCTGTCGAGGATGCCGGCGTTCTTTACGTTGCTTGGCAGCTTGGGTGGCCAGGGATGTTGGTCGTCCAGTTCGATGGCCACCAGCAAGGCACCATCGCTTTCCACTTCACTGACACCGCCGCTGACGTGGTGCAGTTGCTCGGGCGCGGCATCGTTGACGCCAAGGCGTTCGCTGCTGGGCATCAAGCGTTCGCGCAGTTGGCTGTAGCCGGGCAGGTTGAGGTCCAGGCGCAGGGCGGCGCGCCCGCGTTTCCAGCGCCACAGGCACAACAGGGCGAGGATCAACCTTGGCAGCAGGCCGTACACCAGCAGTACGCCCACCAGCCACGCGGCCCAGGCCTGGCGGGCGCTTTCGATATTCAGGGCGGCATCACCGCTGGCGCGGATCATCTCGACAGTGGGCACGTTGAAGCCCAGCAGGGCAGGCAGGGTGCCCAGGGCTTGGGTGACGGCGACAAAGGTGTCGGCGCCCAGGATGGTGGTTTCCCACACGAAGCCGTAGCGACGGGTGGCGAGCAGCGTAAGAAGAATCACCAGGGCACTGAGCAGCGCCAGCAGCCACACGCTGTTGACCAGCACGCCCACGGCCCAGCGATTGAGCTTCTGCCGTTGCAGCAACAGCAACAGCGCCGGTGCCAATTGCGCCGCCTTGGCATCCCGGGCGAGTTTTTCGCTGAGCCACAACCACAAGCGCCCCAGGCTGGCGCTGTGTTCGCCGGCAAACAGCAAGCCCAGGGCCCAGCTGATCAGCAGGATCAGGTTCAAGCCGAGCAGGCTGCCCAGGGCCCAGAACACGTTCACCGGGGTCAGGCCGTTGCCCAAGGCGGCAAAGGCCAAGCCGGCGCCGCTGATGACGGCGACGATAGCCAGCAACACCAGCGCCAGGCGCGCCCCTTGCAGCCAGCGGGTGAGGGCGGCGGTCAGGCCGTCGCGCTCGGCCAGGTGCAGCGCGCGGTGCTGGATACGCGTCGGCAGGTCGCCACCGGCCGTGCGGGCCAGGCGGTTGGCTTCCAGGTCTTCCAGTGGGCCTGCGTGTTCTTCGCGCAGGCGCACGGTTTCTGTCAGCCAGAGTGTGTGCAGCGGGTTCAGTGCAGTCACGCGTCATCCTGTTGAGCCAGTGAGGACTGAGCATAACCGCTGGCTCGTACCTCTGGTATTCTCGTCGCCATGAAAAAAACTCTCCCTTTAAGCCTGATCGCAGCCCTCGGTGAAAACCGTGTGATCGGCGTCGACAACAGCATGCCCTGGCATTTGCCGGGGGATTTCAAATATTTCAAGGCCACCACGCTCGGCAAGCCGATCATCATGGGGCGCAAGACCTGGGACTCCCTGGGCCGACCGTTGCCGGGGCGCTTGAACCTTGTGGTCAGCCGTCAGACCGATCTGGCGCTGGAAGGTGCGGAAGTTTTTCCGTCGCTGGACGCCGCCGTGGAACGTGCCGAGGCGTGGGCACTGGAGCAGGGCGCGGATGAGCTGATGCTGATCGGCGGTGCGCAGTTGTATGCGCAAGGGCTGGAGCAGGCGGATCGCCTGTATCTGACGCGGGTGGCGTTGAGCCCGGAAGGGGATGCGTGGTTTCCGGAGTTTGATCGGGGCCAGTGGACGTTGGTGTCGAATCGGGAGAATGCGCCGGAAGGCGACAAGCCAGCGTACAACTTCGAAGTCTGGGAAAAAGCCTAAAAGCATCGCAGGCAAGCCAGCTCCCACAGTTTGATCCGGTTTCTTCAGGAAAACTCGGTCAAATGTGGGAGCGGGCTTGCCCGCGATAGCGGTCTATCAGCCTTGCGCTAACTCGGCATGCTCATCGGCATTCAACAGCGCTTTGTCTGTCTGCCCCATCACCTGGCTGGTAATCGCGCCGGCCGTCATCGAACCGTTCACGTTCAACGCCGTGCGGCCCATGTCGATCAGCGGCTCCACGGAAATCAGCAGCGCCACCAGTGACACCGGCAAGCCCATGGCCGGCAGCACGATCAGCGCAGCAAAAGTCGCACCGCCGCCCACGCCGGCAACGCCTGCCGAACTCAAGGTCACAATCGCCACCAGGGTCGCGATCCACAGCGGATCCAGCGGGTTTATGCCCACGGTTGGCGCGACCATCACCGCCAACATCGCAGGGTAGAGACCGGCGCAACCGTTCTGGCCGATGGTCGCGCCGAACGAGGCAGCAAACCCGGCGATAGACTGCGGGATACCCAGGCGGCGGGTTTGCGCTTCGATGCTCAGCGGGATCGCCGCCGCGCTGGAGCGGCTGGTAAAGGCAAAGGTCAGCACCGGCCACACCTTGCGGAAGAAGCGCAGCGGGTTGATCCCGGCCAGGGACAGCAGCAGGCCGTGCACCACGAACATCAGGCCCAGGGCCAGGTACGACACCACCACGAAACTGCCGAGCTTGATGATGTCTTGCAGGTTGGAGCCGGCGACTACCTTGGTCATCAGCGCCAGTACGCCGTAGGGCGTGAGCTTCATCACCAGGCGCACCAGGCGCATCACCCAGGCTTGCAGGGTGTCGATGGCGTTGAGCACTTTCTGGCCTTTTTCCACGTCATCCTTGAGCAGTTGCAGCGCGGCAACTCCCAGGAACGCGGCAAAGATCACCACGCTGATGATCGACGTGGGCTTGGCCCGGGCCAGGTCGGCGAACGGGTTGGCGGGCACGAAGGACAGCAGCAGTTGCGGAATATTCAGGTCGGCGACCTTGCCCGCGTAATCACTCTGGATCACTTGCAGGCGCGCCATTTCCTGGGTGCCGGCCACCAGGCCTTCGGCGGTGAGGCCGAACAGGTTGGTCAGGCCGATGCCGATCAGCGCCGCAATCGCGGTGGTGAACAGCAGCGTGCCAATGGTCAGGAAGCTGATCTTGCCCAGGGACGAGGCGTTGTGCAGGCGCGCCACGGCGCTGAGGATCGAGGCGAACACCAGTGGAATCACGATCATTTGCAGCAGTTGCACGTAGCCGTTGCCGACCAGGTCGAACCAGCCGATGGAGGCCTTGAGCACCGGGTTGCCGTCACCGTAGATCGTGTGCAGGACCGTGCCGAACACCACGCCGAGGGCGAGGGCAAACAACACCTTCTTGGCGAGGCTCCAGTTTGTGCGACGGGTTTGTGCCAGGCCCAGCAACAGGGCCACGAACACCAGTAAGTTGAGAATCAGGGGCAGATTCATTGAAGCTCCGTTGAGAAGGCAGCCAATCGCGTGAGCCTGCGATTGCGAACCGGAAAGCCTAACAGCTTGAAATATATTGATTTAATACCGATATGGAATGGTGACTGTCGTTTTTGGAATAAGCGTTTGACGCTCAGGCACATGCCGTTGGCGCAATCACGATGCAAGCGGTCGTGCTCGGACGATAACTGTCATACGGATTTGTTAGCGTCGATGTCTTTCACTCAGGGAGAAAACGCTTATGAAGCTTGCGCCGAAACTACTGGTCTCTGCCGCCTTCTGCCTTGGCCTCGCCAGCCAGGCCTTTGCCGCCACCGAGTTGAAGCATTGGCCAGCGCCGGCGGCCAAGCAACTGAACGAAATGATCGCTGCGAATGCCAACAAAGGTAACTTCGCAGTGTTCGACATGGACAACACCAGCTACCGCTACGACCTCGAAGAGTCTTTGCTGCCTTACCTGGAAAACAAGGGCCTGATCACCCGCGACACCATGGACCCGTCCCTGAAACTGATCCCGTTCAAGGACACCGCCGACCACAAGGAAAGCCTGTTCAGTTACTACTACCGCCTGTGCGAAGTGGACGACATGGTCTGCTACCCGTGGGTTGCGCAAATCTTCTCCGGCTTCACCCTCAAGGAACTCAAAGGCTACGTGGATGAGCTGATGGCTTCCGGCAAGCCGGTACCCGTCACCTATTACGAAGGCGACGTGGTGAAGAACTCCGAAGTGCAGCCGCCGAAAGTCTTCACCGGCCAGGCTGAGCTGTACAACAAGCTGATGGAAAACGGCATCGAGGTGTACGTGATGACCGCTGCTTCGGAAGAGCTGGTGCGCATGGTCGCGGCCGATCCCAAGTACGGCTACAACGTCAAGCCCGAGAACGTTATCGGCGTGAGCACCCTGCTCAAGGACCGCAAGACCGGCGAGCTGACCACCGCGCGCAAGCAGATTGCGGCCGGCAAGTATGACGAGAAGGCCAACCTCGGCCTCGAACTCACGCCGTACCTGTGGACCCCGGCCACCTGGATGGCGGGCAAGCACGCGGCGATCCTCACCTACATCGACGAATGGAAAAAACCAGTGATCGTCGGCGGCGACACGCCCAGCAGTGACGGTTACATGCTGTTCCACGATGTGGACGTGGCCAAGGGCGGCATTCACCTGTGGGTCAACCGCAAAGACAAATACATGACCCAACTCAACGGCATGATGGCCAAGCACGCCGCGGCTCAGGCCAAAGAAGGGCTGCCGGTGACTGCGGACAAGAACTGGGTGATCGTCAAGCCGGACGAAATCCAGTAACACCGAGTCGTCTGCATCGCAGGCAAGCCAGCTCCCACATGTGGACCGCATTCTCATCTTAGAACTCGGTCAACTGTGGGAGCTGGCTTGCCTGCGATAGCGACCCTAAGAACACCACAACCCTCACGGCAAAAATAGATATCAATTGCGAACCAATCTCATCCTCTGCTAGCGTGCGCACTTCCTGAACCTCTCGTTCTTCTCAAGGTAGTGCTGTGCCCTCCTGGAATTCGCAGATCGCGCGCCTGTTCGCGGAGCAGAAGAAAGCCCTCGAAGCCTTCGTCACCCGCCGCACCGGCAGCGCCCAGGTGGCCGCCGACCTGACCCAGGAATCGTTCCTGCGCCTGGCACGCATGGACTGCGGCGAGAAGATCGACAACCTCCCTGCCTTCCTCTTCACCATCGCCAGCAACCTGGTGCGCGATCACCAGCGCCAGGCCATCCGCCGTGAGCGCCTGGACGCCGGCGAACCCAGTGAAGAACTGCCGTGCAGCAACCCGGGCGCCGATGAGCAATTGGCCGCCTACCAGCAGGAGCAACTGATGCAGGACGCGATCCTGGCGTTGCCCGAAGCGACTCGGCAGATCTTCCTGCTTTATCATGTCGACGAACTTTCCTACCGCGAGATTGGCGAACGCCTGTCGATCACCCCGCGCAGCGTGGAATACCAACTGCGTCGTGCCCTGATTGAATGCCGCGCCTACATCAAGACGCGGCTCGCCTGCGATACACAAGGACGTCGGTCATGACCGCTGCACACACTGCCGATGGGCTGTTCGAAGAAGCCACCGGTTGGTACTTCCGCCTGCAGGCCGACGACGTGACCTCGGCCGAAATGGAAGCTTTCGCCGCCTGGCTCGGACAGGGCCAGGCCCAGGACGATGCCTGGCAGGAAGTGCAGGCGATGCTGGGCGGCTTGCGCGAGCCGGCGCGGGTGATCCGCCGTGCCGAACAGGCCGCTTGGCGCAAGCCCGCGCGGCGCTGGGCCTATGCTGCCGCGGTATTGCTGGCGGTTGGGCTGACCGTTCAAAACACCCCTTGGCTCGACCGCCTGCGGGCCGATTACGCTACCGGCACTGGCGAATCGCGCACCGTCGAGTTGGCGGACGGCTCCCAGTTGCAACTCAACACCGACAGCGCGATTCAAGTGCGCATGAGTGCCGGCGAGCGTCAGATTCGTTTGCTGCGCGGTGAAGGATTTTTCAGCGTGACCAAAGACCCGACCCGGCCGTTCGTGGTGCAGTCGGGCGATGGCTGGGTGAAGGTGGTGGGTACCCAGTTCAGCGTGGCCCGGCGTGAGTCGCAGACGCGGGTGCAAGTGGCCCAGGGCAAGGTGCAGGTCAGTGCGGGCAGTGGGGATCCGGTCTACTTGGAGCCCGGCCGGGCTGTGGAATATCAAGGTCAGCGGCTTACGGATGTCCATGGCTTCGACCCGGCCAGCGGCTTTGCCTGGCGCCAACGGCAACTGGTGTTCCGCCAGCAGCCGCTGTCGGAAGTGGTCAGCGAGCTGAACCGTTATTGGCCGGGCAAGACCCTGGTGCTGGGCGATGCGCTGCGTAACCGCGTGGTGTCCGGGGTGTTTGAGATCGACAAGCCCGAGGCCGTGATCAAGGCGCTGGAATACACCCTCAACCTGCACGCCGAGCACTACACCCCGTATTTGCTGGTGCTGCGCGAAGGCAAAGCGTCCTAGCCATCATTTTTTTCAAAAACTTTCAGGGTTTCTCCGCAAGGCATCGTCCTTGATCACTGAGGCGCAAATAGTAAGCACTCTCAAGTAGTGCAGCGCCGACCACTGACTTTTTGCACCGGGGAGCATCATCCATGGCACACCGATACGTCGCACGGCCTTTGCTGGCATTGGCTATTTCCATGGCCTGCGGCACTGCGCCGCTGGCCTTGCAGGCCGCCGAGACCACCCAGGCCCAGACCTATCGTTTTGATATTCCGGGGCAAAGCCTGGACGGCGCGCTGGCGGCGTTTTCGGCGGTGACGCGGGTGCAGGTGCTGGTTTCCGGGGAATTGACGCAAGGTGTGGTGTCGCCGGGGGCGCGTGGCAACCTGGGCCAGCGTGAGGCGCTGGGCTTGCTGCTGGGCGGCACGGGGTTGAGTGCGGCGTTCATCAATGCCGATACGGTCACTCTGGAAAAACGCGTGGCCACGGGTTCCGCGCTGGAAGTGGGGGCCACGATGGTCAGCGCCGAGCATCTGGGCACGACCACCGAAGGCAGCGGCTCCTACACCACGGGCGCGGTGACCCTGGGCAAGAGCACGCAAAAACTCAAGGACATCCCGCAATCGGTCAGCGTGCTGACGCGCAAGGCCATGGATGACCAGAACATCACCACCCTGACCCAGGCGATCGAAGCGGTGCCGGGCATGGCGTCGGTCAAATCCCCGGGGCCGGGGATGTTCATGTTTGCGCGTGGCTTCGAGATTGAATCGCTGCAATACGACGGCGTACCCGTGCCGCGTAACGTGTACGCGTTGGGCAGCTACATCACCGAAAACATGGTGATCTACGACCGCATGGAAGTCATGCGCGGTGCTGCGGGCCTGCTGCAAGGTGCCAACAGCCCGGGCGGCGCGGTGAATCTGGTGCGCAAGCGCCCGCAAGCGACACCCACCGTCACCCTGAGTGCCAAGGCCGGCAGTTGGGACCGGTATGCCTCCCAGGCCGATGTCGGTGGCCCCTTGAACGAGGCGGGGACGGTCCGTGGTCGCGCCGTGGTCAACTATGAGAAGGGCCACTCCTTCACCGACTACGTGTGGAACTGGGAGCAGACCGTCTATGGCGCGCTGGACTTCGATCTGGACGATGACACGACCCTGGGCGTCGGTTTCAGCAACAAGAAAAGCCACGGGCGCCCTTACCTGATCGCATTGCCGCGCCACACCGATGGCAGCCCGCTGGATGTGTCGCGCTCGACCTACACCGGGGCAACCTGGAACCGTTCGTTCAATGATCAGACGGCGGTGTACCTGGACCTTGAGCATCGCTTCAACGACCAGTGGAAGTTCAAGGCTTCGGCGATTGCGATGAATGAGTCCAATGAGGCGACCTATCAATTCATCGTCGGCGCGGTACCGCCGGGCAGCACCAAAAGCGGTAACTACGCCGACTATTCCACGGACTTCTCCGGCAAGAACCGGGGTCTGGATGCCTTTGTCAGCGGTGAGTTCGAGGCGCTGTCATTCAAGCAAAGTGTGGTGTTGGGCGCCAACTACTCCAAGTACAACACCGATGATGGTTATGCCCGCGCCTTCACGCCGGGAGCGGATATCGGTGCAATTGACCATCACCGCCCACAGCCGTCCTACAACAGCATTGCTGACAGCGCCAACCTGGCCCTGAGCACCTACGACATCACCCAGAAAGGCATTTATGGCACGTGGCGGGTCAACCTGACCGAGCCCCTGACGTTGATCCTCGGCGCCCGTACCAGTTGGTACGACTTCGCGTTCGACCAAGACAACTACTACGCCCGCCAGTATGAGGAAGGTGGTGAGAAAAACTCGGTCAAGAGCAATGGCAAGGTCACGCCGTTCGCCGGCCTGGTGTATGCCTTGGATGACCAGTGGTCGGTGTATGGCAGCTACGCCGAAGTGTTTATCCCGCAAACCCAGTTGACCCAGCAAAAAAACGGCCTGCCGCCGATCGAAGGGCGCAACTACGAGGTGGGTATCAAGGGTGAGTTGATGGATGGGCGGCTTAACACGTCTCTCGCCCTGTTCCGCTATATCCACGAAAACCGCGCCGTCACCGACTTCAGTACCGATATTGACGGTCCGAATGCCTGCAGTGGCTGGTACTGCTCCACCGCCTCGGGCAAGGTGCGCAGCCAGGGGCTGGAGGCAGAAGTCACCGGTCAATTGGCGCCGGGCTTGCAGGTCAGCAGCAGCTACACCTACAACACCACGGTATTTTTGAAAGACACCGAACTCAAAGGCAAAGTCTTCAGTACGGCCGTGCCCAAGCACATGCTGCGGATCTGGGGCGATTACACGCTGCCGGGGGATTTCAGCCGCGTCAGCCTGGGTGCCGGGGTTAACGCACAGACGGCGACCACCAGCTTCGACCGCAAATTCGGCCAGGCCGGCTTCGCTATCTTCAATTCACGCGTCGCGTATGAAGCCAGCGATGAAGTGACCCTCGCGGTGAACTTCAACAACCTGCTCGACAAGCGCTACTACATCCCGTCCTACAGCCAGCTGGTGGGCAACAACTACTTCGGCGACCCGCGCAACATGATGTTCAGCGTGACCTACAAACCGCAATTCTAAACGCTGTGGGAGCTGGCTTGCCTGCGATGGCGGTGCGTCAGCTTGCATCTATGAACCTGACTGGCCGCCATCGCAGGCAAGCCAGCTCCCACATTTGATCTCCACCCGTCTCGGGGATTTTCTTCAGGCAAAAAAATGCCCCGCACCTGGCGGGGCATTTTTTATGAGCGAGGCTTACAGGCCGTCGAGCATCGCCTTGTTACGCACAGCACCCTTGTCGGCACTGGTGGCCAGCAGGGCGTAAGCCTTCAACGCGGTGGTGACTTTGCGCGGGCGCTTCTCCACCGGCTTCCAGCCTTTCTTGTCCTGCTCGACCCGGCGCGCGGCCAGTGCTTCATCGCTGATCAACAGGTTGATCGAGCGGTTCGGGATGTCGATCAGTACCTTGTCACCATCCTGCACCAGGCCAATCGCACCACCGGCTGCGGCTTCTGGCGAAGCGTGGCCGATGGACAGGCCCGAGGTGCCGCCTGAGAAACGGCCGTCGGTGAGCAAGGCACAGGCTTTGCCCAGGCCCTTGGATTTCAGGTAGGACGTCGGGTACAGCATCTCCTGCATACCCGGGCCGCCTTTCGGGCCTTCGTAGCGGATGATCACGATGTCGCCTTCTTTGACTTCGTCGGCGAGGATGCCGCGCACGGCGCTGTCCTGGCTTTCGAAGATCTTGGCGTTGCCTTCGAACACATGGATGGACTCATCCACGCCGGCGGTTTTCACCACGCAGCCGTCGAGGGCGATGTTGCCGTACAGCACGGCCAGGCCACCTTCTTTGGAGTAGGCGTGCTCGACACTGCGGATGCAGCCGTTTTCACGGTCGTCGTCCAGGGTCTCCCAACGGGTTGACTGGCTGAACGCGGTTTGCGTCGGGATGCCAGCCGGGCCTGCCTTGAAGAAGGTGTGCACGGCTTCGTCGTCAGTCTGGGTGATGTCCCACTTGGCGATGCCTTCGGCGAGGGACTTGCTGTGCACGGTCGGCAGGTCGGTGTGCAGCAGGCCGCCGCGGGCCAGCGAACCGAGGATCGAGAAGATCCCGCCGGCGCGGTGCACGTCTTCCATGTGGTACTTCTGGATGTTCGGCGCGACTTTGCACAGCTGCGGCACGTGGCGGGACAGGCGGTCGATGTCGCGCAGGTCGAAATCGATCTCGGCTTCCTGGGCCGCGGCCAGCAGGTGCAGGATGGTGTTGGTGGAACCGCCCATGGCGATGTCCAGGGTCATGGCGTTTTCGAACGCCTTGAAGTTGGCGATGTTGCGCGGCAACACCGACTCATCGTTCTCGCCGTAGTAGCGCTTGCACAGCTCGACGATGGTGCGGCCGGCCTGCAGGAACAGCTGCTCGCGGTCGCTGTGGGTGGCCAGGGTGGAGCCGTTGCCCGGCAAGGCCAGGCCCAGGGCCTCGGTCAGGCAGTTCATCGAGTTGGCAGTGAACATGCCGGAGCACGAACCGCAGGTCGGGCAGGCGCTGCGCTCGTATTCCGCGACCTTCTCGTCAGAAGCGCTGGAATCGGCGGCGATGACCATGGCGTCGACCAGGTCCAGGCCGTGGGAGGCGAGCTTGGTCTTGCCGGCTTCCATCGGGCCGCCGGAGACGAAGATCACCGGGATGTTCAGGCGCAGTGCGGCCATCAGCATGCCGGGGGTGATCTTGTCGCAGTTGGAGATGCACACGATGGCGTCGGCGCAGTGGGCGTTGACCATGTATTCCACGGAGTCGGCGATGATCTCGCGGCTCGGCAGGGAATACAGCATGCCGTCATGGCCCATGGCGATGCCGTCATCCACGGCGATGGTGTTGAATTCCTTGGCGACGCCGCCAGCGCGTTCGATCTCGCGGGCGACCAGTTGGCCCAGGTCCTTGAGGTGGACGTGGCCCGGTACGAACTGGGTGAACGAGTTGGCAATCGCGATGATCGGCTTTTTGAAGTCGTCATCTTTCATCCCCGTGGCACGCCACAGTGCGCGCGCGCCGGCCATGTTGCGGCCGTGGGTGGATGTTTTCGAGCGGTAATCAGGCATTGGAGCACTCCGGGCGGCTAATCGGTATCAAAAGGGAGTGAGCTTCTATTGACGTCTGGAACACTCAGAAATGGCCGTGTGTCCGGAAGTTGCCACTCGCGTCGCGGGATCGCCGCTTGCTTGGGCCTCGAGCTCATAAACCCGCCGGGGGATGACTGGCGATGAATAGCGTCGATTCTACACCGCTGGCGGCGGGAGGGAATGGCCGCCAGTGTGAAGTTAGCGCTTACGAGACGTGCGCAGGCCTTTGCACCAGGGCATTGAGGCCCATGCCGATTGCGCTCAGGATCAGGAAGGTCATCGGCAGTACGCTCATGACCTGTGCGCCGGTCTGGCTGACCAGCCCGCTGATCAAACCGCCACTGACGAAAATGATCACGTTGCCGGCCGATGCTGACGTCCCGGCGCTGTGTGGAAACAGCCCCATGGCACGGGACGTGGCTATCGGCCGGGTGATGGTGGTGCCGGCTGTGCACAGAATCATCGGCAGCATCACCGTTATCACGCTCAAGCCCCACACGTTATGAAGCACCAGCATCAGCACGCCCGCCAACGCGATCAGCCGCTGGCCGGTGACGATTTGAGTGTGGCCTTCCATTCGTCGGTTCATCCAGCCCGCGCCCACGCCACCCAGCACATAGGCCGCGCCATAGAGCAGCAGCGCCAGGGAGAATTGGTAAGGCGTGAGGGCCAGTTGTTCCATCAGGATGATCGGCGACACCACGATAAAGGCGAAGTGACAGGTGAAGGCCAGCGCCGAGATCAGCCAGTAGCTGACAAAACGTCGGTCGGACAACACCTGACGATAGGCCTTCAGAATGGGAACGCGGGCTGATGGCGTGGAACCTGGGCTTTCCAGCAGCCACCAGGCCTTGAATACCAACACCAGGCCAATGACCCCAAACACCTGGAAACTGCCGCGCCAGTCCAGCCAGGTTTGCAGCCAACTGCCGAACAAGGGCGAGACTGAAATGCAGATCCCGCCCGCCGTGACGATGGCGATTCGCAGCCGCTCCTGCTCCTTGCCCACAAACAGGTCCTGAACCAGCGCCTGGGACAGCACAAAGCTGCCGCACCCGACTGCCTGCACCACCCTGAACAACAGAAACGTAGTGAAGTCGTCTGCCATCGCGCAGCCTGCCGAGCCTATGACGGCAACGGTCATGCCGATCATCAGCAGGCGTTTACGCCCCAGGTTGTCGGACAGGGGGCCGACCAGCAGCAGCGACAAGGAAAGACCGATGGAAAACAGGCTGACGGAGAGCGCAATGTCGGCCACCGACGTGCCGAAATGTGTCGCCATGGACGGGAACGAGGGGAGGATTACATCAAGGGGGAACACGCCTAGGACCGTCATCGTCATCAGCAGGAAGATGGCGGCGGTTTTGCGGGCGGGGGTGGCGAGGGTGGTCATCAGGTCAAAACTCAGTCCTTGAGCGAGGACGCAGAATTGATTTGATGAGGGGGAAAGTCAATGCTCAGAGGCATTGGAAACAGGCATGACACAACGCACAAAAATGTAGGAGCCGGCTTGCCGGCGATAGCGGTGGGTCAGGCGCTGATGCAGTGCCTGATCTGGCGTCATCGCCGGCAAGCCGGCTCCTACAGGTGTTGCGGTGTCAGTCAGCTGTTAGGCAGCAGGCGGCACGTAATGCTCTTGATGTAGCGCGTCTCGGCAATCGCCGGGTGCACCGGATGGTCCGGGCCCTGGCCGCCGCGTTCGAGCATCTGGATATTGCGGTCCAGGTGGCGGGCGCTGGTCAGCAGGATGTTTTGCAGGTCGTCTTCCGGCAAGTGCATGGAGCACGAGGCGCTGACCAGGATGCCGTCCTTGCTGAGCAGGCGCATGGCTTGCTCGTTCAGGCGGCGGTAGGCGCCTTCGCCGTTCTTCATGTCTTTTTTGCGTTTGATGAAGGCCGGTGGGTCGGCGACGATCACGTCGAAGCGCTCTTCGCTGGCTTTCAGTTCTTTCAGCGCTTCGAACACGTCGCCTTCGATGCAGGTCATTTTTTCGGCAAAGCCGTTCAACGCGGCGTTGCGCTCCACGCCGTCGAGGGCGAAGGCGGAGGCGTCGACGCAGAACACTTCACTGGCGCCGAACGCGGCAGCTTGCACGCCCCAGCCGCCGATGTAGCTGTACAGGTCGAGCACGCGCTTGCCTTTGGCATACGGGGCCAGGCGCGCACGGTTCATGCGGTGGTCGTAGAACCAGCCGGTCTTCTGGCCCTGGATCACCGGGGCTTCGAATTTCACACCGTTTTCTTCCAGCGCCACCCACTCCGGTACCAGGCCGAACACGGTTTCGACGTAGCGGTTGAGGCCTTCAGCGTCGCGTGCGGCGGAGTCGTTCTTGAACAGGATGCCGCTTGGCTTGAGCACTTGGGTCAGTGCCGCGATCACGTCTTCTTTGTGGGCTTCCATGGTCGCCGAGGCGATCTGCACCACCAGGATGTCGCCGAAACGATCAACCACCAGGCCTGGCAACAGGTCGGAATCGCCGTAGACCAGGCGGTAGAACGGCTTGTCGAACAAGCGGTCACGCAGGGACAGAGCGACGTTCAGGCGGTGCACCAGCAGCGACTTGTCCAAAGGCAACTTGATGTCGCGCGACAGCAGGCGGGCGCAGATCAGGTTGTTCGGGCTCATGGCCACGATGCCCAGGGTCTTGCCGCCGGCTGCTTCCAGGATAGCCTGGTCGCCTGCCTGGAAGCCGTGAAGTGGGGTGGCGGCCACGTCGATTTCGTTGCTGTAGACCCACAGGTGGCCGTTGCGCAAACGACGATCGGCGTTGGCTTTGAGACGCAGGCTTGGCAGGGACATGACGTCGCTCCGGAAAAAAGAGCGGGAGTATACCTGTTGCGGCGCTGTTCATGTGGGAGCTGGCTTGCCTGCGATGCGGACGGCGCGGTGTATCTGACGTACGGCGGTGATGCTTTCGCAGGCAAGCCAGCTCCCACATTTGATTGGGTTTGCATTCAGGTTTTTGAGGTGTCAGTCAGGTTCCCATAGAGGTTAGAATCCCCGCCTAGCCCAGAGTAAGTACTTATGTCCCAAGAGCTTTCCGCCGAACAGATCCAACAGGCCCTGCAAGGCATCAGCGTGCCGCCCCAACCGCAAATCATGGTGGATTTGCAGATGGAGCAGTACATGCCCGACCCGGACCTGGAAGTGATCGCACGGTTGATCTCCCAGGACCCGGGCTTGTCCGGCGCACTGCTGAAAATCGTCAACTCGTCGTATTTCGGCCTGAGCAACAAGATCGCCTCGATCCAGCGTGCAGTGAACCTGCTGGGCAGCCGCTCGATCATCAACCTGATCAACGCGCTGTCGATCAGAGGCGAGATGAGCGACGACACCATCGTCACCCTCAACCGTTTCTGGGACACCGCCCAGGACGTGGCCATGACCTGCCTCACCCTGGCCAAACGCACCGGCGCCCAGGCGGTGGACGAAGCCTATGCTTTGGGCCTGTTCCACGATTGTGGCGTGCCGCTGATGCTCAAGCGGTTCCCCAATTACATGGCCGTGCTGGAAGAGGCCTACGCCAACGCCGGCCCGGATTGTCGCGTGGTCGACACCGAGAACAACGCGTTCAACACCAACCATGCAGTGGTGGGCTACTACACCGCCAAATCCTGGCGCCTGCCGCAACATGTGACCGACGCCATCGCCAACCACCACAATGCCCTGGCGATCTTCAGCGATGAGTCGTCGCGCAATTCCCAGCTGAAAAACCTGCTGGCGATCCTCAAGATGGCAGAGCACATCTGCTCGTCCTACCGCGTACTGGGCAACCAGTCGGTGGACCACGAATGGAATGCCATTGGCCACCTGGTGCTGGACTACGTGGGCCTGTCGGACTACGACTTCGAAAGCATGAAGCTGTCGATCCGCGAGCTGGGCGCCCACTAAACCGTTCTTCACGAGGTACACATGCCCGAGTTACCAGAAGTCGAAACCACCCGACGCGGGATCGCACCGCACCTGGAAGGCCAACGCGTCAGCCGCGTGGTGGTGCGTGAGCGGCGGCTGCGCTGGCCGATTCCGGAAGACCTCGATGTGCGCCTGTCGGGGCAGCGCATCGTGTTGGTGGAGCGGCGGGCCAAGTACCTGCTGATCAACGCCGAAGTGGGCACCTTGATCAGCCATTTGGGCATGTCGGGCAACCTGCGGCTGGTAGAGGTCGGGATGCCCGCCGCCAAGCATGAGCATGTGGACATCGAGTTGGAGTCGGGCCTGGCCCTGCGCTACACCGACCCTCGGCGTTTTGGCGCGATGCTGTGGAGCCAGGACCCACACAACCATGAGCTGCTGATTCGCCTGGGGCCGGAGCCGCTGACCGACCTGTTTGACGGCGATCGCCTGTTCCAGCTGTCTCGCGGGCGTTCGATGGCGGTGAAGCCGTTCATCATGGACAACGCGGTGGTGGTGGGCGTGGGCAATATCTATGCGACCGAAGCGCTGTTCGCGGCGGGGATCGATCCGCGTCGCGAGGCAGGCGGCATTTCGCGGGCGCGTTATTTGAAGCTGGCGATCGAGATCAAACGCGTGCTGGCGGCTGCTATCGAGCGGGGCGGCACGACGTTACGCGATTTTATCGGTGGGGACGGGCAGCCGGGGTATTTCCAGCAGGAACTGTTCGTCTACGGCCGAGGCGGCGAGGCGTGCAAGGTGTGCGGGACTGAATTGCGCAATGTGGTGCTGGGGCAGCGGGCGAGTGTGTTTTGCCCTAAGTGCCAGCGCTGATTCTGTGTGATGGCTGATATCGCCATCGCCGGCAAGCCGGCTCCTACAGGAGGAATGCGATCAACTGTAGGAGCCGGCTTGCCGGCGATAGCGCCCTTACAGACGCCACAAAACTTCAGGCCTTACCGGTAATCAACCGATACTTGGCCATCAACTGCTCTTCCGTCTCCGGATGGGCTTCATCCAATGGAATGCAATCCACCGGGCATACCTGCTGGCACTGGGGTTCGTCGTAGTGGCCGACACACTGGGTGCACAGGTTCGGGTCGATCACATAGATCTCTTCGCCTTGGGAAATCGCAGCGTTCGGGCACTCGGGTTCGCAGACGTCGCAATTGATGCAATCGTCGGTGATGATCAGGGACATGGAAACTCCTGCCAGGGCCGTCAGCCAAGGCATCTGAAAAACTAATGCGCGCAATTGTGCCGCATTGGCGCCCGCAGTGCGAGCAGGCGCCGATTGAGCGGTCTTACTTCTTGAAGCGCAGGGTCAGCGCATCGGCCACGGCGGGGTGGACGAACTTGGTGATATCTCCGCCTAAAGCGGCGATTTCACGCACCAATGTCGAGGAAATGAACGAATAACGTTCCGACGGCGTGAGGAACAGGCTTTCCACGTCTGGCGCCAGTTGGCGGTTCATGTTGGCCAGCTGGAATTCGTATTCGAAGTCCGACACCGCACGCAGGCCACGCAGGAACACATTGGCGTTCTGCTCTTTGGCGAAATGCGCCAGCAAGGTCGAAAAGCCCACCACTTCCACGTTGGGCAGGTGCTTGGTGACCTCACGCGCCAACTCCACGCGCTGTTCCAGGGGAAACAGCGGGTTTTTCTTGGGGCTGGCCGCGACCGCGATGATCACATGGTCGAACAGGCGAGAGGCACGTTCGACCAGATCGCCATGGCCTTTGGTAATCGGGTCGAAGGTACCTGGGTACAACACTCGGTTCATCGCGTCGTCCTGGCGGAGTCCGTTGGGGAACCGGATGGTATCGCAGCCATCCCGGTCGGCCAAGTCAACTTATGTAGAAGAAAGCCCGATAGACCGTGTTTTTTCACGCCGTTTTCAGACGTTCGGCCAATGCTGTCGCCAGTTGCGCGGTCAATCCATACACCGACAATTGGGGGTTGGCCCCAATGCTGGTGGGGAACAGCGAGCCATCATGGATCGACAGGTTGCGCAGTTGGTGATGCCGACCGAGGCTGTCGGCCACGGCATTTTTAGGGTCTTCGCCCATTGCACAGCCGCCCATCACGTGAGCACTGCCCAAGGTTGTGCGGTGCAATTCAAGGTTCAACCCGTCAATCACACTGCGGGCTTCGGCCAGGGTGGTCACGTAACGCGCGTCGTGGTGCAACGGCTTGACTGACTTGGCACCGGCCGCGAACTGGATCTCGGCCATGCTGTGGAAAGCCCGGCGCAGGCCATCCCAGGCGTAGGGCGAGACCTGATAGTCGAGCACCGGCGTGCCGTCGCCGCGCAAATCCACCGTGCCGCCCTGGCTGTCGGGGTGGAAGCCGTCGCGCAGCAGCGCCAGCATCGCGTGGGTGTGGGGCAGTTGGCTCATCTCCAGGGCGTTCTGCCCGCCATAGCCGCCGAACAAGGTGCTGGCCAATCCTGGGTGCAAGGGTGGAGCTTCCAGCTTGTAGGACATTTTGCCGGTGGTGCCGTCCTGCCATTGGAAATGGTCGGAGTAAATGGACTGAGGTGCGCCGTAGAACGGGTTGATCACTTCGTCGAACAGGCCCGCAGAGAAATTCACCAGGTGCAGGAAAGTGCGCTTGCCGAGCCGCGAATGCGGGTCGGGCGCGTCCGAGCGCATCAGCAGTGCCGGGCTGTTGATGCCGCCACCGGACAGCACGTAATGCTTGGCCTTCACCGTGATCTTGCGCCCTGTGGGCGCCACGCAGCGTTCATCCATGGCAACGCATTCCAGGCTGCTGATGCTGTCGCCGCTGTATATGAGGCGTTCGGCCCGCGCGAGGTACAGCAGCTCACCGCCTTTTTCCAGGGTGGACGGGATGGTGGTCACCAGCATCGATTGCTTGGCGTTGACCGGGCAGCCCATGCCGCAATACCCCAGGTTAAAGCAGCCGCGCACATTGCGCGGGATCACGTGCCAGCTGTAGCCGAGCTTTTCGCAGCCTTTGCGGATCACGTCGTTGTTTGCATTTGGCGGGATGGCCCAGGGCGCAATGCCCAGGCGCTGCTCCATTTTTTCGAACCACGGCGCCATCTCGGCACTGCTGTGGCCCTTGACCGCGTATTCACTGGCCCAGTGGGCGAGGGTGGCGTCCGGGGTGCGAAAGCTCGACGTCCAGTTGATCAACGTGGTGCCGCCGACGGCCCGGCCCTGCAGGATGGTGATTGCGCCATCCTTGCTCATGCGGCCGATGCCCTCCTGGTACAGGCTGGCGTAGGCCTCGTCCTCAAGCAGCTTGAAGTCGCTGCTGGTCTTGAGCGGGCCTTCTTCGATCAGCAACACCTTGTAGCCGGCAGCGCTGAGGATCTCGGCGGTGGTGCCGCCACCGGCGCCGCTGCCGATGATGGCTACATCGGCTTCCAGGGTCAGGTCGCTTTCAAGGGCGGCGCCATTGTGGGTTTTCCAGCCACGGGCCAGGCCCTCGCGGAACAGATCGGGTACGGGCATAAACATGCACTCTTATTTTTGTACGACGTTGCAGTCACTGTGGGAGCTGGCTTGCCTGCGATAGCGGTCTGCCGGCCAGTGCATTTATTGCTGATCCACCGCTATCGCAGGCAAGCCAGCTCCCACAATTGATTTGGGGTGTCAGGGCTAGATCTTCGGCGGGCCGGGGTAGCCGCAATGCGCCCAGGACGCCGGTCGGAAATACCAGGCCATGATCACCAGCTTGAGCAGCGAGCCCTGGCCCATGCGCAGCAGGTTCAGGTAGCTGTTTTCCCAGCGGTGCAGGAAATTGCGGATCTGCTCGGCACTGGCGTTCTCCCAACTGCCCCAAATGCCGGTCAGCGGGCCACGGGTGATGCCCATGCCCAGCACGTCGAACAGTTGCTGGGTGAGCTTGAACATCTCCGGCGACAGGTGCTGCAGGCTGTAGTCGAGTTTTTTCAGAGTGTCCTCGATACCGGCGACCACCTCCTCGGCGCTGGCGGCGCCTTCCAGCAGCACCGGAATGACCGCCCGCAGAAACGGCAGGTCACTGCTGCGCAACATGGCAAAGCCGCTGGCCGGTGTGCTGCTGGAGCAGCCACTGAGGCTGGCGCCCATCCCGGCCGTGGCCAGAAAGGCACTGGCACACAGGCCGATCTTGAGGACGCCGCGCCGCGACAGTGCGGGTGTTTCAGTCAGGCTTGGGTTCATTGTTATTGTTATCCCGAGGGTGGTGGTTTCAGCGCACGAACAGTTTCTGGATCAGTTTCTGGATCGATTTGCCATACGGCGGGTAGATCAGCTTCGCCGCGTTCAGGCGCTGTTTCACCAGCACACCCTTGGCCTTGCTGAACGTGAGGAAGCCTTCGTGGCCGTGGTAGTGGCCCATGCCGGAAGGGCCGATACCGCCAAACGGCATGTCGTCCTGGGCCACATGCAGCAGGGTGTCGTTCAGGCACACGCCACCGGAATGGGTCTCATGGAGCACGCGGTTTTGCTCGGCCTTGTTGTAGCCGAAGTAATACAGGGCCAGTGGGCGAGGGCGCCCGTTGATGTAGGCAAACGCCTGATCGAGGCCGCGATACGGCACGATGGGCAGCACCGGGCCGAAGATTTCATCCTGCATCACCGTCATGTCGTCGCTGACATTCAGTAGCAGGCTGTGAGCCATGCGCCGGGCCTGGCCCTGGTCGTACAGCGAAATCAAGGTCGCGCCCTTGTCGGTGGCGTCCTTGACGTAGGCATTGAGCCGGGCCAATTGCCGCTCGTTGATAATCGCGGTGTAGTCCGGGTTGTCGGCCAGAGTCGGATAGAACCCGCGAACGGCCTGGGTGTAGGCCTCGACGAAACCGTCTACCCGATCCTCTGGAACCAGCACGTAGTCGGGGGCCACACAGGTTTGCCCGGCGTTCAGGGCTTTGCCGAAAGCGATACGTTCGGCGGCGTCTTTGAGTGGCACGTCGGCCGAGACGATCGCCGGGGACTTGCCACCCAGCTCCAGGGTGACCGGGGTCAGGTGTTCGGCCGCCGCCCGCATCACGTGTTTGCCGATGCTGGTGGCGCCGGTGAACAACAGGTGATCGAAGGGCAGCTTGGAAAACGCCATGCCGACTTCGGCTTCACCCAGCACCACGCACACCAGGTCCTCGGGAAAGATTTTCGCCAGCAAGGCCTTGAGCAATTCGCCGGTGGCGGGGGTGGATTCACTGAGCTTGAGCATCACCCGGTTGCCGGCCGCCAGCGCGCCCACCAGTGGCCCAATGGCCAGGTACAGCGGGTAGTTCCAGGGCACGATCACCCCGACCACCCCCAGCGGTTGATAAATGACTTTGGCTGACGCTGGCTGGAAGGCAATGCCTACGGCGCGGCGAGAAGGTTTCATCCAGCGTTTGAGGTGTTTGCTGGCGTAGTGAATGCCATGCAGGCTGGGCATCAGTTCGGCGAACAGGGTTTCGTCGGCGCTGCGATGGCTGAAGTCCTGGCTGATCGCGTTGATCAATGCCTGGCGCTCGTCGCTGAGCAGGTCACGCAGGGCCTTGAGCCATTGCTGGCGTTGCGCGGCGGGCGGCATCGGGTTGGCCGCATAGGCTCGACGCTGGGTATCGAACAGGTCCTGGAGTTGATCCAGCGCCTGGGAATCTTGCAGGTAGGCAACGTTGGCAGACATGGCACAGTTCCCGATTGTTATTTGAATGGTTCATTTATTAGAGTCATTGCTCTAAATTGTCAAATAACATTGCAGCAACATGTGGATTTATCCCGGCAAGGATAGGCCGTAAGATGCCCCTTCACGTGTACAGAAGCTGATTCCCTATGGCACCACGAGTAAAGACCAGCGAGCGCATTGTGCAAACCAGCCTGGAGCTTTTTAACCAGCAGGGCGAGCGCAGTGTCAGCACCAACCATATTGCTGCCCATATGGAAATCTCCCCGGGCAACCTGTACTACCACTTCCCCAACAAGCAGGCGATCATCGCCGTGCTGTTTCGTGAATACGAAGCCCTGGTGGACAGTTTCCTGCGCCCGCCCCAGGGCCGCGCCGTCACCGTCGAAGACAAACGCTTCTACCTGCAAGCCGTGCTGGCCGGCATGTGGCGCTACCGTTTCCTGCACCGTGACCTCGAACACCTGCTGGAAAGCGACCCGGAGCTGGCCACCGGTTACCGGCGTTTTTCCCAGCGCTGCCTGACCCAGGGCGGTGCTATCTATCAAGGGTTCGTCGACGCGGGGATCCTCAATATGGACCCGGTGCAAACCGAGGCCCTGACCCTCAATGCCTGGATCATCCTCACCTCGTGGGTGCGTTTCCTGTGCACCACCAACGAAAATTCCACCCATTTGAGCGCTGAGGCGATCAAGCGCGGGGTGTATCAGGTGTTGGTGTTGGAAGCAGGTTTCGTCACCCCCCAGGCGAAAGAGGCGGTGGATGCCCTGTTCAAAGAGTTTTACGTGCCGTTGAACCAGGCACTGGAAGAAGTGAAGTAGGACCTTTCCCGAATCTGTTCACAGGAGTCCGTCATGCCGCTTGCCCAATTGATCAGCCCCCAGCAACTGGCCGAGCGCCAGAAGGCCGGCGGATGGGTGATCCTCGACTGCCGCTTTGCCCTGGAAGACCCGGACTACGGGCTGTGCAGCTATGCCGAAGGGCATATCGACGGCGCGCAGTATGCTGACCTTGAGCGCCACCTGAGTGGCCCGGTGACCAAGGGGGTGACCGGTCGTCACCCGCTGCCTGCTGCCGATGTTCTGGTTCGACAATTGCGCGCCTGGGGCATCAGCGCCGACACCGACATCGTGCTGTATGACGACGGCCCCGGCGCCTATGCCGCCCGCGCCTGGTGGTTGCTGGCCTGGCTGGGCAAGCGCGAGGGCGTGTTTGTGCTGGACGGTGGCCTCAAGGCCTGGCACAGCGCAGGGTTCCCGCTGAGTCTGGACGCACCGGTGATCGAGCCCGGTACATTTGCCGGCACACCGGACAACCACCTGGTGCTGGACGCCGAACACCTGCAAAAACGCCTGGGCCAACCGGGCCTGACCTTGATCGATGCCCGGGCCCCGGCGCGGTTTCGTGGCGACGTGGAGCCTATCGACCCGGTCGCCGGGCATATTCCGGGCGCGCAATGCGCGGCGTTCACTGAAAACCTGGGCAGCGATGGGCGCTTCCTGCCGGCCGAACAACTCAAGCAGCGCTTCGCCGCGCAACTGCAGGGGCGTTCGCCGGATGAACTGGTGGCGTATTGCGGATCGGGCGTCACGGCGTGCCACAACCTGTTCGCCCTGAGCCTGGCGGGTTACCCGTTGGGCAAGTTGTATGCGGGGTCGTGGAGTGAGTGGATTACCGACCCGCAGCGTGAAGTTGCAACGGGTGATTGATCACACAATCCTGTAGGAGCCCGGCTTGCCGGCGATGACGGTCTTAAGGGCCCCATCGCCGGCAAGCCGGGCTCCTACAGGTGCGGTTTGTATTGTGTCAGTAGCCAGGCAGGAATACGGCGCTCCAGGTAATAACCGGGGCGTTTGAGCGAACCGTCGACAAACCCCACATGCCCACCCTTGGCCAGCAGCTCAAACTCGGTGCACGCCGACAGTTCACTCGCCTCGGGCAAGCTGTGGGCAAACACAAACGGGTCATCCGCTGCCTGGATAATCAGGGTCGGCGTACGAATTGCCCCCAGGTAATAACGGCTCGACGCGCGGCGGTAATAGTCCTCGGCACTCAGGAAGCCGTGCAGCGGCGCGGTGACCCGGCCATCGAAATCCCAAAACGTGCGCATCTTCTCCAATGAGCCAAGGTCTTCCAGGGTCTTGAGCCCGTCCGCCCGGCCATCCTGCTCAAAGCGGCTCTGCTTGACGCGGATGTACGCCAGCATCTCGCGCATGAAGTGCTTCTGGTACACCCGCGAAAAGCCCAGCCCGATGCGATCGGCGCATTGGTCCAGGCGAAACGGTACCGACACTGCCGCCGCGCCTTGCAGCCCTGACGCCTCGCCCGTCTCGCCCAAATGCTTGAGCAGCACGTTGCCGCCCAGCGAATACCCGACGGCATACAGCGGCGCCAATGGCCGCTTGGCGCGCAGATGGGCAATCGCGGCGGCCAGGTCTTCGCTGGCGCCCGAGTGATAGCTGCGCGCCAACAGGTTGGGCTCTCCCGAACACCCACGCCAGTTCAACGCGGCGCTGGCCCAACCTTGAATGGCCAAGGCTTTTTGCAGCCCGGCCACGTAGGGCGAATTGGACGAGCCGGTCAGACCGTGCAACACCAGCACCAACGGCGCTTGCGCGTCGTGAGGGCCGTGCCAGTCGAGGTCGAGGAAGTCGCCGTCGTCCAGCCACAGGCGTTCGCGCTGGCGTTCAATGTGGGTGGTGGGGCGCCACAACGGTCCCCACAAGGTTTGCAGGTGAGGGTTGCCGAGGCCAAGGGCGGGTTTGAACAGGTCGGCAGAAGGTTTCATCAATGTCTCTATGGCGAACGCACTTGTAGTGAGCGGGCTTGCCCCGCGCCGGGGGCGCCGCTCCCTAAACCCAGGCACCTCGGATTTTCTGAAGCACCGCGGTTCCCCTGGCGCGGGGCAAGCCCGCTCACTACAGTCAAGCGATGCTGCGTTGCCACAGCGCGTAGTAGACGCGGCCGGACTTTTGCTCGCGGTGCAAGCGCCAGGTGCCGGGCAAGCCCAGGGTCGAGGGCGCGGTTTCGCTTTCAGTGTAGATCCACGAATCCGGCGCCAGCCATTGGCGTTCTTCCAGCAGCGCGCAGACGGTCGGCAGCAGGTTCTGGTTGAACGGCGGGTCGAGGAACACCACGTCGAACTCGCTGGCCGGCTGGGTTTCCAGGTAGCGCAGGGCGTCGGCGGTCTGTACCTGGCCGGTGGTGCAGCGCAGGGTGCCCAGGTGTTCCTTGAGGCTGGAAACCGCCACATTGCTGGCGTCCAGCGCCTGGCCCAGGGCGGCGCCACGGGACAGTGCTTCCAGGAACAGCGCACCGCTGCCCGCGAACGGGTCCAGCACCTTGGCGCCCGCAATGTACGGCGCGAGCCAGTTGAATAGGGTTTCGCGCACGCGGTCCGGCGTGGGGCGCAGGCCCACCACGTCGGGGAAGCTCAGCTTGCGGCTGCGCCATTCGCCGCCAATGATGCGCAGCTGGCCCACACCGTTATGCACGTTGTGGACAGGTTTTTTCGGGCGAGATGAACTGGCCATTAATGCTCCGGAACCCCGAGCGGCTGCTCGGCGGGTTTATCAGTGGGGGGCGGTAGTGGCTTTTGCGCAATCGTCGGGCCGGCGGTCACGATGACCATCTTGTCGGCGCTCAAGTGTTTATTCATTGCAGCCTTGACCTGCTCTACGGTCAGGGCCTGGGATTGTTTCATGAAATCCTCAAGATAGCTCAGCGGCAGGTTATAGAAACCCATGGCGCCCAGCTGCCCGACGATGTCGGCGTTGCTGGCGGTGGACAGCGGGAAGCTGCCCGCCAGCTCGCGCTTGGCGTCGTCCAGTTCCTTCTGGGTCGGGCCGTTCTTGAGGTAATCGGCCAGCACATCCTCCACCAGGCGCAGGGTGCCGCCGCTCATTTCGGCGCGGGTCTGCAGCTGGATCATGAACGGGCCGCGCACCTGCATCGGCGAGAAGCCGGAGTACACGCCGTAGGTCAGGCCGCGTTTCTCGCGCACTTCGCTCATCAAGCGGGTGCCGAAGCCGCCGCCGCCGAGGATCTGGTTGCCCAGGGACAACGCGGCGTAATCCGGGTCGGCGCGGTCGATGCCCAGTTGGGCGAACAGCAGGTGGGTCTGCTTGGACGGGAACTCGATATGGCTTAGGCCGGCCTTGGGCTCGGCAGGCTGGGCAATCTTCGCCAGGGCCGGGCCTTTGGGCAGCGAGGCCGAGACCTTGGCGGTCATGGCTTCGGCCTCGGCGCGGGTAAGGTCGCCGACCACGGCGATCACGGCGTTGCCGGCGGCATAGGCCTTGGCGTGGAACGCCTGCAGCTGCGCCAGGGTAATCGCGGGAACGCTCTGGGGCGTGCCCTCGCTCGGGTGAGCGTAAGGGTGGTCGCCATACAGGCGCTTGAACAGCTCCAGGCTCGCCAGCTTGGCGGGGTTCTGTTTCTGGTACTCGAAGCCCGCCAGGATCTGGTTCTTGATCCGCGCCAGGGAATCGGCCGGGAACGTCGGCTTGCCAATCACCTGGTCAAACAGCGCCAGCGCGGCGTCGCGCTTGTTGCTGTCGCTGAGGCTGCGCAGGGACACCAGCGCCATGTCGCGGTAGGCGCCATTGCCAAAATCGGCGCCCAGGCCTTCAAAGCCACTGGCGATCTGGCTGACATCCTTGCCCGGCACGCCTTCGTTGAGCATGGCGTTGGTCATCAGCGCCAGGCCCGGGACGTTGCCGTCCTGGCTGCTGCCGGCCGCGAACAGGATGCGCATGTCGAACATCGGCAGTTCGTGGGCCTCGACGAACAGCACCTTGGCGCCCTCGGCGGTGGTCCAGGTCTGCACGTCGAGCTTGCGGTTGGTCGGCGCTTTGCCATCCAGCTCTGCCAGGGATTGTAGCTTGTTGGCCGATTGGGCTTTTTCCAGCGCCGGGCTGGCCACGGATTCGCTCGGGCGCAGGAAATACACGGCGCTCGCCGCGATCAGGGTGACCACGACCAGGCCGGGGAAGATCAAGCGGCTGCTTTTGCGATCACTCATGAGCGGTCTCCTCAGGCAGGACATGGGCGACGCTGAGGCGTTCGCGGGTGAAATAGGTGCGCGCGGCTTTCTGGATATCTTCCGGGGTCACGCTTTGCAGGTCAGCCAGTTCGGTGTCCATGAGTTTCCAGGACAGGCCGACGGTTTCCAGGGAGCCAATGGCCGTGGCCTGGCTGGTGATGGAATCGCGCTGGTAAACCACGCCGGCAATGACCTGGGCGCGAATACGCTCCAGCTCTTCGGTGGTCGGCGGCTTGGCTTTCAATTCATCCAGCAGGCGCCACAGGCCGGCTTCGGCTTGGGCGATGGTCTTTTTCTTCTGCTGGTTCGGCGTAGCGCTCAGGGTGAACAGGCTGTCGCCACGGGTGTAGGCGTCGTAGCTGGTGGAGGCGGCCGAGACCAGCTCTTCACCACGCTCCAGCTGTTCCGAAATACGCGCGCTGTAGCCGCCATCCAACAGGGCCGAGAGCAGGCGCAGGGCTTGCACCGAGCGTTTGTCCTCGGCGGTGGCGAGGCCTGGCACGTTGAAGCCGAGAATGACGCTCGGCAGTTGGGTCTGCACATGCATGGTCAGCAGGCGCTCGCCGGGCTCGGCCAGTTCCAGCGGGACCTTGGCGGGTGGCACGTCACGTTTGGGGATCGGGCCAAAGTAGCGCTGGGCCAGTTTTTTTACTTCATCCGGGGTGACATCGCCCACGACGACCAAGGTGGCGTTGTTGGGCACGTACCAGGATTGGTACCAGTGGCGAAGCTCTTCGACCTTCATGCGTTCCAGGTCGGCCATCCAGCCAATGGTCGGCGTGTGGTAGCCGCTGGCCGGGTAGGCCATGGCCTTGAAGCGTTCGTAGGCCTTGGACATGGGGTTGTCGTCGGTGCGCAGGCGGCGTTCTTCCTTGATCACCTCGATCTCGCGGCTGAACTCGTCGGCCGGCAGGCGCAGGCTGGCCATGCGGTCGGCTTCCAGTTCGAAGGCGACACCCAGGCGGTCACGGGCCAGTACCTGGTAGTAGGCGGTGTAGTCGTCGCTGGTAAAGGCATTTTCTTCGGCGCCCAGGTCGCGCAGGATCAGCGAGGCTTCGCCGGGGCCGATCTTGGCGCTGCCCTTGAACATCATGTGCTCCAGGGCGTGGGACAAACCGGTCTGGCCCGGGGTTTCGTAGCTCGAACCGACCTTGTACCAGACCTGGGAAACCACCACCGGCGCGCGATGGTCTTCGCGCACGACCACCTTGAGGCCGTTATCCAGGGTGAATTCATGGGTGGGTTGTGGGTCGGCAGCCAGGGCTGAAAGAGGCAGACAAACTGTGCTGAACAGCAGGCCTGCGGCGTGGCGGGCTAGAGCATTCATTCGTTTTTAAACCTGTTGGGCTGCCCGCTTGGTCTTAGCGTCGGCGGGCGAGGAGGTGCTAGGATACTGGTCGGATTTACGAACGGCCACTGCGGCTGTCCTGTTAAGGCTCTATTTAGGCCTTACAAAATGTTGCGCATGAACGAGCTGGCTAAAAAACAGTCTGTTACGCATCGAATTTTATTTACCGACGCGCCTGCTGGCGCGTCGCTACCTTGAGATAGCCGTCTCCATGTTTGGTTCCAACGACGACAAGAAGACCCCAGCTGCGGCTGGCGAGAAAAAAGGCCTGTTCGGATGGCTGCGCAAAAAGCCGCAGGAAACCGTCGACGAACAGCCGCAGGTTCAGCCTGAACCTATCCCTGAGCCCATCGTAGAAGCCCAACCGGTTGTAGAAACCCCGGCGCCAGTGGTATTGCCGATGGCTGAACCGGTGTTGCAGCCCGTGGTTGAAGCTGCACCAGAGCCCGAACCAGAGCCCAAGCCGTGGCTGGAGCTGCCGGTCGCTGAAGAACCGGTGGCCCTGGTTGAAGACGTGCAGGCCGAACACATCACGCCGCCGATTCCAGCCGTGGTTGAGCCAGTGGTTGTCGCCGTCGAAGCCGCAGCGCCTGCGGTCATCGAGCCTGCGCCCGTCGTTGCAGCGCCCGAAACCAGCAAAACCGGCTTCTTCGCCCGCCTCAAGCAAGGTCTGAGCAAGACCAGCGCCAGCATTGGCGAAGGCATGGCCAGCCTGTTCCTGGGCAAGAAGGTCATTGATGACGAGCTGCTGGAAGACATCGAGACTCGCCTGCTCACCGCCGACGTGGGTGTTGAAGCCACCGCGGTGATCATCCAGAGCCTGACCCAGAAGGTCGCGCGCAAGCAGTTGACCGACGCCGACGCCCTCTACAAATCCCTGCAGGCCGAGCTGGCCGCGATGCTCAAGCCTGTGGAAGCTCCACTGGTGATCAAGCCGAACAAGCCGTTCGTGATCCTCGTTGTGGGCGTGAACGGTGCGGGCAAGACCACCACCATCGGCAAGTTGGCCAAGAAGCTGCAGTCCGAAGGCAAAAAAGTCATGCTGGCGGCCGGTGATACCTTCCGTGCCGCCGCCGTAGAACAGCTGCAAGTCTGGGGTGAGCGCAACAAGATCCCGGTGATTGCCCAGCACACCGGCGCCGATTCCGCCTCCGTGATCTTCGATGCCGTGCAGGCCGCCAAGGCCCGTAACATCGATGTGCTGATCGCCGACACCGCAGGCCGCCTGCACACCAAAGACAATTTGATGGAAGAGCTGAAGAAGGTACGCCGCGTGATCGGCAAGCTCGACGCAGACGCTCCCCACGAAGTGTTGTTGGTGCTCGACGCCGGCACTGGCCAGAACGCCATCAGCCAGGCCAAGCAATTTAACCAGACGGTGCAACTGACCGGTCTGGCATTGACTAAGCTCGACGGCACGGCCAAGGGCGGCGTGATCTTCGCCCTGGCCAAACAGTTCGGGTTGCCGATTCGTTATATCGGCGTCGGTGAAGGCATCGACGACCTGCGCACCTTTGAAGCCGAACCCTTTGTACAGGCACTGTTTGCCGAGCGGGAGCGTTCATGATTCGATTCGAACAGGTCGGTAAACGCTATGCCAACGGGCATGTGGGCTTGCATGAGCTGAGCTTTCGAGTGCGTCGCGGCGAGTTTCTGTTTGTAACCGGCCACTCCGGCGCCGGTAAAAGTACCTTGTTGCGCTTGCTGCTGGCCATGGAACGCCCGACCACCGGCAAGCTGCTGCTGGCCGGCCAGGATCTGGCAACCATCAGCAATGCGCAGATTCCGTTCCTGCGCCGCCAGATCGGCGTGGTGTTCCAGAACCACCAGTTGCTGTTTGATCGCACCGTGTTCAATAACGTGGCGCTGCCGCTGCAGATCCTCGGGCTGTCCAAGGCCGAGATCGTCAAGCGCGTGGATTCGGCCCTGGAGCGCGTGGCGCTGTCGGACAAGACCGATCTCTACCCGGGCGACCTGTCCACCGGCCAGCAACAGCGCGTCGGCATCGCCCGCGCCATCGTCCATCGCCCGGCCCTGCTGCTGGCGGACGAACCCACCGGTAACCTCGACCCGCGCCTGGCGGCCGAGATCATGGGCGTGTTCGAAGACATCAACCGCCTGGGCACCAGCGTGCTGATCGCCAGCCACGACCTGGCGCTGATTGCCCGCATGCGCCACCGCATGCTGACCCTGCAACGCGGCCGCCTGATCGGTGACGGGGAGGCCGGAGTATGAGTGCAACACGCAGCCCCAAGGTTTCCGAGCGCGTGGCGCCCAAAGCCGCCGACCCGCAACCGCAGAAAAAGAAAAAACACGACGAGGATGATGGCCCGGACTTCGGTACGCTGCTGCGCGCCTGGATCGAAAGCCATCGCGCCAGCCTGCTGGACAGCCTGCGTCGTCTGGGCAAGCAGCCCATCGGCAGCTTCTTTACCTGCCTGGTGATGGCCGTGGCCTTGAGCCTGCCGATGGGCTTGTCGTTGCTGCTTAATAACGTGGAGCGCCTGGGCGGCTCCTGGCAGCGTGCGGCGCAGATTTCGCTGTACCTGAACATCGATGCCAGCGCCAAAGAGGGCGAAGCCCTGCGCGACGACATCAAGAACCTGCCCGGCGTGGCAGACGCCGAGTACATCAGCCGCGACCAGGCCCTGGAAGAGTTCCAGCAACAGTCCGGGCTGGGCGAAGCGCTGAAAGAGCTGCCGCAGAACCCGCTGCCGGGCGTGGTGCTGGTCACGCCAAATGAAGTGGACAAGCCCGCGCTGGAAGCCCTGCGACAAAAACTCGCAGAGATGCCCAAGGTGCAGCAGGCGCAGCTTGATCTAGTCTGGGTGGAGCGCCTGGCGGCGATTCTCAAGCTGGGCGACCGCTTTGTGTTCGGCCTGACGGTGTTGTTGGTGTCTGCATTACTTTTGGTGATAGGTAATACCATTCGTCTTCATATTGAAAACCGTCGCACCGAGATAGAAGTGATTAAACTGGTCGGCGGCACAGACAGCTATGTGCGTCGTCCTTTTCTGTACATGGGCGCGCTTTATGGCTTTGGTGCCGGGATTTTGTCCTGGGGAGTGCTGGCGTTTGGCCTTGACTGGCTGAACGACGCGGTTATCGGGCTGGCTGGCTTGTACGGCAGCGATTTCGCTCTGGCGGGCGTGCCGGTAGCCGATGGTCTGAGTCTCTTGCTTGGCGCAGTCTTGTTGGGGTATATCGGTGCTTGGATTGCGGTCGCCCGTCACTTACGTGAGTTGGCACCGAAGTAGTTAATGTCAGATTAATGTGGTTTCGTTTGTATTGACCGTATTGGTGGTTTAGGGAACTTGTCCTACGGTTCCCGGTCAATTTTCGCAGTGCTTCACTGCACGAGTTATGTGAGTCGGAGGTTTTTTCGTATGACCACTTCTTTGCAACCTGCTTATGCCTTGGTCCCGGGTGCGAACCTAGAAGCCTATGTGCACACGGTCAACAGCATTCCATTGCTGACGCCCGAGCAGGAGCGTGAACTGGCCGAGAGTCTCTACTATGAGCAGGATTTGGGGGCGGCTCGGCAGATGGTGCTCGCCCACCTGCGTTTTGTCGTACATATCGCCCGTAGCTACAGCGGCTACGGCCTCGCCCAGGCTGACCTGATCCAGGAAGGCAACGTCGGCCTGATGAAGGCTGTGAAACGCTTCAACCCTGAAATGGGTGTGCGCCTGGTGTCGTTCGCCGTGCACTGGATCAAGGCGGAAATCCACGAGTTCATCCTGCGCAACTGGCGCATCGTGAAAGTCGCGACCACCAAGGCCCAGCGCAAGCTGTTCTTCAACCTGCGCAGCCAGAAGAAACGCCTGGCGTGGCTGAACAACGAGGAAGTCCACCGCGTGGCTGAAAGCCTCGGCGTGGAGCCCCGTGAAGTGCGCGAGATGGAAAGTCGCCTGACCGGCCATGACATGGCCTTCGACCCTGCTGCTGAAGCAGACGACGACAGCGCCTTCCAATCGCCGGCCAACTACCTGGAAGACCACCGGTACGACCCGGCGCGTCAACTGGAGGATGCGGACTGGAGCGACAACTCCAACCACAACCTGCACGAAGCGCTGGAAGTGCTGGACGACCGCAGCCGTGACATCCTCTACCAGCGCTGGCTGGCAGAAGACAAAGCCACGCTGCACGACCTGGCGCAGAAGTACAACGTGTCGGCCGAGCGAATTCGTCAGCTTGAGAAGAGCGCGATGAACAAGCTGAAGTTGTCGATCGCCGCTTAACACGCAGCGATAAGACAAAAAAATGCCCCGATCGAAAGATCGGGGCATTTTTGTTTCCGGCCTCACGCACCCCCCTGTAGGAGCTGGCTTGCCAGCGATAGCGGTCTATCAGTTGCCTTGAGCTGCCTGACACGCCGCCATCGCCGGCAAGCCGGCTCCTACAGGTTATGGGGTGTCAGCCAGATTTTGTGCGATGCCAGTCAAGTTTTGTTGGGGGCAGTTAGGCCTTGCGGTATGTCAGTCGGACCAGGGGGCCTTGCGGGAGTTGTTAAGCTCCAGTAGATAGCCATCCCCACCCAACTGACTCATCTGCTGCCGAATCCACGCCGCCCGCCTTGCCACATACGCCGTCGGATGGCTGGCACTCCACACCCTCGGATTAGGCAACACCGCCGCCAGGTAACTGGCCTGCTGCCGCGAAAGCGCCTTGGCACTCACCCCAAAGTGATGCCGGGCGGCCGCTTCTGCGCCAAACACCCCTTCATCCCATTCCACGCTGTTGAGGTACACCTCAAGAATCCGCTGCTTGGGCCACAACACCTCGATCAGCCCGGTAAACCACGCTTCCAGGCCCTTGCGCAAATAACTGCGGCCGGCCCACAGGAACAGGTTTTTCGACACCTGCTGGCTCAAGGTGCTGGCGCCACGGATCGAGCCACCGCGCTCGTTGTGCAGGATCGCCGCCTGGATCGCGCCAAAGTCGAAACCCCAATGCTGCGGGAAGCGCTGGTCTTCACCGGCCATCACCGCCACTTTGAGGTCATCGGAGATCTCGTCCCACGGCACCCAGGTGCGCTGCAGGTCAATCGGTTCGCCGTCGACCCAGGACTCCACCTTGCGCTCCACCATCAGCGCGGTGCCGGGCGGCGGGACGACACGGAACAGCAGCACCAGCAGCACACTGCCGATGGCAAACCATTTCACGACTTTGAGAAAACGTTTGAAGAGGAGACGCAGCATAGAGATGGCTTGGCCGAACCCGTTGAGCGGGCCATTATACAGACCCGGCCCTTTGCGTCTGACTGGAGTTCCTCATGTTGCGTGGCTTTCTGATGTTGGCTGCCTTTTTCGGCTTCACCGGTGTCGCCCTTGGCGCCTTCGCGGCCCATGGTCTGAAAAACCGCCTGAGCGCCGAGTACCTGGCGATCTTCCATACCGGCGTGACCTATCAGTTGATACACACCTTGGCGTTGTTCGGCGTGGGGTTGCTGGCGGCGCATATTCCTGGCCGGTTGGTCAGCTGGGCGGGTATCTCGTTTACCGTCGGCATCCTGCTGTTCTCTGGCAGCCTGTATGTGCTGACGCTGACAGGTTTCAGCAAGCTGGGCATCATCACACCGTTTGGTGGCTTGGCGTTCCTGCTGGGCTGGTTCTTCCTCGGCTTGGCGGCGTGGCGCCTGCAAGCGGCCTGACCAAGGGACTTGGGCCCGCAACCCCAATCGGGCTAGAATGCGGGCCCCTAAAAACGATGGCGGCCCGTGGCATGCGCATTCAGTTGAACGGCGAATCCTTTGAACTGCCCGACGGTGAAACCGTTGCGGCCCTGCTGACCCGTCTGGACCTGACCGGGCGTCGCGTCGCAGTGGAACTCAACCTGGATATCGTCCCGCGTAGCCAGCACGCCGAGACCGCGCTCACCGACGGTGACCAGGTGGAAGTAGTCCACGCCATCGGCGGCGGTTAGTCGCGCAGCTTTCTGAATTCTGCAGAACCTCACCCCATTTCGAGGATTTCCCATGAGCATCGTTCGTAGCGACAAGCCCTTCGTCCTGGCCGGTCGTACCTACCAGTCCCGTTTGCTGGTCGGCACCGGCAAGTACCGCGACATGGAAGAAACCCGCCTGGCCATCGAGGCCTCCGGCGCCGAGATCGTCACCTTCGCCGTGCGCCGCACCAACCTGGGCCAGATCGAAGGCGAGCCGAACCTGCTCGAAGTGCTGTCGCCAGATCGCTACACCTTCCTGCCGAACACCGCTGGCTGCTACGACGCCATCGAAGCCGTGCGCACCTGCCGCCTGGCCCGTGAGCTGCTCGACGGCCACAACCTGGTGAAGCTGGAAGTGCTGGCCGACCAGAAAACCCTGTTCCCCAACGTGATCGAAACCCTCAAGGCCGCCGAAACCCTGGTCAAGGAAGGCTTCGACGTGATGGTCTACACCAGCGATGACCCGATCATCGCGCGCCAACTGGCGGAAATCGGCTGTATTGCGGTGATGCCGCTGGCCGGTCTGATCGGTTCCGGCCTGGGGATCTGCAACCCGTACAACCTGCAGATCATCCTCGAGGAAGCCAAGATCCCGGTGCTGGTGGATGCGGGCGTAGGCACGGCCTCCGACGCGACCATCGCCATGGAACTGGGCTGCGACGCGGTGCTGATGAACTCGGCCATCGCCCATGCCCAGCAACCGGTCATGATGGCCCAAGCCATGCAACACGCAATCGTCGCAGGCCGCCTGGCGTACCTCGCCGGGCGCATGCCGAAAAAACTCTACGCCAGCGCCTCTTCGCCGCTGGATGGTCTGATCAAGTAAGAGCCATTGATGACTGAATCAAACGAAACGCCGAACACCGTGGAAGAAGGCGACGAGTCCAAGCACCGCCGCATCAAGAGTTTTGTGATGCGCGCCGGTCGCATGACCGAAGGCCAGCAAAAGGGCCTGGAGCAAGGTACGCCGCTGTTCGTGCTGCCATTGGCGGATGCGCCAGTGGACTACGACCAGGTGTTCGGCCGTTCGGCCCCGCGTTCCCTGGAAATCGGCTTCGGCATGGGCCACTCCCTGCTGGAAATGGCGGCCGCCTCGCCGGACCAGGATTTCATCGGTGTGGAAGTTCACCGCCCGGGTGTCGGCGCGCTGCTCAATGGCGTGCTGACTCAAGGCCTGACCAACCTGCGGGTGTATGACTGCGACGCGATCGAAGTGCTCAACCGCTGCATCGCCGACAACAGCCTCGACCGCCTGATGCTGTTCTTCCCCGACCCATGGCACAAGGCCCGTCACCACAAGCGCCGCATCGTCCAGGCGTCCTTCGCGGAACTGGTGCGCAGCAAGCTGAAAGTGGGCGGCATCCTGCACATGGCTACCGACTGGGAACCCTATGCCGAATACATGCTGGAAGTGATGAACGTCGCCCCTGGCTACCGCAACATCGCCGAAGACGGCAAATGCGTACCGCGCCCGGCGGAGCGCCCGATCACCAAGTTCGAACGTCGCGGTGAGCGACTCGGGCATGGGGTGTGGGATTTGAAGTTCGAGAAGCTGGCTTAAACGGCTACGCATCAGCGGCGGTGAAGCAGGTTTGCTTCACCGCCGTTTTCGTTTCTACTTGTAAAGGAATACAAGGGTTTGAAATTTACGTTCCCCTGCTTGTTGCTGCTGAGTCTGCTGTCTGCGGCAGTATTCGCCACCACGACCGCCTCCCTTCCAGTG
Source organism: Pseudomonas sp. GW821-FHT05H12 (assembly GCF_059419385.1). Lineage (NCBI taxonomy): Bacteria > Pseudomonadati > Pseudomonadota > Gammaproteobacteria > Pseudomonadales > Pseudomonadaceae > Pseudomonas > Pseudomonas sp. GW821-FHT05H12. The sequence goes on along the minus strand of NZ_JBWKRS010000003.1, from coordinate 75,865 downwards.
ATTTCTCCGGACGACTACTTTGAGCGTGCTCAAAAGAAAGCGGAACAACTGCGCGTGTTGATTGAGGAAAACCTGCCTCTGGAAGCCAGTGGCAAACTGGATCCCAAGGTCTCGGCTGAGTTGGCCAAAGAAGGTAAGGATAAGATAGCTGCGTTGCAAAGCGACCTGAAGATGGCTTCCGACGGTGGGCATACGGTAGCGACTTACATGCTGGCCAATATGCAAAGTCGGTTCGGGATGTCGGACGCCGAGCGCAAACAGGTCTGCGAACCGATGCACAGGGCAATGGATCAAGGCCTGTTGGCAGCCGCGGTAGGTTATTACTACCAATGCGACCAGACTTACATGCGCCTTAATTTTCTTGACCCAGGCCATGTGAAGTATCTGGAGGATCTTAAGCAGATGCTCCTGCGCGCTGATGGGTTTCAGGGCTATTACCCTTTGTACACACAGCGCTCGCTCTGTTTCGAGAAAGATCGTCTGGCTGAGATCAAGGAGGAGTGGACCGTAGCCAACCAGCAGGCGCAGGCCAGTGCGCGAATGCTGACCTATGACCAGTACCGAGCCGACGCCTACTACATACTGGCCGCAACTCGAATGAACGAAAAAGGTATGCCCGACAGCCTCAACCTGACCTATCTGAACCAAGCGCTGGCGTTGGGCTGCAAAGACCCGATGACGCTTAAAGAGTATTACGAGAAAGCGTTTGGAGGGCCGGCGTCCAAATAGGGATGCTTCGTTTAACGCTGGTCAGTGACCTGTGTCGCTGAAATTCAAAAAATCGGCCAGCCCAAAACGCACCCCTGTAGGCGCTGGCGTGCCAGCGATAGCGGTCTATAGGCGGCCAATGAACTGCCTGACACACCGCCATCGCCGGCAAGCCGGCTCCTACAGTTGATTTGTGTCGGGCCTTAAGTCAGCGGCGGTCGGCGACTACGCCAATCAATACCAGCACCACGACTAACACCGGTGCCAGGCTGTAGTTATTGAACTGGCTCAAGCCCCGCACAATCCACGGCGTGGCGTAGATCAGCGCCGCGCCGCTGCCGATCATGCACAGCAGCGCCATCAGCGGCACGCGCAAGGCGCCGGCGACGCTGCCCAGGCGGGCTTCCACCCAACCTTTGATGTCGGCGCCGAACAGCACCAGCAGGCAGCCCACAAGGGCCAGGGAGATTTCCGACAGGTTGCTACGGCTCCAGCGGGATACGGTGGCGAGCAGGTCGAGTACCAAATCCATGTGATTTCCTTAAGAGCGTCAGCTCAAAAACTTCTGCAGCAGGTCATTGAGAAAGAGTTGCCCGCGGTCGGTCGCCGCCAAGCGTGACGGTTCGACCTGCATCAAGCCACTTTGTTCGGCCTGGCGGCGGCCTTCATCCAGGCTCGCCAGGTCCAGCCCGGTGCGCTCGGCGTATAGCTTGGCGTCCACACCTTCGGTGAGGCGCAAGGCGTTCATCAGGAACTCGAACGGCAGCTCCTCGTTCGTCAGCTCTTTCGCACCGGCCTGAAAGCTTTTGGCCGGGTTGAGGTAGTCCTTCGGTGCGCGTGTCTTCCAGGTGCGCACGATGCGCCCGTCCGGGTGGCTGAGCTTGCCATGGGCGCCCGCGCCGATGCCGATGAAGTCGCCAAAACTCCAGTAGTTCAGGTTATGCCGTGCCGGGCGACCCGGTTGGGCGTAGGCCGACACTTCGTATTGCGCATAGCCGTGCTCGGCGAGCAGCGCCTGACCCGCTTCCTGGATATCCCACAAGGTGTCGTCTTCCGGCAGCGCCGGTGGCTGGTTCCAGAACACCGTGTTGGGTTCCAGGGTCAGCTGGTACCACGACAAGTGCGTCGGCTTGAGCGCGATCGCCTGGCGCAGGTCGCTCAGGGCGTCGTCCAGGGACTGATCGGGCAAACCATGCATCAAGTCCAGGTTGAAGTTATCGAAGCCGGCCTCGCGCGCCATGCCGGCCGCACGCACGGCTTCGTCGCCGTTGTGGATGCGCCCCAGGGCCTCAAGCTTCTGCTGCTGAAAACTCTGGATGCCAATGGACAGCCGATTGATCCCCAGTTGGCGGTACGCCACGAACTTCTCTTGTTCGAAGGTGCCGGGGTTGGCTTCCAGGGTGATCTCGATATCGCTGGCAAACGGGATGCGTGCTTCCACACCCTTAAGCAAACGGCCCAGCGCCGCAGCGCTGAACAGGCTCGGGGTGCCGCCACCAAAGAAGATCGAACTCAGCTCGCGGCCATACACCGCGTGCAGGTCCTGGTCGAGGTCGGCCAGCAGCGCGTCCACATACTCTTCTTCCGGCAGCACCTTGCTGGCGGTGTGGGAGTTGAAGTCGCAATAGGGGCATTTGCGCACGCACCACGGGATGTGGATATACAGCGCCAGGGGCGGCAGCACCGGCAGCGCCGCCCGAGGAGTTTGCGCGCCGCCGTGGATCAGCGGCTGCGCGGAGGTGTTCTGGGTCATTTCAGGCTCAGGCGTTGGCGCAGCAAATCCATTGCGCGAGCACGGTGGCTGATCTGGTTCTTGTCGGCGGGGCTCAGTTCGGCGCTGGAGACATTGCGCTCCGGCACCCAGAACAGCGGGTCGTAGCCAAAGCCATGCTCACCGCTGGCCGCATGCAGGATGCGCCCGTGCCACAGGCCTTCACACAGGATCGGCAACGGGTCGTCGGCGTGGCGCACCAGGGCCAGCACGCAGACGAACTGCGCGCCGCGCTCGGCGTCCGGCACGTCCTTGAGGGCGTCCAGCAGCTTGGCGTTGTTGGCCGCATCGCCCTTGCCGTCGGCATAACGCGCCGAATAGATGCCCGGGGCGCCGCCGAGGAAATCCACCGCCAGGCCCGAGTCGTCGGCCAATGCGGGCAGGCCGGAGATGCGTGCGGCATTGCGAGCCTTGAGGATGGCGTTTTCGACGAACGACAGGCCGGTCTCTTCCGGTTCCACCTGGCTGAACTCGCCAATCGAGCGCAGCTGCACGGACTCACCGAGCATGGCTTGCAGTTCTTTGAGTTTGCCGGCGTTATGGCTGGCCAGTACGAGTTGGGTGAGTTTCATCATTCGGCCGGGAAGAGTTCTTGGACAAAACTGAAGCCGTGGGCTTTGCCGCCGGTTTCAACATTGATGGTGAAAGTCTTGAATTCCTGCTGCGGCACCGAGTAGGGCGCGAGGTAGTTGGTCACGCCTTTTTCGGTGATCTGCTTGAAGGTCAGCACTTCGCTTTTGCCGAGCGAGTCCTTGATGGTGCCGGTCACTTGCGCCACCACCGGGGTCACGCCCTTGAACACGGACACGTTGATCAGGCCCTTGTTCTTGCTGCGCACCACGCCAACGGCCTGGGCGGTTTCCGGCTGCAGAAAGCTGGAGGTGAAGGTGTTGTAACGCACGGTGATATCGCCGAATTCCTTCGTGCGGTTAGGGTCGATAACGTCGGCGGCCATGGCGTTGGCGCCAAGCAGTGCGGTCAATAGAAAAACAGCCAAACGACTCATGAGCGTCCCTCTTGAAAATGATTAGACGGCAATCTTGTGGTCGGTCAGGCCAGGGCTGCTGACCCGGTAAATGCCGATTTCTCCCAACAGATTAGGCCACAGCTTACTCGCCCAGCCATGGCGGTGCTGTTGATCGACGGCAAGGCGGTTGATCACCTTGGCTTCACGCTCGCCACACAAGGCTTCGAAGTCTTCGAAGGTGCAGAAGTGGATGTTCGGCGTGTTGTACCACGTGTACGGCAGGAAGTCCGACACCGGCATGCGGCCCTTGGTGGCCAGGTACCAGCGGCAGCGCCAGTGGCCGAAGTTGGGGAAGGTGATGATGCACTGGCGGCCTACGCGCAGCATCTCGTCGAGGATGCGGTCCGGGTAGTGCACCGCCTGCAGGGCCTGGGTCATCACCACGATGTCGAAGCTGTTGCTGGCAAAGTTGCCCAGGCCCTTGTCCAGGTCCTGCTCGATCACGTTGATGCCCTTGGCCACGCACTGGGCGATGTTGTCCGGGTCGTTTTCCAGGCCGTAGCCGGTGACTTGCTTGTTGTCGCGCAGCCAGCTCAGCAGTTCGCCATCGCCGCAGCCCAGGTCGAGCACGCGGCTGCCGGCGGGGATCCAGTCTTGGATGATTTCCAGGTCGGCTCTCATGGCGTTCTCACACAGTAATCCGGTTCATGTAGTTGCCGAACGCCTGCAGGTAGCGCGGGATCGGAATCAGGAAGGCGTCGTGGCCCTGCGGTGCGTCGATCTCCAGGTAGCAGACGTCTTTGCGCGCCGCCATCAAGGCATCCACCAGCTCGCGGGAGCGCGCCGGCGAGAAGCGCCAGTCGGTGGTGAACGACATCACGCAGAACTTGGCCGTGGCGCCTTCGAAGGTTTTCGCCAGGTCATCGTCGTGGTTGGCTGCAGGGTCGAAGTAGTCCAGGGCCTTGGTCATCAACAGGTAGGTGTTGGCGTCGAAACGCCCGGAGAACTCCTCGCCCTGATAACGCAGGTAGCTTTCCACCTGGAACTCGACGCTGTGGAAGTCGTAGTTGAGCTTTTCGCTCTTGAGGCCACGGCCGAATTTCTCGCCCATGGAGTCATCGGACAGGTAGGTGATATGCCCGACCATCCGCGCCAGCATCAGGCCGCGCTTGGGGATCACACCGGCTTCCTGGAACGAACCGCCGTGGAACTCAGGGTCGGTGAGGATGGCCTGGCGCGCCACTTCGTTGAAGGCGATGTTCTGCGCCGACAATTTGGGGGCCGAAGCGATGGCCAGGCAATGGCGCACGCGATCCGGGTAGGTGATGGTCCATTGCAGGGCCTGCATGCCGCCCAGGCTGCCGCCGATCACGGCGGCCCACTGGCTGATGCCCAGCAGGTCGGCCAGGCGCGCCTGGCTGTGCACCCAGTCTTCCACGGTGAGCACCGGGAAGTCCGCGCCGAATGGCTTGCCGGTTTCCGGGTTGAGGCTGCTCGGGCCGGTGGAGCCGTTGCAGCCGCCGAGGTTGTTCAGGCTGACCACAAAGAACTTGTTGGTGTCGATGGGCTTGCCGGGGCCGATGCAGCTGTCCCACCAGCCGGGCTTGCGCTCGTCGGCCGAGTGATAGCCTGCGGCGTGATGATGGCCGGACAGGGCGTGGCAGATCAGCACGGCATTGCTCGCTGTAGCGTTCAATTGGCCGTAGGTTTCGTAGATCAGGTCGTAGGCTGGCAGCGACCGGCCGCAGGCCAGGGCCAGCGGTTCGCTGAAGTGCGCCATTTGGGGCGCGACCAGTCCAACAGAATCGGGGGGGAAGGCAGCTGGCATCGACCCTGCTCTCGTTTAAATGAGGCGTAAGTCTAAAGAGCGGGGGGGCCAGCGGCAAGCAAAGGCCTGCACGGATTCAAATCAGGGCACAGATACAAAATGTGGGGGCTGGCTGTGTGGGAGCTGGCTTGCCTGCGATACAGGCACCTCGGTCTTTCAGATGCACCGCGGTGATGCTATCGCAGGCAAGCCAGCTCCCACACAAGCCAGCTCACACAGGAGGCTTGTCAGATCAGGCCGAACAATTCCTTAGGCATGAACGCGTAGTAGGCCAGGCGCGGGATCACCCAGCTTTGCAGCAGCTGGATCGCGATGAATGCAAAGATCGGCGAGATATCCAGGCCGCCCAGGTTGGGGATCAAGCGACGGAACGGCGCCAGCACCGGCTCGGTGATCTGGTACACCAGCTCGGCGCCCGGGCTGCGGCTGCCGGGAGCGACCCACGAGAGGATCACGCTGATGATCATCGACCAGAAGATGATCTTCAAAAACAGCGAGAAAATGCCGATCAGGCCCCACGGCAACAGCAGCACGGTGTTGGCCTGGTAGCCGTTGAGCAGCAGGATCACCGCAAACAGCAGGATTTGCAGCAGCAGTGCCAGCACCAGCGACGACATGTCCAGGCCGAACATGCTCGGCACAACCCGGCGCAGTGGCTTGAGCAGCGGCTGGGTGGCCTTCACCACGAACTGGCACAGCGGGTTGTAGAAGTTCGCCCGCACCAGTTGCAGGATAAAGCGCATCAGCACGATCAGCAGGTACAGGCTGCCCAGGGTCTGGATGATGAAAATGGCAGCGTCATTGATTCCAAGCATGTTTGATTCCTTGTAGGGGACGACTATTTGCCCAGCTGCTCGGCCATCTCGGCCGAACGATGTGCTGCAGCACCCAGTGCTTTTTCCACCAGGGCTTCAAAGCCCCCGGCCTGGAACGATTCGATGGCAGCCTGCGTGGTACCGCCCGGGGAGGTCACGCGGCGGCGCAGTTCGGCGGCGTCCACGTCGCTGGTCACCGCCATCTTCGCGGCGCCCAGGGCCGTTTGTTCGGCCAGTTGCTTGGAAATGTCCTGCGGCAGGCCCAGTTTCACGCCGGCGGCGGTCATGGCTTCGATCAGCAGGAAGAAATACGCCGGGCCGCTGCCTGACACGGCGGTGACGGCGTCCAGTTGCTGTTCCTGTTCCAGCCACAGCGCGATGCCCACGGCAGACAGCAGTTCCTGAGCCTGGCCACGCTGCTCGGCGCTGACTTCGGATGTGGCGTACAGGCCACTCACACCCTGGCGCAACAACGAAGGTGTGTTGGGCATGCAACGCACGATCGGCTGCGCGCCAAGCCAATTAGTCATGCTGGCACAGGTGATGCCAGCGGCAATCGAGACCACCAGTTGATGGGGCAGCAGGCTTGGGCGCAGGCTTTCGCACACGGCCTTCATGGCTTGCGGCTTGACCGCCAGCACGATCACGTCGACGCCTTGAATGGCCTCGGCGTTGTCGGCAAAGGTTTCAATGCCGTGCTCGGCGCTGACGCGGGCGCGGGTTTCGGCGCCCGGGTCGCTGGCGCGGATCTGCTGGGCTTGCAAGCCCTTGGCCCGCAGGCCACCGATCAGGCTGGCCGCCATGTTACCGGCGCCGATAAAGGCAATACGCGTGTTACTCATGACAGGTCCTTACTCAGAGGGAAGTCAGCCATTTCAAGGCTGGCCGTAGTCGCGGGCGCCAAACAGGGCGGTACCGATCCGCACCCAGGTGGCACCTTGGGCGATGGCCGACTCAAGGTCGTGGCTCATGCCCATGGAAAGTGTGTCCAGCGGCAGGTTCAAACTGGCTTGCAGGTTACGCACCGTGGCGAAGGCTGCATCTTGCGCGGCACGATCTTCCGTCGGCTCAGGGATTGCCATCAAGCCCCGCAGTTGCAAGCGCGGCAGTGCGCTGATCGCCTGGGCCAGCGCCGGCAGGTCGGCGGGCGTACAGCCGGACTTGCTGGCTTCGCCACTGACGTTGACCTGGATGCAGATGTTCAGCGGCGGCAGGTCGGCCGGGCGTTGTTCGGACAGGCGTTGTGCGATTTTGAGGCGGTCCACGGAATGCACCCAAGCGAAGTTCTCGGCGATAGCGCGCGTCTTGTTCGATTGAATGGGGCCGATGAAGTGCCAACTCAAGGGCAGGTCGGTTAATTCGGCCTGTTTGCCCAAGGCTTCCTGCAGGTAGTTTTCGCCAAAGTCGCGCATCCCGGCGGCATAGGCTTCACGCACGGCTTGCGCGGGTTTGGTCTTGCTCACGGCCAGCAGGTGGATGCTGCTTGCGTCACGTTGCACGGCGTCGGCGGCGGCGCGGATGCGCTGGCTAACCTGGCCTATGTTGTCTGCTATCGTCGACATTCAAGATGCGCCCGTGGATATGGAGTCCGCGGCATTCTACTGGAAATGGAAAGCCCTATGGATATCACTGAATTGCTGACGGTCAGCGTGCGCCGAGGCGCCTCCGACCTGCATTTGTCGGCCGGCCTGGCGCCGATGTTGCGTGTGGATGGCGAGGTATGGCCCTTGGACGGGCCGGTGCTTTCAGCCTCGCACGTTGCGGATTTATTGCGCCCTTTGCTCAACCAATACCAACAAAAGGATTTCGAAACATCTCTTGAAACGGATTTTGCCTTCGCGCTGCCAGGCGTGGGGCGGTTCCGCGCGAACGTGTTCCAGCAGGACCGTGGCATGGGGGCCGTATTTCGTACGATTCCCGCTGAGGTCCAGAGCCTGGAAAGCCTGGGACTGGGCGATGTGTTCCAGCGTATCGCCCAGTTACCGCGTGGCCTGGTGCTGGTCACCGGGCCTACCGGGTCCGGCAAGTCCACGACACTGGCGGCGATGATCGATTACCTCAATCAGCATCGGCGCCAGCACATCCTGACTCTGGAAGACCCCATCGAATTTATCCACCGGCCGAAAACGGCGTTGATCAACCAGCGCCAGGTGCATCGGGACACCCACAGCTTCTCGACGGCCTTGCGCTCGGCGTTGCGCGAAGACCCGGACGTGATCCTGGTGGGCGAACTGCGCGACCTGGAAACCATCCGCCTGGCCCTGACGGCGGCCGAGACCGGGCACCTGGTGTTTGGCACCCTGCACACCACGTCGGCGGCCAAGACCGTGGACAGGCTGGTGGATGTGTTCCCGGCAGGGGAAAAGACCATGGTGCGCTCGATGCTGTCCGAGTCGCTGCAGGCGGTGGTGTCTCAGGTGCTGGTGAAGAAGATCGGCGGCGGGCGCGTGGCGGCCCATGAAATCATGCTGGGCACGCCGGCAATCCGGAATTTGATTCGTGAGGACAAGGTGGCGCAGATGGTCTCGGCGATCCAGACAGGCGGGGCGCTGGGGATGAAGACCCTGGATATGAGCTTGAAGGCGCTGGTGAGCGAGGGGGTGGTCAGCCGGGAGCACGCGCGGGAGAAGGCGAGGGTGCCTGCAGATATCTAAAGGACACAAAAATCACTGTGGGAGCTGGCTTGCCTGCGATAGCTGTCTGGCAGCTTGCACAGATATTGCCTGACAGTCCGCTTTCGCAGGCAAGCCAGCTCCCACAGTTGACTGCATTTCAAATGGGGAGCTAGGTATCAGCGCTGAACGACGCGCAGGTTGTTCTGCTCTTTCGGCAATACACGCTTGGCAATCACGTAGTTCTTGTCCCAGAACGGCTTTTTCAGCGTGTCGATGCTGACGGCCTTGCCGCGACGCGGTGCGTGGATAAAGCGGTCATTGCCCAGGTAGATGGCAACGTGGTTGACCTGGCGGCTCTTCAGTTTGAAGAACAACAGGTCACCGGGTTTCAGGTCCTTGCGATCAACCTTCAGCCCGTGGCCAGCGGCCATGGCGTTGGAAGTGCGCGGCAAATCCACGGCTTTTACGTCGTTAAACGCATATTTCACCAAACCACTGCAGTCGAACCCTTTACTTGGGCTGCTGCCGCCCCAACGATAAGGAGTACCGAGCACGTTGACGGCGCGGCTGAGGACGTTGCTGCTTTGCTTGGTGTTGCTGGCAGCCAGTGCGGTGTGAACAGCTTTACCGTGAACCTTGCTCACTTGAGTCGGGCGGTTGACGGTCAGCTTTACCGACTTGGCGGTGCTCGGTGTGCTGTGGACTTTAGGGGTGAAACCATTAACGTTCGGAAGTCGTTGCTCACGATTGGTGGCGTGGGCGGCCAGTGGCATTAATAGGCAGATGGTTAGCCATGTCTTGAAAAATGGTCGCATTAGGCGTGGCTCTTTTAGGTTTGCGCGCAACTTTATAACAGCTTTTTGTGTCGTTCTCAGGCCGTTTGTCGACTGAATGTTGACGTCAAAATCAGGAAATACGCGACGAATCGCCGCAATTGTCCTACACAAGTCAGGTGGCATAAGGCTTTGAGGGGAGGGAAGATACCATTTGCCGTACGTCGGGCGCCCGTAAAAAAGTCACAAAGAAAATGAAAAAATTTATCTATCGAGGCAAAAGAGGTCCTTCATGAACACCTATCGACAGGATTATTCGCAGTCAGACACCCATAGCAAGGTGATTGGCTACCTGCTGTGGATTTTCGGTTTTACCGGTGCCCATCGCTTCTACTACGGCAAACCGGTGACCGGGACGATCTGGTTTTTCACCTTCGGCTTGTTGGGCATCGGTTGGCTGATCGACCTGTTCCTCATCCCGGCCATGGACCGTGAAGCGGACCTGCGTTTCACCGCCGGACCGATCGAATACAACGTGGCCTGGATTCTATTGGCGTTCCTCGGCGTGTTCGGTGTGCACCGCATGTACCAGGGCAAATGGATTACTGGTCTGATCTACCTGCTGACCGGTGGCTTGTTCCTGGTGGGGGTGCTGTACGACTTCTGGACGCTGAATACGCAGATTTCGATCCGCAATGCCGAGCGCAATAACGGCCGCTGAGTCTGCACACCCTTAAATGTGGCGCTGGCTTGTGTGGGCGCTGGCTTGCCTGCGATGCAGGCACCTCGGTCTTTCAGTTCAACCGAGGTGATGCTATCGCAGGCAAGCCAGCTCCCACAGGGACCGAACCCACATTAGATGTGTTCTATCAGGCCTGGTAGCTGATGCGTCCGTCTACCAGCGTGTAACGCACCGTCGCCGGCAGGCTATGGCCGATGAACGGGCAGTTTTCACCCTTGGACAGCCACTGCTCCCCGGCAACCGTGGAGCTGCCCAGGTCGAACAGCACCAAGTCGGCTGCCGAACCCACCGCCAGCTTGCCCGCCGGCAGGCGCAGAGCCTGGGCCGGGCCTGCACTCAGGCGTGCCAGCAGTGTCGGCAAGTCCAGCAAACCGTCTTCCACCAGCGTCATGGCCAGCGGCAGCAACAGTTCGACACTGCTGATCCCCGGCTCAGTCGCACCGAACGGCGCCAGCTTGGCGTCGCGCTCGTGCGGCTGGTGATGGCTGGAGATCGCCGAAACCACCCCCGACTTCACCGCCGCGCGCAAACCTTCGCGGTCGGCGTGGGTGCGCAGAGGCGGCTGCACGTGGTAAAGGCTGGAGAAATCGATCAGCGCCTCATCCGTCAGAATCAGCTGATACAGCGCCACATCCGCCGTGACCGGCAGGCCACGGGCCTGGGCCTGGGCGATCAGGGCGACACCGCGTGCGCTGGTCAATTGGCTGAAGTGCGCGCGCACGCCGCTTTGTTCCACCAGCAGCAGGTCGCGGGCCAGGGCCACGGTCTCGGCGGTTTCCGGAATGCCCGGCAAGCCGAGGAAGCTGGCCACGGCGCCTTCATGGGCCAGGCCGCCTTCGGCCAGGTCGCGGTCCTGGGAATGGAAGATCACCGTCAGGTCGAAGGTGGCTGCGTATTCCAGGGCGCGCAACAGCGTGCGGGTGCTGCGAAAGCTCTCCAGGCCATTGCCGAAGGCCACGCACCCGGCGTCACGCAAGGCGATCAGCTCGGCGAGCTGTTCGCCTTCCAGGCCTTTGCTCAGGGCGCCGATAGGGAACACCTTGCAATTGCCGGCTTCGCGGGCGCGGTCGAGGATCAGCTCGGTCACGGCCGAGGTGTCCAGGATCGGCTTGGTGTGCGGCGGGCAGCACAGGCTGGTCACGCCACCGGCAGCGGCGGCGCGGGTTTCGCTGGTGATGTTGCCTTTGCGGCTGTAGCCCGGCTCGCGCAGGGCGACGTTCAGGTCGACCAGGCCGGGTGCAGCCACCAGGCCTTTGGCATCGATGGTTTCAATCGCGCTGAAACCCGCAGGCGCAGCGCCGATGGCGATGAGCTTGCCGGCTTCCATGTGCAGATCGGTAACGTGATCCAGGCCACTGGCCGGATCGATGACTCGGGCGCCGAGAATGCTGAGCTTCACTGGGCGTTCTCCTGCTCGAATTGACGTTGCGCGGTTTGCCCGCTCATGGCCATGGACAGTACGGCCATGCGCACGGCGATGCCGTAGGTGACCTGGTTGAGGATCACCGACTGTGGGCCGTCGGCCACCGCCGACTCAATCTCCACCCCACGGTTGATCGGGCCCGGGTGCATTACGATGGCATCCGGCTTGGCGCCGGCCAGGCGCGCAGTGGTCAGGCCGAACAGGCGGTAGAACTCGCCCTCGCTCGGCAGCAGGCCGCCAGCCATGCGCTCGCGCTGCAGGCGCAGCATGATCACCACGTCCACATCCTTGAGGCCTTCGGCCATGTCGGTGTAGACCTTCACGCCGTATTGCTCGATGCCGATCGGCAGCAGGGTTTTGGGTGCGATCACGCGGATATCCGGGCAGCCCAGGGCCTTCAGGGCCAGCATGTTCGAGCGTGCTACCCGCGAGTGCAGGATGTCGCCGACGATGGCCACCGAGAGGTTTTCAAAGCTGCCCTTGTGCCGACGGATGGTGAGCATGTCGAGCATGCCCTGGGTCGGGTGGGCGTGACGACCGTCGCCGCCGTTGATGATCGCCACCTGTGGGCACACGTGCTCGGCGATGAAGTGCGCGGCGCCGGAGTCGCCGTGGCGCACCACGAACATGTCGGCGGCCATGGCTTCCAGGTTGCGCAGGGTGTCGAGCAGGGTTTCGCCCTTGCTCGCCGACGAGGTGGACACGTTCAGCGTGATCACGTCGGCTGACAACCGCTGGGCCGCCAGTTCAAAGGTGGTGCGGGTGCGGGTCGAGTTCTCGAAGAACACGTTGCAGATGGTCTTGCCGCGCAGCAGCGGGACCTTTTTCACCGCCCGGCCACCGACTTCGAGGAACGAGTCGGCGGTGTCGAGGATCTCGGTGAGCAGTTCGCGGGGCAAACCGTCGAGGGACAAGAAGTGTTGCAACTGGCCCTGAGCATTGAGCTGCAGCGGGCGCTTGGCATCTAGAGGCGTCATCGCGGGGACTCTTTACAAGGCGGTTTAAAGGGCGAGGTCTTGCAGTTCGAGTTCGAGCGGCGTAGGACCGGTCAATTTTACCCGCTGGTGGGGTGCAAGCGACAGTGTGGCGCCGACCACATCCGGGCTGATCGGCAACTCGCCGGCGTCCAGGTCCAGCAGGCACACCAGGGTCACGCTGGCCGGGCGGCCGTAGTCGAACAGTTCGTTCATGGCGGCGCGGATGGTGCGGCCGCTCATCAGCACGTCGTCGATCAGCACCAGGTGCTGGCCTTCGATCTCGAACGGCAGGGCAGAAGGGCGCACTTGCGGGTGCAGGCCGTTCTGGCTGAAGTCATCGCGGTAGAAGGACACGTCGAGGGTACCCAATGACGAATCGCTGCCCAGCGCTTCCAGCAGCGCCTGGGCCACCCACACACCGCCGGTGCGAATGCCGATGAAGCGCGGCTCGCTGATGTTGCGGTGTTGCAGATGGGCCGTGAGGCTTGTGGCCATCTGGCTGATCAGTTCGGCGGGGTTCGGCAGGCTCATGCAGGCTCCTTCAGGACCTTGCCGCAGGCAGGGTCCGGGCTCAAACGTAAAAAGACGCGGCAAGCCGCGTCAGTCAGGATTCAAATAAAGCGGTGTTTTCATCCAGCCAGCCCTGCAACAACAAGGCCGCGGCGATGGCGTCCACGGGGTTATCGCGGTAGCTGCCTTTCTGCCCGCCACGGTCACGGCGTTCACCCTTGGCTTCAAAGGTGGTGAGGCGTTCGTCGTGGGTATAGAAGGGCAGGTTGTAGCGGCCGTTGAGGCGGCGGGCGAATTTCTCAGCGCGCAGGCACATGTCGCTGGGAGTACCGTCCATGTTCAAGGGCAGGCCGACCACCACGGCGTCGGGCTTCCACTCTTTAATGAGGGCTTCGACCTGGTTCCAGTCCGGCACGCCGTTCTGGGCTTTCAAGGTGCACAGCTCGCGGGCCTGGCCGGTAATGACCTGGCCGACCGCCACGCCGATCTGTTTGGTGCCGTAGTCAAACCCTAAAATCAGCCGCAAAGCCATCAGGCGTGCCCCGCCTGGCTGGTCAGCAGGCTGAGGTTGACCCGCAGCTTGGCCGCCGCTGCTTCCAGGCGCAGTTCGCTGGGGGTGTTGAACAGGATTTCGGCATCGAACGGGCAGGTCAGCCAGGCATTACTGGCCAGTTCGGCCTCCAGCTGGCCTGCTTCCCAACCGGCGTAACCCAGGGTGATCACGCTTTGTTCGGGGCCTATGCCGTCGGCGATGGCGAACAGCACGTCCTGGGACGTGGACAGCGAAACCCCTTCAAGGTCGACCGTGGCCTGGAACTTCGGCCCGGTGGGGTGCAGTACGAAACCGCGATCGGTCTGCACCGGCCCGCCAACGTAGATCGGTACATGCTGGCAACGGGCTGGCGGATCGATTTCCGGGCGCAGTTGCTCAAGGATGTCCGCCAGGTTCAGCTCTTGCGGGCGGTTGATCACCAGCCCCATGGCACCATTGGCGGTGTGCTCGACGATGTAGGTCAAGGTCTGCGCAAAGTTCGGGTCGGCCATGTGGGGCATGGCGATCAGGAATTGGTGCTTGAGGTAGGTCGGGCTGACATTTTTCATGTCCGCTAGTGTGGCGGTGGAGGGGCGAACTGACAAGCCGGGGATGCACGGCAGGCCCACCTTTCATATCAAACGCGAACCCTGTAGGAGCCGGCTTGCCGGCGATGGCGTCCGTTCAGACACCGCAAGACACACATGCCGCATCGCCGGCAAGCCGGCTCCTACGGGGGATCTGCGTCAGTTGCTGGACAGGCGGTCGCCCTTGGCGAACTTCCAGGTGCGGATAATTTCCAGGCGGTCGACATCGTTCAGGTCCCCGGTAAACGGGGCAAAGGGCGCGGCCAGGCGCACGATGCGCTGGGCGGCCTGGTCCAGCAGCGGCTGGCCGGACGATTCCAGCACCTGCACTTCATAGAGTGTGCCGTCGCGGTTGATCGACACCAGCAAGCGCAAATTGCCGTAAATCTGCTGGCGACGTGCCTCATCCGGGTAGTTGAGGTTGCCGATGCGCTCGACCTTCTTGCGCCATTCGTCCTTATACCAGGCGCCTTTGTCGCGCATGGTCGAGGCCGCGTTCAGCCGGTAGATGCGCGGGCGCTTGGCGTACAGCTGTTGTTCGTTGGCCAGTTCGGCTTCCAGGCTGGAGATCTGGTCGGAAAGCTGTGAGCTGTCGAAGGTGGGCGCCGGCTTCACCGGTTCAGGGGTTGGTTCGGTCTTGGCTTTTTCGCGCTGGGTTGGTGCTTTTTGCGGCTTGGGCGCGACGGTAGTCACGGCGGCCTTGGGCGCGGCTTGCTTGACCTCGGGTTTGGGGGCCGGAGGCGGGGTGACTTTATTGACCTTGTTGTCCTGGAACGGCGCCACTTCGGTGGTCTTGGGCACGGCCTTCTTGTCGAGGGTGCCGCTGCCTTGCTGGTTCTCCTGGGCGAGAAAGTCGGCTTTTTCCGGCTTTTTCTCGCTCTTGAACGTGGCGAGGGTGATTTCCAGGGTCTTGGTGATCTGCTTGGGCTCGACCATGGTGAAACCCACGCCGAGGATCAGGGCCAGGTGAATCAATGCTGCCAGGAACAGGGTAAATCCGAGCCGATCAGCCGGGCGCACGCCGCTGTGGGAGAGTTCGGGGGGCAGATCGGACGGGAGTGTCATGACAAAAAAACCAACATCGCGCGTTTCACAGGTGGCGCATGATAACGCAATGTTGGTTGGTGTCCGGCTGTTCTATGTCACTTGGCTTGTAGCTTGCGCTCGATGGCGGCCATCAACATTTCGCCGATGTTGGTACCAAAGGCGTTGTCGATCTCGCGGATGCAGGTCGGGCTGGTCACGTTGATTTCGGTGAGGTTTTCACCAATCACGTCCAGGCCTACAAACAGCAGGCCTTTTTCGCGCAGGGTCGGGCCGACCTGGGAGGCGATCCAGCGATCCTTGTCCGACAACGGGCGTGCTTCGCCACGGCCACCGGCCGCCAGGTTGCCACGGGTCTCGCCGGCTGCCGGGATGCGCGCCAGGCAGTAATCCACGGGCTCGCCGTCGATCATCAGGATGCGCTTGTCGCCGTCCTTGATCGCCGGCAGGTACGCCTGGCCCATGATCTGCTGGGTGCCCAGCGCGGTCAGGGTTTCGAGGATCACCGACAGGTTCGGGTCTCCGGCGCGGTGACGGAAGATCGAGGTGCCGCCCATGCCGTCCAGTGGCTTGAGGATTACATCACCGTGCTTGGCCGCGAATTCACGCAGCACGTCGGCGCGGCGGCTGACCACGGTCGGCGGCGTGCACTGCGGGAACAGGGTGGCGAACAGCTTTTCATTGCAGTCGCGCAGGCTCTGCGGCTTGTTGACGATCAACACGCCGGCGCGCTCGGCCTGCTCCAGCAGGTAGGTGGAGTAGACAAACTCCATGTCGAACGGCGGGTCCTTGCGCATCAGGATCACGTCCAGATCGCTCAGCGGGCTGTCGATTTCGTCGGCCAGCTCGAACCACTTCTCCGGGTTGGCGAACACCTGCAGCGGGCGCATGCGTGCACGGGCCTCGCCGTCGCCCTGGTACAGGTCGCGCTGCTCCATGTAGAACAGGGTCCAGCCGCGGGCCTGAGCGGCCAGGAGCATGGCCAGCGAGCTGTCCTTTTTATAGGAAATGCTGGCGATAGGGTCCATGACAATGCCGACGCGAACGCTCATGGGGGATTTCCTCTAGCAAATTAGGGCGCATAAAAGTGGCGTCAGAGTGGCGCTGCGGCTGTTGTGGGTCAAGGAAAAACCACCGGGCAGGCCGCTCGATAGATTGCACCCCAAGACTGTGCTAAAAAGACTGCCACGGTGCAGCAGCCCTTGGATTTCAGGGCTTGCGGCGCTCATCCTGTGAGACATCAGGCAGTACACACCGAAAACCGATTCGCTGTGGCGATGGTAGAGCAGATATGGAACAGCATTCCAACGCCTTGAGAGTGATGGTGATCGACGATTCGAAAACGATCCGCCGCACCGCCGAAACACTGTTGAAGAACGCAGGGTGCGACGTCATCACGGCCATCGACGGTTTCGATGCCCTGGCCCGGATTGTTGATCATCACCCGCACATTATTTTTGTCGACATCATGATGCCGCGCCTGGATGGCTACCAGACTTGCGCGCTGGTGAAGAACAACCCGGCGTTCAAGTCGATTCCGGTGATCATGCTGTCCTCCAAGGACGGCCTGTTCGACAAGGCCAAGGGGCGCATCGTGGGTGTCGATCAGTTTTTGACCAAGCCTTTCAGCAAGGAAGAACTGCTGGGTGCGATCAAGGCCTACGTGCCTGCCTTCGCCGCAGTAGAACAAGCACACTGACGTCGCCTCACAAGGGCTGGCGCCAACCAATGTAGTGGGGAAAACCATGGCACGTGTTCTGATCGTCGACGATTCGCCGACCGAAATGTACAAACTGACCGGCATGCTGGAAAAGCATGGCCACCAGGTCCTGAAAGCCGAAAACGGCGCGGACGGCGTGGCCCTGGCCCGCCAGGAACTGCCCGACGCTGTGCTGATGGACATCGTGATGCCGGGCCTCAATGGCTTCCAGGCCACCCGCCAGCTGTCCAAGGAGCCGGAAACCAACGGTATCCCGATCATCATCATCACCACCAAGGACCAGGAGACCGACAAGATCTGGGGCGCCCGCCAAGGGGCCAAGGACTACCTGACCAAGCCGGTGGACGAAGAAACCCTGATTGCCACCCTGAACAAGGTGCTGGCCGGCTGACGGTTCGCCACCATGACCGAGTCGCAAACCGCCTTCGAGCTGTTGCTGGACATTGACCGCCGCTGCCGCCTGCTGGCCGCCGACCTGCCATCCCAGGAAACCCGCCTGCAACGCTGGAGCGGGATCGGCTTTCGCCTGGGGCCGCACTGGTATGTGGCGCCCATGGGCGAAGTCGCCGAAGTCCTGCATGAGCCGCGCTGCACCGTGATGCCGGGCGTAAAACCCTGGGTCAAGGGCGTGGCCAACCTGCGCGGGCGCTTGCTGCCGGTGATGGACCTTGGCGGTTTTCTCGGCCTGGAGCTGTCCCGGGTGCGCAAGCAGCGGCGGGTACTGGTAGTGGAATACAACGACCTGTTCGTCGGACTGCTGGTAGACGAGGTGGTGGGCATGCAGCATTTCGCGCAAGACGCATTGTTGACGGGCACGCTCTCCAGCGCGCCGTTTATCCAGGGCCAGTTCGACGGCGACCAGCTGTGGCAGGTCTTCAGCCCCTTCGCTCTGGCCCAGGCCCCAGGCTTCATGGATGTTGCCGCATGACCACCGCTTCCACGCCCAAACCCCAAGCCGCCTCGCGCAGTCGTTCGCAGATCATCGTGCTGTTCATCGCGCTGATCGTGTTCATCATGTTGCTGTTCGCCAACTTCGCGTACCTCAACACCCAGTCCACCTACGACAAACAGTACATCGGCCACGCCGGCGAGCTGCGCGTGCTGTCCCAGCGTATCGCCAAGAACGCCACCGAAGCCGCGGCCGGCAAGGCGGCGGCGTTCAAGCTGCTGTCTGACGCGCGCAACGACTTTGCTCAGCGTTGGGGTTACCTGAAAAAAGGCGACATCGAGACCGGCCTGCCCGCCGCACCCAACGCCGTGCGTGCCGAGATGCGTGCGGTGCAGACCGATTGGGAAGCGCTGCTGAAAAACACCGACGCGATTCTCGCCAGCGAGCAGACGGTGCTGTCATTGCACCAAGTGGCCGCGACCCTGGCCGAAACGGTGCCGCAGTTGCAGATGGAGTCGGAAAAAGTCGTCGACATCCTTCTGCAGCGTGGTGCCCCGGCCAGCCAAGTAGCCCTGGCCCAACGCCAGTCGTTGTTGGCCGAGCGAATCCTGGGCGCCGTGAACACTGTGCTCGCCGGCGACGAAACCGCCGCCCAGGCCGCCGACGCCTTTGGTCGCGACGCCAACCGCTTCGGCCAGGTGCTCAACGGCATGCTCCAGGGCAACGCCGGGTTGCGCATCAGCCAGGTCGAAGACCACGACGCCCGGGCGCGGCTGGCGGAAATCGCCGAGTTGTTCGAATTCGTCTCGGGCTCTGTGGATGAAATCCTCGAAACCTCGCCGCAACTGTTCCAGGTGCGGGCGTCGGCGAGCAATATCTTCAACCTGTCGCAAACCCTGCTCGATGAAGCCTCGCACCTGGCCACCGGGTTTGAAAACCTCGCCAGCGGGCGCAGTTTCGACACCATCGGCGGCTATGTGCTGGGCCTGCTGGCGCTGACCTCGATCATCCTGATCGGCCTAGTAATGGTGCGCGAAACCAACCGCCAGCTGCATGAAACCGCCGAGAAGAACGAGCGCAACCAGAACGCGATCATGCGCCTGCTCGATGAAATCGAAGACCTCGCCGATGGCGACCTGACGGTGACTGCTTCGGTGACTGAAGACTTCACCGGCACCATCGCCGATTCGATCAACTACTCCGTGGACCAACTGCGCGACCTGGTCGCCACCATCAACCTCACCGCCGGCCAAGTCGCCGGCGCGGTGCAGGACACCCAGGCCACCGCCATGCACCTGGCCCAGGCTTCGGAGCACCAGGCCCAGCAGATTGCCGAAGCGTCCACCGCGATCAACGAGATGGCCCAGTCCATCGACCAGGTCTCGGCCAACGCCGCTGAGTCCTCGGCGGTGGCGGAGCGCTCGGTAGAGATCGCCAACAAGGGCAATGAGGTGGTGCACAACACCATCCACGGCATGGACAACATTCGCGAGCAGATCCAGGACACCGCCAAGCGCATCAAGCGCCTGGGCGAGTCGTCCCAGGAGATTGGCGACATCGTCAGCCTGATCGACGACATTGCCGACCAGACCAACATCCTGGCCCTCAACGCCGCGATCCAGGCGAGCATGGCCGGGGACGCCGGGCGCGGTTTTGCCGTGGTCGCCGACGAAGTGCAACGGCTGGCCGAGCGCTCGTCGGCGGCTACGCGGCAGATCGAAACCCTGGTGCGCGCGATCCAGGCCGACACCAACGAAGCCGTGATTTCCATGGAGCAGACCACCACCGAAGTGGTGCGCGGTGCACGGCTGGCCCAGGACGCGGGGGTGGCCCTGGAAGAAATCGAAGGCGTGTCGAAAACCCTGGCGGCGTTGATCCAGAGCATTTCCAACGCGGCGCAGCAGCAGACTTCGTCGGCAGGGCAGATTTCCCTGACCATGAACGTGATCCAGCAGATCACCACCCAGACCTCGTCGGGCTCCACGGCCACCGCCGAAAGCATCGGCAACCTGGCGAAGATGGCCAGCCAGTTGCGGCGGTCGGTGTCGGGGTTCACCTTGCCGCCGCCCAAGCAGGTCGACAATTGAAATGCATTTTAAAGAACACCACTGTCCAATTGTGGGAGCTGGCTTGCCTGCGATAGCGATCTATCAACTGGCCCATGTATAGCTGACCCACCGCTATCGCAGGCAAGCCAGCTCCCACAGTTGATCTCCACCCGTCTGGAGATCCTAGCAACACCAGCAACCCACGAATTCTAAGCGGAGCAGTTATGGTTGATCGGCACGACTACGTGGCCCTCGAATGGGTCAAGGGCGACATTGCCGAAACCCTGAAACAGGCGCGTTCGGCGCTGGACGCCTTCGTCGAGACCGCTGACGCCGACGCCATCGGCGAGTGCCTGGCCGGCATCCATCAGGTGCATGGCGCGCTGCAGATGGTCGAGTTCTACGGCGCGGCCCTGCTGGCCGAAGAGCTTGAAGAACTCGCCCTGGCACTCCAGGCCGGGCACGTCAGTCAGCGCGACGAAAGCATCCGCCTGCTGCAACAGGCCCTCAACCAGCTGCCGCTGTACCTGGACCGCGTGCACAGCGCCCGCCGCGACTTACCGCTGGTGGTCTTGCCACTGCTCAACGACCTGCGCAGTGCGCGCGGCGAAAGCCTGTTGTCGGAGACCAGCCTGTTCAGCCCGCAGTTGCTATCGATTGCGCCGCTGCCCGACGAAGCCCTGGCCCAGCGTGCGTTGCCCGACCTGCACGAACAGCTCCGTCAGTGGCACCAACTCTTGCAACAAGCCCTCGCCGGCCTGCTGCGCGAAGACCACGGCCCCAGCAACCTGGAAGACATGGCGCGGGTCTTTGCGCGCCTCGAAGCGCTGTGCCAAGGCGCGCCGCTGCTGCCGTTGTGGCAAGTCACCTCGGCGCTGGTCGAAGGCATGCTCACCGGCGTGATCGCCAACAGCCCGGCCCTGCGCAGCCTGCTCAAGGCCAGCGACAAGCAACTCAAGCGCCTGTTGGCCCAAGGCATCGGCGGCATCAACCAACCGGCGCCGGATGAACTGCTCAAAAGCCTGTTGTTCTACGTCGCCAAGGTGACCCGGCCGACGCCGCGCATGCAAAGCCTGAAAGAACGCTACGGGCTGGACGAAGCCTTGCCCGACAGTGCCGTGGTCGATGCCGAGCGTGCGCGCCTGGCCGGGCCGGACCGCAATGCCATGGGCTCGGTGCTTGGCGCGTTGTGCGAAGAACTGGTGCGGGTCAAGGAGCGTCTCGACCTGTTCGTGCGCAGCGATCGCCAGCACACCAGCGACCTTGAGGCCTTGCTCGCGCCGCTGCGGCAGATCGCCGACACCCTGGCGGTGCTGGGCTTCGGCCAGCCGCGCAAAGTGATCATCGACCAGTTGGCCGTGGTGCTGAGCCTGGTCCAGGGCCAACGCGAACCCAACGACGCCGTGTTGATGGACGTTGCGGGCGCCTTGCTTTATGTCGAAGCCACGCTGGCGGGCATGGTCGGCACCGTCGAACCGGAAAGCCGCGAAGAAAGCCGCCTGCCCACCACCGACCTGACTCAGATCCACCAGTTGGTGATCCGCGAATCCTGCCAGTGCCTCAAGCAAGCCAAGGAACTGGTGATCGACTGCATCGAGGCCCATTGGGACCGCCAGCGCCTGGAGTCTCTGCCGGAGTTGCTGAGCCAGGTGCGCGGCGCCCTGGCGATGATTCCCCTGCCACGCGCAGCGAGCCTGATGCGCGGCTGCACCGATTACGTCGATGAGCAGCTGATGAGCGGCGACACGACGCCGTCCGAGGTGCAACTGGGGCATTTTGCCGATGTGATCAGCAGCCTGGAGTACTACCTGGAACGCATGCTCCAGGACCCGGATGCCGCAGGCGAGCGGGTGCTGGAATTGGCCACCGAAGGCCTTGCGGCACTCGGTTACCTGCCGGCTGAAAAACCGTGGCGCCAGGCGCTGGTTGCGCCGGAGGGTGCGCTGACCACCGAAGCCACCCCGAGCCAGTCCCAGTTCGATGCGCTGGCCAGCCCGACGTCGCGCCTGAACCCGCCGGCCCTGCAACGCCCGGGCAGCCTGTTGCCACCCCCGGACGATGAAGAACCCATCGACGACGAACTGCGCGAAGTCTTCCTTGAAGAAACCGACGAAGTCCTCGAGGTGCTGCACCGCTACCTGCCCAACAGTGCCGACAAAACCGCCCAGGGCGAAATGCGCCGCGCCTTCCACACCTTGAAAGGCAGCGGCCGCATGGTGCGCGCCCTGGTGCTGGCCGAGCTGGCCTGGGCCGTGGAGAACCTGCTCAACCGCGTGCTGGAACGCAGCGTGGCTTTGGGCCCCGAAGTACAAGAAGTGTTGGATGAAACGGTGGCCTTGCTGCCGGAGCTGATCGCCGATTTCGCCACCGACGATCAACACCAGCGTGATGAAGTCGACGCCCTGGCCGCCCGCGCCCATGCCCTGGCCAGCGGCACGCCCGAGCCAGCGGCTGAAGCCCATGACCCGATGCTGCTGGAAATTTTCCGCAACGAAGCCCAGAGCCATCTGGACAGCCTCAACCACTTCCTGCGACAGGCCGCCGAGCATGTGCCGTTGCAAGTCAGCGATGAACTGCAGCGCGCCCTGCACACCCTCAAGGGCAGTGCCTATATGGCCGGCGTGTTGCCCATCGCCGAACTGGCCCGCCCGCTCGATCACCTGACCCGCGAGTACAAGGCCCACCGCCTGCCGCTGGACCTGGACGAAGTAGAGCTGCTGCTGGAGGCCGAGGGCCTGTTCCAGCGTGGGGTGCGCCAGCTGGACCGCGACCCGCTGGCGCCGATCAAGGGCGCCGAAGACTTGATCAGTCGCACCCAAAGCCTGCTCGACAGCCAACTGACCGCGCTGCTCGACGCCCCACACACGGGCCTGCGCATCAAGCGCGACCCGCAGTTGATCGCCAACTTCCTGGCCCAGGGCATGGACATCCTGCTCGACGCCGAAAACCTGCTGCGCCGCTGGCAACAGCACCCGGGCGAGCGTCAGGAACTGACGGCGCTGCTGGATGAGCTGACCACCCTGGGGGAGGGCGCGCACATCGCCGACCTGCATGCCATCGACGCCCTGTGCGAAGCGCTGCTCGACCTGTACGGCGCGGTGGAAGAGAGCAGCCTGGCGGTGAGCGAGCGGTTTTTCCATGAGGCCGAACAGGCCCATGAAGCCCTGATCAACATGCTCGACCAACTGGCGGCCGGCCAGGAAATCAGCCCGGCCCCTGCTCGGGTCGAGGCGCTGCGTGAGCTGCTGGATGAGGCGTTGGATCCATCTGCCACTGGCCTGATCAAAAGCGATGGCAGCCGAGCGCTGAGCATTGCCGAGCTGGGTGCCGCGACCCAGCAGTTGGAGCATGAAACGGCCATGGACGACGAGATCGTCGAGATCTTCCTCGAAGAGGCCGTGGACATCCTCGACAGTGCCGGGCAGTCGCTCAAGCGTTGGCTCCTGGAGCCTGAAAACGCCGCGCCGTTGTCGTCGTTGCAACGCGACCTGCACACCCTCAAGGGCGGCGCGCGCATGGCCGAAATCGGCCCGATCGGCGACCTGGCCCATGAGCTGGAATGCCTGTACGAAGGCCTGGTAGACCGTCGCTACAGCTACAGCGCCGAGCTGTCCCAGGTGCTGATGGCCAGCCATGAACACCTGGCCTTGCAGCTGGAAGAGCTGCAAGGCCAGCAACCCTTGAGCGACAGCCGTGAGCTGGTCGACAAGCTGCGCGCCGTGCGCCAGGGCAACCCACCGACGGCACCCGCGGTGGTGGCGCCAGCGTCGGGAGCCGACCCTGAGTTGCTGGATATCTTCCTCGAAGAAGCCGCCGACATTCTCGACAGCTCCAGCAGCGCCTTGGTGCGCTGGCAAGCCGAGCCTGGCAACCGCCAGGAAGTGGAAACCCTGCTGCGCGACCTGCACACCCTCAAGGGCGGTGCGCGCATGGTCGAGATCGGGCCGATTGGCGATCTGGCCCACGAGTTGGAGACGCTGTACGAAGGGCTTTCGGCGGGGTTGTTGGTGCCGTCGGCAGAACTGTTTGCGCTGCTGCAAGGCTGCCATGACCGCCTGGCCCAGATGATCGACGCGGTGGCCGATGGCTTGCCGGTGGGCTCGGTGGACAAGCTGATCCAACGCATCAAAAGCCTGGTACACCCCAGTGATGAGCCGGTAGTACCGGTGGCATTGCCGGCGGGCAAGGCCGAGGCGGCGGTCGATCCGACGGCCGACATGGTGAAGATCTCCGCTGAGCTGCTGGACGACCTGGTTAACCTGGCGGGTGAAACCTCGATCTTCCGTGGCCGCATCGAGCAACAAGTCAACGACGCGCGCATCGCCCTGACCGAAGTGGAAACCACCATCGAGCGGATGCGCGACCAACTGCGCCGGCTCGACACCGAGACCCAGGGCCGCATCCTCAGTCGCCAGCAGGCCGAGGCCGAACGCCTGGGTTATGAAGAATTCGATCCGCTGGAAATGGACCGCCATTCCCAGTTGCAGCAACTGTCGCGTGCGCTGTCCGAATCTGCCTCCGACCTGCTCGACCTCAAGGACACCCTCGACCGTCGCAATCAGGATGCCCATGACCTGTTGCAGCAACAGGCACGCATCAACACCGAGTTGCAGGAAGGCCTGATGCGCACGCGCATGGTGCCGTTCGAACGCATGCTGCCGCGCCTCAAGCGCATCGTGCGGCAAGTGGCGGGCGAGTTGGGCAAGGACGTGGAGTTTGTGGTCGGCAACGCCGAGGGCGAGATGGACCGCAACGTGCTTGAGCGCATGGCGGCGCCCCTGGAACACATGTTGCGCAATGCAGTGGACCATGGCCTGGAATCCCGCGATGCGCGGCTGCTGGCCGGTAAGCCGGAGAAAGGCCGCATCACCCTGGACCTGACCCACGAAGGCGGCGATATCGTTTTCGACATGCGCGACGACGGCGCCGGTGTGCCGCTGGAGGCCGTGCGGCGTAAGGCGATCAAGCGCGGGTTGCTCGACCCGAACCAAGAGATCAGCGACCGCGACGTGTTGCAGTTCATCCTGCAGCCGGGTTTTTCCACGGCCGAAAAAATCACGCAGATCTCCGGGCGTGGCGTGGGCATGGACGTGGTGCACGAAGAGGTGCGCCAGTTGGGCGGCTCGATGTTCATTGATTCGACGCCGGGGGTGGGCGTGCACTTCCGTATTCGCTTGCCGTTTACGGTGTCGGTCAACCGGGCGTTGATGGTGCAGTGCGCGGACGACCAATACGCGATCCCGCTCAACACTATCGAAGGCCTGGTGAGCGTGCTGCCCCATGAACTCGCGGGGCATTATCAGCAGGACCCGCCACGTTATGAATACGCCGGCCAGCGCTACGAACTCTTCTACCTCGGCGACCTGTTGCACACCGTCAGCCGTCCGAAACTGCTGGGCCAGTACCAGCCCGTGCCGGTGCTGCTGGTGCAGTGCAACGAGCGGCGCGTGGCGGTGCAAGTGGACGCCATGGCGGGTACGCGGGAGATCGTGGTCAAGGGGCTGGGGCCGCAGTTTGCGGGGGTGCAGGGCTTGTCCGGCGCGACCATCCTGGGCGACGGCCGTGTGGTGCTGATCATCGACTTGCTCGCGCACATCCGCGCTCGGCAGCCGGTCTTGCCGGCCCAGACATTCGACGCGCCGCTGGTCCTCAATGACCCGCTGAAAAAGCGCCCATTGCTGGTGCTGGTGGTGGACGACTCGGTCACCGTGCGCAAAGTCACCAGCCGCCTGCTGGAACGCAACGGCATGAACGTGCTCACCGCCAAGGACGGCATCGACGCCATCGCGGTGCTGGAAGAACACACGCCGGACCTGATGCTGCTGGACATCGAAATGCCGCGCATGGACGGCTTCGAAGTGGCCACCCAAGTGCGCAACGATCCTCGGCTGATGCGCCTGCCGATCATCATGATCACCTCCCGCACCGGCCAGAAACACCGCGACCGCGCCATGGCCATTGGCGTGAATGACTACCTCGGCAAGCCGTACCAAGAGTCGGTGCTGCTCGAAAGCATCGCCTACTGGAGCAAGTCCCATGCTTGACCACCGCACCAGCCAACTCACCGGCCTGCTGCTGCCCCTGGCCGACCGCCACCTGGTGTTGCCCAACGTCGCGGTTGCCGAGCTGATCGACTTCCAGCGCGGCGAACCCGCCAGCGACGCGCCGCCGTGGTACCTGCGGCAAGTGACGTGGCGCGATCAGCAACTGCCGCTGATCAGCTTTGAAGCCGCGTGCGGCGAAGCCATCGTCGCCGGCGAACGCTCACGCATCGTGGTGCTCAACGCCCTGGGCGGGCGGCCGACGTTGAAGTTCATTGCGCTGGTAATCCAGGGGATCCCCCGCTCGTACAAGCTCGACAGTCAACTCAGCTACGTGGACGTGCCGCTGTGCCCGCTGGAACTGGCGGCAGTGCAGGTGGGTGAGCATGTGGCGAAGGTGCCGGATTTGATGGGGCTTGAAGCCCTGTTGATAGAGTCCGGCCTGGCCTGAACCTACGCCCTCTGAAGATCCAATGTGGGAGCTGGCTTGCCTGCGATAGCGGCTTGTCAGTCACTGCATCAACAGCTGGCCTACCGCCATCGCCGGCAAGCCGGCTCCTACAAATTGCTGTGCGACCTCCACCCCTCGGTGTAGGGCCCGGACTGAAAGTGGGTCTGAAATCTCTTTAAGTCTCTCGCGGGGATTTTTGCCGATTGTTGAGTGCTAGCGTTTCTTGCTCAACCCCATCAGCAAGGACTCGCAAATGGCCGTTCCACCCGCGCCCCCAGGCGTTTCGCTGCAAGACAATATCGCTATCGCCAACAACCGCAGGCTGCATTTGAAGCCCGGTTCGGCGTTCATGTATTCGTGGTTCTACTCACAGGTCCGAGGGCGTGGCCCTTGGGATTACAAACAGAAAAGCCTGAAGTATGAGGCGTTCGGAAACTTCAATTATGGTGCCACAGGTACGGTGCTGGGCATTCCCGAGCATGTCCTGTTGCGGGCAGCAGGTGCCGCTCAAACATTCGCAGAAACCACCAAGCCGGAATATGGGTCATGGTGGGGAGGAGAACCTTTTGGCGATGATCCTCGCGATCAATATTGGATAAGGAGGGGGATTGAGTATGCAATTTCTCAGGGCTACTAAAGGCCTCTTGCCGGTCCTGCGCAACTGCCTGCTGGTAGCCTGCCTGATGTATATCGGGGGCAATTGGATCATGTCATCCGGCACGCCGGATTTGGACGAAGTGGTTTTGAAACACTCTTTGGGCAACGGCAACTCAATTTATGGAGCGCGTGACGGACAAGGCGGCGCGACAGTGGGATTTTCCTACAGGTACTACGTTTATAAGGACTTAGGCAGTGACCGGGAGATACTGACAGCGCTGATGTCGGCACACCCCTTTTTGAAAACCAAAGAGCCTGGTGTCCAAGTGACTCGGGTGGATGGCGTCATCCACCTCATTGTTCGTGGTGAGGTTTATGAGTACCGCAGCTATCCGCTCGAAGGTTTGGGGGGGGTGAGCATAGACATGAAGTTGTAGACCGGCGGGCTTCGGATTTTTCCTGCAGGATTTTGGGCTGTACATGAACTTGTCGCGTGCAGCCAGCGCGCCTAGTCTTCGTCCGGTCATCGCAAAAAAACGGTGACACGGACGTGCAAGTCCGACGAAATCTGTTTAAGCATGTCGAACCCTTCATCCAACCTCTTCAGCGTAAATCCGCACGAAAACACCGAAACCCTGCTGGTCAACGCCAGCGAAACCCTTTCGTCCCTCAGCGCATTGACCTGCAATCTCGCCTTCGACCTGGACACCTCCCAGCGCGCAATCCTGCTCGGCATCCAGCAAATGGCGGAGCTGGGGCTGCTATTGGTGGATCGGGCGTTGGAGCAAGTCAGCCCGGCGCCAGCTGCTTAAAACGGTCCCAAGCAGGGACTGATCTTTCCTTTTGGGGACCGCTATTTAACAAGCGCCACTGAACAAATGTGGGAGCTGGCTTGCCTGCGATGGCGGACTGTCAGTTGACCTATCTACAGCTGACCCACCGCTATCGCAGGCAAGCCAGCTCCCACAGTTTTAATATTCATTCGGGCGAAGTCCGTGTCTGTTGAGGTTTTGTTACTCCATCCGTAACGATCCACCACTCGGCTTGATTGATACCTCCCCCGATTCACTCCTAAGGTACAGCCCACGACAGCAAACCCCGTGGAGCGACCATGACAACAACCATCACCCCCGACTCGCGCTGGACGCGGCGGCGCGACGAGAAGCAGCGGCGGCTCGGGCTGGTCAAACAGTACGCAGACGGGGCCGTGTTGCCCAGCGACAAGATCGTCGAGGCTCTGGAAGCCCTGATCCTCCCCGGCGACCGTGTGGTGCTGGAAGGCAACAACCAGAAACAAGCCGACTTCCTCTCCCGCTCCCTGGCCAAGGCCGATCCCTCCAAGCTCCACGATTTGCACATGATCATGCCCAGTGTCGGCCGTTCCGAGCACCTGGACCTGTTTGAAAAAGGCATCGCCCGCAAGCTCGATTTCTCCTTCGCCGGTACCCAGTCCCTGCGCATCAGCCAGTTGCTCGAAGACGGCCTGCTGGAAATCGGCGCGATCCACACCTACA
Organism: Pseudomonas sp. GW821-FHT05H12; assembly: GCF_059419385.1. Classification (NCBI taxonomy): domain Bacteria; kingdom Pseudomonadati; phylum Pseudomonadota; class Gammaproteobacteria; order Pseudomonadales; family Pseudomonadaceae; genus Pseudomonas; species Pseudomonas sp. GW821-FHT05H12. Next base: position 47,313 of record NZ_JBWKRS010000003.1, on the reverse strand, counting down.
TCGAACTCTACGCACGGCTGGTGGTGGACCTGATCCCCAACGTCGTGCTGTCTGCCGGTTTCATGGCCGACCGCGCCGGCAACATCTACACCGGCGCCAGCACCGAAGACACCCCCGCGTTGATCGAGCCCGCGGCCTTCAGTGATGGCATCGTGATCGTGCAGGTCAACCAGTTGGTGGACGACGTCACCGATTTGCCCCGCGTCGACATCCCGGCCAGTTGGGTGGACTTCGTAGTGGTGGCTGACAAGCCGTTCTACATCGAGCCGCTGTTCACCCGCGACCCGCGCCACATCAAGCCGGTGCACGTGCTGATGGCGATGATGGCGATCCGTGGCATCTACGAAAAACACAATGTGCAGTCCCTCAACCACGGCATCGGTTTCAACACCGCCGCCATTGAATTGATCCTGCCCACCTACGGCGAATCCCTGGGTCTCAAGGGCAAGATCTGCCGCAACTGGACTCTCAACCCGCACCCCACGCTGATTCCCGCCATCGAAAGCGGCTGGGTGGAAAGCGTGCATTGCTTTGGTACCGAGCTGGGCATGGAGAACTACATCGCCGCACGGCCGGATGTGTTCTTCACCGGCCGCGATGGTTCGATGCGTTCCAACCGAATGTTCTGCCAACTGGCCGGCCAATACGCGGTGGACCTGTTTATCGGCGCCACCCTGCAAGTCGACGGCGACGGCCATTCCTCCACCGTGACCCGTGGCCGGCTCGCCGGTTTCGGCGGTGCGCCGAACATGGGCCACGACCCACGTGGTCGTCGTCATGGCACCCCGGCGTGGCTGGACATGCGCCACGACGACGCGCCCGAAGCCCTGTTGGAGCGCGGCAAAAAGCTCGTCGTGCAAATGGTCGAGACCTTCCAGGAAGGCGGCAAACCCACCTTCGTCGACACCCTCGACGCGGTGGAAGTCGCGCGCAAAAGCGGCATGCCCCTGGCGCCGATCATGATCTACGGCGACGACGTCACCCACCTGCTCACCGAAGAAGGCATCGCCTACCTGTACAAGGCGCGCTCCCTGGAGGAGCGCCAGGCGATGATCGCCGCCGTCGCCGGCGTCACCGCCATCGGCCTGCGCCACAACCCCAAGGACACCGCGCGCATGCGCCGCGAAGGCCTGATCGCCTTGCCCGAAGACTTGGGCATCCGCCGCACCGACGCCACCCGCGAGCTGTTGGCCGCCAAGAGCGTGGCCGACCTGGTGGACTGGTCCGGTGGCCTGTACAACCCGCCCGCCAAGTTCAGGAGCTGGTAAATGCGCGCTCTAAAACTGCATGAATTGACCCTCGCCGACCGCCTGGCGGACATGGCCGTCGACGCCTTGATCGATGAGGCGGACCTGTCGCCCAAGCCGGCCTTGGTGGACCGTCGCGGCAACGGCGCCCACAGCGATTTGCACCTGGGCCTGATGCACGCCTCGGCGTTGTCGTTGTGGCCGATGTTCAAGGAAATGGCCGAAGCGGCTATCGAGTTTGGCGAAGTCGGCTTGCCCCTGCGTGAAGCCTTGGGGCGGATCGGCCGCGAAGGCGAGCAAGCCATGCTCGCCACCACCGATGGCGTGAATACCCATCGCGGCGCGATCTGGGCCCTCGGTTTGCTCACCGCTGCGGCAGCGCTGGCACCCCGTGCCGTCACGCTGACGGCTGCCCGCTTGGCCTTGCTCAACGACCGTTATGCCCCACAGCCGATGAGCCACGGTGCCCAGGTCGCGCAACGCTACGGCGCACGCGGCGCCCGTGAAGAAGCGCAATTGGGCTTCCCTTCGGTGATGCAGCGCGGCCTGCCGCAACTGCGCAAAAGTCGTCAACAAGACGCCGGCGAGCAGAACGCCCGGCTCGACGCCTTGCTCGCGATCATGACCGAGCTGGCCGACACCTGCGTGCTCTACCGCGCAGGCCCTGAAGGCATCAGCGCCATGCAACACGGCGCCCAGGCCGTGCTGGATGCGGGCGGCAGCGCGACCCTGGCCGGTCGCCGCCACCTGCATGCGCTGGACCAACACCTGCTGGCCCTGAATGCCTCCCCGGGCGGCGCCGCCGACCTGTTGGCCGCCTGCCTGTTTATCGACCGCCTCGACGGAGCGTTGTGATGGAAACCTTATCCTTTGAATTCCCCGCCGGGCAGCCGCCCAAAGGCCGTGCGCTGGTGGGGTGTGTCGGCTCCGGCGACCTGGAAGTGCTGCTGGAACCGGGCACGTCGGGCACCCTGACCATCCAGGTGCAGACCTCGGTCAACGGCGCCGAGCAGCGCTGGCAACACCTGTTCGAACGCATTTTCCAGGAACAGACGCCACCCGCCTTGAAGATCGATATCCACGACTTCGGCGCGACGCCCGGCGTGGTGCGCCTGCGCCTGGAGCAAGGGCTTGAGGAGGTCGGCCATGACTGACTTACTCGCCAAACACAGCTTCGTCGAACTGGGTGCCCGCCAGCGTGCCAAGGCCTTGCTGGACGCTGGCACTTACCGCGAACTGATCGACCCGTTCCAGCGCGTCATGTCGCCATGGCTCAGCCGCCAGGGCGTGGTGCCGCAAGCCGATGACGGCGTGGTGATCGCCAAGGGCAGCGTCGCCGGCAAACCGGTGGTGATCGCGGCCATCGAAGGTAACTTCCAGGGCGGCAGCCTCGGCGAAGTCGGCGGTGCAAAAATCGCCGGGGCGCTTGAGCTGGCGGCCGAAGACAACCGCCAGGGCATTCCCACGCGTGCCGTGCTGTTGCTGGAAACCGGTGGCGTGCGCCTGCAGGAAGCCAACCTGGGGTTGGCGGCGATTGCCGACATCCACGCGGCGATTGTCGACCTGCGCCAGTACCAGCCGGTGATCGGTGTGGTGGCGGGCAGCGTCGGTTGCTTTGGCGGCATGTCCATTGCGGCCGGGCTGTGCAGTTACCTGGTGGTCACCCGCGAAGCACGGGTGGGCCTGAACGGCCCGCAGGTGATTGAGCAGGAAGCCGGCCTGGACGAATACGACTCCCGCGACCGGCCATTCATCTGGAGCCTTACCGGTGGCGAACAACGCTTCAACAGCGGGTTGGCCGACCGTTACGTGGCCGATGATGTGGCCGAGATTCAGCAGACCGTCAACGCCTTGCTGGAGCAGGGCCTGCCCGCTCAACCACGCAGTCGCCAGGCCGAGCACTACCTGGCGCGCCTGGCCGAACTGGACGCCACGCCACAAATCGACGCGGCGACGGTGCGTGCGCTGTATCAAGGAGATCGCTCATGAGAGGTTTGCAGTGGTTCAACGCATTGAGCGCGGGGGCAACGCCTGTCGAGGGTTTGCCGGCTTCGCTGAAAGTGGCTGACGGCCTGTTGGGCGGACAACCTGTGCGCTTTATCGCCGTGGTCACCGACCCGCACAACCGCTTTCCCCGCGCACGCAACGGCGAGGTCGGTTTGCTCGAAGGCTGGGGCCTGGCCAAGGCGGTGGATGAAGCCATCGCCCGTGGCGACAAGCGCCCGCTGATCGCCATCGTCGACGTGCCGAGCCAGGCCTACGGCCGTCGCGAAGAAGCCCTCGGTATCCACAAGGCCCTGGCCGCCGCCGCTGACAGCTATGCCCGCGCACGGCTGGCCGGGCACCCGGTGATTGCGCTGCTGGTGGGCAAGGCGATGTCGGGTGCGTTCCTCGCCCACGGCTACCAGGCCAACCGCCTGATCGCCCTGCGCGACCCGGGCGTGATGGTGCACGCCATGGGCAAGGCCTCGGCGGCGCGGGTGACCCTGCGCAGTATCGAAGAGCTGGAAGCGTTGGCCGCCAGCGTGCCGCCCATGGCGTATGACATCGACAGCTATGCCAGCCTGGGTTTGCTGTGGGAGACCTTGTCGGTTAAGCAGATTGAACAGCCGACGCCACAGGATGTGGCGCGGGTGGGCGATTGCCTGGTGAATGCGATCAAGGACATCGACGGCACCGATTTGAGCAGCCGCCTGGGCGCCCCTCACCGTGCGGCGTCCAGCCATGTCCGCCAACTGCTGCGGGAGCAATGGTGAACGCGCACGACTTGCTCTGGGGCATGACCCCGGCGCACCTGCCCGCTGACGCCCCGGTGTGGGCGGCGCAGGCGGTGGGCACGGTGGTGGTGCGCCGCGCCACCGTTGCCGCTGGTTATGTCCCGGTGGGCGTGCGCGGCCGTTCGCGTGAGCAACGGTTTGCCGCGCTGATGCCGCTGGCTGCCGTGCAACGGCGGGTAGCACCGGAAGCATTGCGTGACGTTGTCTCTCGACGGGACTTGCCCGCATTGCAGGCTCTGGATCAATTGCGGCCGGTGCTGGCGACCTTGAATTGGGGGGTCACCGGCAGCGCCGGATTTGAATTGGCCACGGGCATTGAAGCGCTGCATGCCCAGAGCGACCTGGATCTGATGCTGCGCACGCCCCAGCCGCTGGACCGCAGCGAGGCGCGCGACCTGCTGGCAACCTTGGACCAGGCGGTGTGCGCCGTGGACCTGCAATTGCAAACGCCCTTCGGCGCAGTGGCCTTGCGCGAATGGGCCGGCTCCTCACGGCGGGTGCTGTTGAAAACCGCCAGTGGCGCCCATCTGGTGCTCGACCCTTGGCAGGCTGTGGTATGAGCAGCCTTCTGGTGTTCCCTGGGCAAGGCGCCCAACGGCCGGGCATGCTCCAGGCGCTGCCAACCGATGTGCTGGATGAAGCCAGCCAGGCCTTGGGTGAAGACGTTTGCACCCTGGATTCAGCGCACGCCTTGGCCGATACCCGCGCCGTCCAGCTGTGCCTGCTGATCGCCGGCGTGGCCCACGCCCGGCTGTTGCAACACACCCCGGATTACGTCGCGGGCCTCTCCATCGGGGCGTACCCGGCCGCCGTGATCGCCGGTGCCCTGGAGTTTGCCGACGCGGTGAAACTGGTCAGCCTGCGCGGCGAGCTGATGCAAAACGCTTATCCACACGGCTACGGGATGACGGCCATCATCGGCCCGCCGTTATCCACCGTCGAAACGCTACTGGCTGACGTGAATAGCCCTGACACCCCGGTGTACCTGGCCAACATCAACGCCGATAACCAGACCGTGATCGCCGGCAGCGACGTCGCCATGGCGCGTGTGGCCCAACGTATCAAAGGCAACGGCGTGGCCAAGCGCCTGGCCGTGAGTGTGCCGTCTCACTGTGCATTGCTGGAGCAACCGGCCCAGGTGCTGGCCCAGGCGTTTGTTGCGCTCAAGCCGCCGCGCATCACCTACCTGAGCAGCACCCGTGCGCGGCCTGTGCACAACCCCGAACAACTGCGTGACGACCTGGCGTTCAACATGTGCCGCGTCGTCGACTGGCGCGGCACGGTGCAAAGCGCCTACGAGCGTGGCGTGCGCCTGCAAATCGAACTGCCCCCCGGCGCCGTGCTCACCGGCTTGTCACGCCGCGTGTTCGAGCAAGGCACGGTGATCGCCTGCGAGGGCGCACGCCTGGACACCTTGCAGGCCCTGCTGCAAGAGGAGGAGCGCCGCCACCGATAAAGCACCACCCAAGGCTTTCGAAGCACAACAACAACAATTTCGATCGAGCACTTTGAGGACAACAACGATGATTATCTACGGTGTGGCATTGCTGGCGATCTGCACGCTGGCGGGCGTGATCATGGGCGACATGCTCGGCGTGTTGCTGGGCGTCAAATCCAACGTGGGCGGGGTGGGCATCGCAATGATTCTGCTGATCTGCGCCCGTTTGTGGATGCAAAAACGCGGCGGCATGACCAAGGACTGCGAGATGGGCGTGGGCTTCTGGGGCGCCATGTACATCCCGGTGGTGGTGGCGATGGCGGCGCAACAAAACGTGGTCACGGCCTTGCACGGCGGTCCTGTCGCGGTCCTGGCGGCGATTGGTTCCGTGGTGGTCTGCGGTTGCACTATCGCGCTCATCAGCCGCACCCATAAGGGCGAACCTTTGCCCGCCGAAGAGCCGCTGATCGCTGCTGCGGGAGGTCGCTGATATGTGGGATCTCATCGAAAAAGGGTTGGAGCATAACGGCCTGATCACCGCCTTTGCCTTCGTCGGCGTGGTGATGTGGATTTCCGTGGTGCTGTCCAAGCGCCTCACGTTTGGGCGCATTCATGGTTCGGCAATTGCCATCGTCATCGGCCTGGTTCTGGCGTGGGTCGGTGGCACGGTCACCGGCGGGCAAAAGGGCCTGGCCGACATGGCGCTGTTCTCCGGCATTGGCCTGATGGGCGGCGCGATGCTGCGTGACTTCGCCATCGTTGCCACGGCGTTTGAAGTGCAAGCCACCGAGGCGCGCAAGGCCGGGTTGATTGGTGTGATTGCGCTGCTGTTGGGCACGGTGTTGCCGTTCATTGTGGGCGCCAGCATGGCGTGGGCATTTGGTTATCGTGATGCGATCAGCATGACCACCATCGGTGCTGGCGCGGTGACGTACATCGTCGGTCCGGTGACCGGGGCGGCCATTGGCGCGACCTCGGATGTGATGGCGCTGTCGATTGCCACAGGCTTGATCAAGGCGATTTTGGTGATGGTCGGCACACCGGTGGCGGCACGTTGGATGGGCCTGGACAACCCGCGCTCGGCCATGGTGTTTGGTGGGTTGGCTGGCACCGTCAGCGGTGTGACAGCGGGGCTGGCGGCGACGGATCGGCGGTTGGTGCCCTACGGCGCGCTGACGGCGACGTTCCATACCGGGCTTGGGTGTTTGCTCGGGCCTTCGGTGTTGTATTTCATCGTACGCGGCCTCGTCGGCTAACCCCCGGCCCGGCGTTGTCTGGCCTGGCGTCTTCGCGGGCAAGCCCGCTCCCACATTTTGATTTGTGAATACAGTTAAATGTGGGAGCTGGCTTGCCTGCGATGGCGATTTTGAGGACGACATCGCCGGCAAGCCGAGCTCCTACAAGGGATGGTCAAGATTGGCGATTGGCGTACATCCGACACTCTGCCAACAACGCCAACAGGTTTGGGTCCCTTTCCTTGGCTTTGAGGAACACCACCCCAATCTGCTGCTGCAACCGGTACCGGGGTTGCAGCGGGATCAGCTTCACCCGGTTCTCGTACACCGCTGCAATCCGCCCCGGCAGCAGCGCATAACCCACGCCGGAGCTGACCATGCTCAGCAGGGTGAAAATGTCATTGACCTGCATCGCCACCTTCGGCTCGAACCCTGCCTGCTGGAACACGCGGTTGCCATCCTGGTGGGTGGCGAAGCCTTGGGTGAGGGTGATGAAGGTGGCGTCGCGTACATCCGCCAGGTCGATCTGCTGTTCGCGGTCGAAGGGTGAGTCGGCCGGGGTAGCCAGGAAGATGTCATCGGAAAACAGCGCGATCTGCTCGCAATCGGGGTCGTTGGCATGCTCATCCAGGGAGATGAGGATGGCGTCCACTTCCATGTTCTTGAGCTTGTAGAGCAGGTCGAAGTTGGAGCCCAGGATCAGGTCGATGTTGAGTTCGCTGCGGCGGATCTTCAGGCCCATGATCAGTTGCGGCACGGTCTTCACCGTGAGCGAATACAGTGAACCCAGCTTGAAGCGCTCCGCCGAATAACCCGCCGCTTCGCGGGTGAGGCGCACGCTGTCGACCACGTCGGCCACCAGTTTCTGTGCGCGTTCCTCCAACACGTAGGCGCTCTCCAACGGCGTGAGGTTGCGCCCTTCGTGCTTGAACAGCGGGCATCGCAGGGCGTTTTCCAGGGAGTGGATCGCGCGGTGCACGCTGACGTTGCTGGTTTGCAGCTCGGCGGCGGCACGGGCCAGGTTGCCGGTGCGCATGAACGCCAGGAAGATTTCCAGCTTCTTGAGGGTGAACTCTTCGTCGATCAGCATGGCGGTCACTCTTGTTCGAATGCCGTCGATTGTGCCCCTAAAACCAATTCACTCCCAGCCATGCACTGCCCAGGCCCAGCAGCACACCGAATATGATCAGCCAGATCGCGTTGAGCCGCGTGTAATAGACCACGGCGGCGCTGGCCAGGGTCAGGACCAGGCTGGTGGTGTTGTTTTCCAGGCTGTTCATCAGGATGTAGGTGGAGGCGAGGATCAGGCCGATGGAGATCGGCAACAGGCTGCGCTTGACCCGTTGCACCCAGGGCGTCTGGGTGTGTTTTTCCAGCCAGCCGGCGCCGACGTAGGCCAATACCGAGCAGGGCACGAGCTTGGCCAGCAAGGCCACCAGCGCCCCCGGCAGCCCTGCCGCCTGTTGGCCGATGAACACCAGGAACATGCCGTTGGGCCCCGGCAGCGCCTGTGACAGGGCGAAGAACGCGACGAATTGCGCGTCGGTGATCCAGTGCATGTCCACCACGGTGTAACGGTGGATGTCGCCAATGGCCACGGTATTGCCGCCAATCGCCATCAGCGACCACAGCGCGCATTGGATCATCAGGTGCAGGAGGACGGTCTGCATCAGCCGGCCACCTTTTTCGTGTCGATGAAACTCAAGGCCAGGGAGCTGGGGATGCTGATCAGCAATACCATCCACAGTGGCAACACCAGCACCGCCATCAACACGAAGGTCAGCACAAAGGCGCTGTAATTGGCCAGGTTGCGGGGCATGGCCTTGAGCAAGCGCAGTGTTGTACCCAGCATCAGCCCGGTGGCAATCGGCATCACCGCGCCGAAAATTTGCTGCACCACCTCATGGCTCCACCACTTGGCATAAGCGAAACCGGCCAACACGGTGATCAGCGAGGGGAACAGGTACAGCCCGCAGACGGTCACAACCGCACCCGGCAAGCCGTGCAGGCGACGGCCGAAGATGATGCCGACGTTGGCGATGTTCGGGCCGGGGAAGAATTGGCCGGTGGTGAGCAGTTCGTTGAAACCCTGCTCGCTGACCCAACGCCTGCGGTCGACCATCATCTGCCGCGCCCAGGGCATCACGCCGCCAAAGCCGAACAGGCCGACCATGGCGAAGTTGTAAAAAAGCTGCCATAGGCTGGGGGGCGGCGCGTCGGGTTCAAGCTCGGGCATGGATAACACCACTCTAAAGGGCGGAAACACCCCCTGCAGGAGCCGGCTTGCCGGCGATGGCGGCAGTCAGGCCACCACCACGCTCAAGGGCCTCATCGCCGGCAAGCCGGCTCCTACAAGGATTGTGCGAATCATCCGATGGGCAGTGGTCGTTGGGCAAATGAAGAAAGGGTGTTACCTGAAAGTGAGTGTCTGGCGTCAGAATGCTCGAGGTGATAACGGTTATTCGAGGTGAGTGACACATGTATCACGGGGAACGATTCAACGCCTGGAGCCATTTGCTCGGGGCAGTCGCAGCCTTTGCCGGCGCAGTGTGGATGCTGGTGGTGGCGAGCCTGGATGGCAGCCCCTGGAAGATCGTCAGCGTGGCGATCTATGGCTTTACGCTGCTGGTGCTGTACAGCGCGTCCACCGTGTACCACAGCGTGCGCGGACGGCGAAAAGAGATCATGCAGAAGGTCGATCACTTTTCGATCTACCTGCTGATCGCCGGCAGCTACACGCCGTTTTGCCTGGTGACCCTGCGCGGCCCATGGGGCTGGACGCTGTTCGGCATCGTCTGGGGGCTGGCGGTGATTGGTATCCTGCAGGAGATCAAGCCGCGTTCCGAAGCGCGGATCTTGTCCATCGTGATCTACGCGGTGATGGGCTGGATCGTGCTGGTGGCGGTCAAGCCACTGATCGCCGCGCTGGGCACGGCGGGGTTTACCTGGCTGGCGGCCGGTGGGGTGCTGTACACCGTGGGCATCATCTTCTTTGCCCTGGAAGATCGCCTGCGGCACTCCCACGGCATCTGGCACCTGTTTGTCATTGGCGGCAGCCTGCTGCACTTTGTGGCGATCATGCATTACGTGCTGTAACGAACACCTGTAGGAGCCGGCTTGCCGGCGATGAGGCCCTTGAGAGGTGCAGTGATCTCGAGGCCGCCATCGCCGGCAAGCCGGGCTCCTACAGGAATAGGCGTTTCAGCAGGTCCTGGGCGCGCGTGCCGAAGATCTTGAGCAACTTGGCCAACATATGCGGCGGCGGTTCGTCGGCACGGGTCAGGGCGTACAGGGTGATCGGCAGCGGCGGGGTGAGTGTGCGGATGCAGGTGGTGGCCGTGGAGGCGCCGAGCGCCGTGAAGGGGTCGATGACAGTGAGCCCGGCGCCGGACTCGACCATGGCGCGTGCCAGGGAATAGGTTTGCACCGAGATCGTCACCCGAGGCGCGGGGTCGACGTTTTCCAGGTAGCTGTCGAGCTTGGCGGCCAAGGGGTCGGCGCTGGAAAGGCCAATCAACGGCGCACCGGCCAGATCCGCCAGGGGCAACGGTGTGCTCGATTCTGCGTCAGACCAATAGCCTTTCGACGCCAACGCCACCAGCACACCGTTGGCCAACACCTGCGTGGTCAGCCCCGGATGCCCGGAGAAATTGAGGGTCAGTGCCAGGTCGATCTCGCGCATCAACAGCTTCTGCACCAGCTCACGGCTGTGGTCGCTGGACAGCTCGCAGGCGATGTCCGGGTAGTCGCGTTTCCATTCCAGGATCGCCGGTGGCAGCAGCGACAAGGCCAGTGCCGGGATTGCGCCAATGCGCACGCTGTGCCCGGGTTCGCGCCGCAAACTCTTGGCCAGGCGCCGCACACCTTGGAGGCTCTCGGTGACTTTCTCCACTTCGCTTTCCAGCGCCAGGGCTTCCGGGGTGGGCTGCAACTTGCCGCGCACCCGCAGGAACAGGGGAAAGCCCAGCTGCAATTCGGCGTGTTGCAACACCTTGGTCACCGCCGGCTGCGACACGTGCAGCAACTGCGCGGCGGCACTGACGGAACCGGTTTGGCGGATGGCCTGGAAGATTTCGATATGACGCAAGCGCATGGCGAGTCCATAACCTTTGTTTATAGGTGACCCATCTTTATTCATTGTCGATGGCCTGTCACCTGCCCCTACGCTTGAGGCCTCTTCATTCAAAAGCTGGGGGCTGGGATGGCCAAGCAGGTTTGCATCATCGGCGGTGGGGTTATCGGCCTGGCCAGCGCCTATGCGTTGGTTCGCGCCGGTCACGAGGTCACGCTGATCGAAGCCCGCGACACGCTGGGCAGCGAAACCAGTTTCGCCAACGGCGGGCAGTTGTCGTACCGCTATGTCGCGCCGCTGGCGGATGCTGGCGTGCCATTGCAAGCCATCGGCTGGCTGCTGCGCGGGGACTCGCCGCTCAAGCTGCGCCCGCGCCTGGACCCTCAGCAATGGCGCTGGATGGCCGCGTTTCTCGGTGCCTGCCGTGGCTCGGTCAACACACGCAATGCCGCGCACCTGTTGCGCCTGGCGTCCTTGAGCCAGGCCACGTTGCAGCAATGGCGCGAGGACGATCATCTGGACGGCTTCCACTGGCGCCGCAACGGCAAGCTGGTGACCTTCCGCAACGCCAGCAGCTTCGAGCATGCCCGCAGCAAAGTCACCGATATCCTGCAGCAGCAGGTGTTGTCGGCTGATGACTGCGCGCGGCTGGAACCGGCGCTGGCGGACGGTGGTTTTGTCGGCGGGATCTATACGCCAAATGAAGAAGTGGCCGATTGTCATGCCTTCTGCCAACGCTTGGCGGCGCGGCTTGAAGCGTCCGGGCGCTGCCGTTTCCTGCTGGGGCGCAAGGTCACTGGCCTGCGCCATGCTCACGGCGCCGTACAGGCGGTCGAGATGGGCGACGAGGTGATGCCGGTGCAGAACCTGGTGCTGGCGGCGGGGTATCGCAGCGCGGAGTTGGGTGTTTCGCTGCCGTTGTATCCGCTCAAGGGTTACAGCCTCAGCGTGCCGATTGGTGCACAGCATCAGGCGCCGAACGTGAGCATCACCGATTACGACCGCAAGATCGTCTACGCCCGTATCGGCGAGCAACTGCGGGTGGCGGCCATGGTGGATATCGTCGGCTTCGACGCTCGCCTGGAGCCCAAGCGGTTGGCATTGATGAAACGCCAGGCGCTGGAGACTTTTCCTAATGCCGGTGACTACGCCCACGCGGTGGAATGGGCCGGCATGCGCCCGGCCACGCCGACCGGCGTGCCGCTGATCGGCGCCAGTGTCTACCGCAACTTGTGGCTCAACCTGGGCCACGGCGCGCTTGGTTTTACCTTGGCCAGCGGCAGCGGCCAATTGTTGGCCGAACTGATCGACCAGCGCATGCCTTCCATTGACCTGCAGGGCCTCGCGCCCCGCGCCGCTTGAGGTGTACCCATGAGCATCAACCGCATCAGCAGCAACGACCGGCTTTCTGGCGCTGTGACCTTCAAAGACCTGGTGTTTCTCTCGGGCCAGGTGCCCGGCGATGGCCAGGACGTGGCGACCCAGACCCGGGAAGTGCTGACCAGGATCGACGGGCTGTTGGCCCAGGCCGGCAGCGACAAGGACCACCTGCTTAACGCGACGATTTACCTGAAGGACATCGGCAGCGGTTTCGCGCCGATGAACGAAGTGTGGTCCGCGTGGTTGTCGCCAGGCTGCGCGCCGACGCGCACCACCCTGCAAGCGGAGCTGGCGCGGCCGAGTGTGCTGGTGGAAATCAGCGTAATTGCTGTCCGTAAATAACGTTAAAGACCAACGGAGCATAACAATGAAAACAATCCTGTTGACCGGCTGCACCCTGGGGCTCTTGTTCGGCGCACAGGCACAGGCCAATCAAGCGCCTTTGGAAGGCACGCTGGGCAAGATCGCCAGTGCCCAATCCATCACCTTGGGTTATCGCGATGCCTCGGTGCCGTTTTCCTATGTGGGGGATAACAGCGGCAAGCCGATGGGCTACTCGGTGGACCTGGCGAACAAGATTGTCGAGCGCGTCCAGCAGAAAATCGGGGTGACCCACCTCGCGGTGAAATACAACCTGGTGACGTCCCAAACGCGTATCCCGCTGGTGCAGAACGGCACCGTGGACCTGGAATGCGGCTCCACCGGAGTGACGGCCGAGCGGCAGAAGCAGGTGGCGTTTTCCTACGGGTTTATCTACGTGAAAGGCCAGTTGCTGACGGCCAAGGACAGCGGCATCAAGGGCTTTGCGGACCTGACCGGCAAGAACGTGGTAACCACGGCGGGCACCACCAATGAGCGCTTCCTCAAAAGCTACAACGCCGAGCACAAGGCCAATATGTTTGTGATCAGCGCCAAGGACCATGGAGAAGCGTTCAAGATGCTCGAGACCGGCCGTGCGGCCGCGTTCTACATGGACGACGCCTTGCTCTACGGCGAGCGCGCCAAGGCCAAGGACCCGCACAACTGGGTGGTGGTGGGTAAAGAACAGTCGCGGGAAATCTACAGCTGCATGGTGCGCAAGGACGACCCGCAGTTCCTGGCGGTGGTCAACGACGCACTGGGCGACCTGTACCGCTCGGGGGCGATCAACGGGATTTACCAGCGCTGGTTTGAACAGCCGATTCCGCCCAAGGGGCTGAACCTGGAGTTCCCGATGACCAGCGAGTTGAAGGCGATCATTGCCACGCCGGTGAGTGACCCGGTGGAATAGTTGCCTGGTAACCCAATCAACACTGTGGGAGCTGGCTTGCCTGCGATAGCGGTGGGTCAGGCGCCAGTGGGGTTGGCTGGAAGACCGCCATCGCAGGCAAGCCAGCTCCCACAGGGGGGATTGGGTTTGCAAAGGAAGGGCGTTAGAAATCGCCCCACAGTTGTTGGGCCACCGACAGCGCCACCACCGGCGCGGTCTCGGTGCGCAGCACACGCGGGCCGAGGCGGGCGGCGTGGTAGCCGGCCGCTTGGGCGCTCTGGACTTCGTTATCGGTCAAACCGCCTTCAGGCCCGATCAGGAAAGCCAGGCTGGCTGGCTTGGCATGGCTGACCATCGGCTCGGCCACCGGGTGCAGCACCAGCTTCAAATCGGCCTCGGTCTGCTTCAGCCAGTCCGCCAGCAACAGTGGCGGGTGAATCACCGGCACGGTTGAACGCCCACACTGCTCGCATGCGCTGATTGCCACTTGGCGCCAGTGCAGCAGGCGTTTGTCGGCGCGTTCGTCCTTGAGGCGTACTTCGCAGCGGTCGCTGAAAATCGGCGTGATTTCATTCACACCCAATTCGGTGGCTTTCTGAATCGCCCAATCCATACGCTCGCCCCGGGACAGGCCCTGGCCGAGGTGGATGTGCAACGGCGACTCGGCCTGGCCGTTGAAGCGTTCTGTGAGCTGCACGGTGACGCGCTTCTTGCCGACTTCCAGCAGGCTGCCCAGGAACTCCTGGCCGGAACCGTCGAACAATTGCACGGCGTCGCCTTCGCCCATGCGCAGCACGCGGCTGATGTAGTGCGCCTGGGCTTCGGGCAGTTCATGCTCGCCAAGGCTCAGCGGGGTGTCGGTGAAAAAGCGGGACAGTCTCATTTCTGTTCTCTGGAAATAGGGTTTTTCTGTAGGAGCCGGCTTGCCGGCGATGAGGGCGCTGGCTATGCGGTGAATGTGAGACCGCCATCGCCGGCAAGCCGGCTCCTACAAGGGTGTGGGTGATCAGCCGGGGTCGCGGAAGCCAGGATGGAAGTTTTCTGGCACGGCAACGCTGACCTTGCTGTTGGTGGCGATGTCGATGCCTTCGCTGGCAACCTCGGCCAAGAAGTCGATCTGCTCGGGCGTGATCACGTAAGGCGGCAGGAAATACACCACGCTGCCCAACGGCCGCAACAGCGCACCGCGCTCCAGGGCGTGCTCGAACACCTTCAGGCCGCGGCGCTCCTGCCACGGGTAGGCGGTCTTGGTGGCTTTGTCCTGGACCATCTCAATGGCGAGTACCATGCCGGTCTGGCGCACTTCCGACACGTGGGGGTGGTCCACTAGATGGGCGGTGGCGGTGGCCATGCGTTGGGCCAGGGCCTTGTTGTTTTCGATGACGTTGTCTTCTTCGAAAATATCCAGGGTCGCCAGGGCCGCCGCGCACGCCAGCGGGTTGCCGGTGTAGCTGTGGGAATGCAGGAAGGCGCGCAGGGTTGGGTAGTCATCGTAGAAGGCGCTGTAAACATCTTCGGTGGTGACCACGGCTGCCAACGGCAGGTAACCGCCGGTGAGGGCCTTGGACAAGCACAGGAAGTCCGGACGGATGCCGGCCTGTTCACAGGCAAACATGCTGCCGGTGCGGCCGAAACCGACGGCAATTTCGTCGTGGATGAGGTGCACGCCGTAGCGGTCGCAGGCTTCGCGCAGCAGCTTGAGGTACACCGGGTGGTACATGCGCATGCCGCCCGCGCCTTGGATCAACGGTTCGATGATCACCGCAGCGACGGTGTCGTGGTGCTCAGCGAGGGTCTGCTCCATCACCTGGGCCATCGTGCGCGAGTGGTCTTCCCAGCTCACACCTTCGGGGCGCAGGTAGCAATCCGGGCTCGGCACTTTAATGGTGTCGAGCAACAGCGCCTTGTAGGTCTCGGTAAACAGCGGCACGTCGCCCACCGACATCGCGGCGATGGTTTCGCCGTGATAGCTGTTGGTCAGGGTGACGAAGCGTTTCTTGTTCGGCAGGCCACGGTTGAGCCAGTAGTGAAAGCTCATTTTCAGCGCGACTTCGATGCACGACGAGCCGTTATCGGCGTAGAAGCACCGCGTCAGGCCTTCGGGCGTCATCTGCACCAGGCGTTCGGACAGCTCGATCACCGGCTGGTGGCTGAAACCAGCGAGGATCACGTGCTCCAGTTGGTCCACCTGGTCCTTGATGCGCTGGTTGATGCGCGGGTTGGCGTGGCCGAATACGTTGACCCACCAGGAGCTGACGGCGTCGAGGTAGCGCTTGCCTTCGAAGTCTTCCAGCCAAACGCCTTCACCCCGCTTGATCGGGATCAACGGCAGCTGCTGGTGGTCTTTCATCTGGGTGCAGGGATGCCACAGCACGGCGAGGTCGCGTTGCATCCACTGGTTATTCAAGCCCATCCGGGGTCTCCTCGAAGCGGCCCGCGTGGCACGCGGGCGTAACAATCGCGCAAGCCTATGCAATGGATGGCCGTGTCACAACCCATAACCTGCGAATAGGCAGTAAACACAGGACGGTCTGTCACGTTTCTTCTGGATAGTCCTTAATCCGTTGTTAATTTACGCTTCATACCCTCAAGATCGTATTTCTCGATATTTCAAAGCGAAAATTTCCGCTTTAATTCGATAGGTAAATCGCTAGTCTTGGGCGCAGCTCTTACGGGATTAAGTACATGCAGTTACGCAATTCTCCGGCCCGCTACGGTTGGGTCAGCATGGTGTTGCACTGGGGCGTGGCCCTGGTGGTGTTCGGTCTGTTCGCCCTGGGCTTGTGGATGGTCGGTCTGGATTACTACAGCGCCTGGCGTAAAGACGCGCCGGACCTGCACAAAAGCATCGGCATCACGCTGTTTGCCATCATGCTGGTGCGTATCGTCTGGCGTCTGGTCAGCCCGCCACCACCACCGCTTGCCAGCTACAGCCGCTTGACCCGTATCGGTGCTGCATTTGGCCACGCGTTTCTTTATCTCGGGCTGTTTGCCGTGATGATTGCCGGATACCTGATTTCCACCGCAGACGGTGTCGGTATTCCGGTGTTTGGCCTGTTTGAGATTCCTGCCGTGGTTTCCGGGCTACCGGACCAGGCAGACAACGCCGGCGTGGTGCATCTGTACCTCGCCTGGGTATTGGTGGTCTTCGCCGGCTTGCACGGCGTGGCGGCCTTGAAACACCACTTTATCGATCGTGATGCGACCCTCACGCGAATGCTGGGGCGCAAAGCCTGATGTTCAACCTCGACTCACAAGGAATAGAACGCATGTTGAAAAAGACCCTCGCTGCTCTGGCAATCGGTACTGCCCTGCTGTCCGCAGGCCAGGTAATGGCTGCTGACTACAAGATCGACAAAGAAGGCCAGCACGCCTTCATCGACTGGAAAATCAGCCACCTGGGCTACAGCTTCATCCACGGTACCTTCAAGGACTGGGATGGCACCTTCAGCTGGGATGCCGCCAAGCCTGAAGCCAGCAAAATCGCTGTCGACGTGAAAACTGCCAGCCTGTGGTCCAACCACGCAGAACGTGACAAGCACGTTGCCAGCAAGGACTTCCTGGACGTTGCCAAGTTTGCCGACGCCAAGTTCGTGTCCACCGCCGTTAAATCCACCGGCGAGAAAACCGCTGACGTGACCGGCGACCTGACGTTCCACGGCGTGACCAAGCCGGTGACCTTCAAGGCAACCTTCAACGGTGAAGGCAAGGACCCATGGGGCGGTGAACGTGCTGGCTTCAACGCCACCACCACGCTGAACCTGAACGACTTCGGCATCAAAGGCCCAGGCCCGTCCTCGCAGACTGTAGACCTGGACATCTCGCTGGAAGGTGTGAAGCAGAAGTAATTTCTGCCCGCACAAAAAAACCGGATCTCGCGATCCGGTTTTTTTATGCCTGAAATGCAATCAATGTGGGAGCTGGCTTGCCTGCGATAGCGGTGTGTCAGTTGAAGCATATCTCACTGATGCACCGCTATCGCAGGCAAGCCAGCTCCCACAGAAAAGCCCATTTGATTTTGCTCAATCGAAAAAAATGCCCCGCATCTTTCGAGGCGGGGCATTTTTTATGGGGCTTTGAAAATCAGCGGTTGCGGGTCAGCAGCGCTGGCTTTTCACCACGAGGACGGCCCGGCAGTTGATCCAACTGCTCAGGTGTCGGGAAGCGGTCTGCTTTCGACTCCTTGTGGATGATCTTCGGTGCCGGGCCGCCGCGTGGGTTCTGCACGGCTGGCTCGGACGAACGCGATTGGTCGTCACGGGACGGGCGGCGGTTGCGCGAGTCTTCGCGACGGGCCTGGCCGTCACGCGGTGCACCGTTGCGTGGGCCGTTGCGTTTACCTGGCGGGGTACCGGTGGTGCCGCCGCTGCTGTTGCGCGGACCGTTCTGACGGCCACCTTGTGGCTGACCGCCACGTGGCGCGCCTGCACCCGCACCTTGTGCCGGGGCACCTGGGCGGCGGCCACGGCCTTGGGCTGGCTTGGCCTGGGGCACATAATCGACGCGGTTACCGAAGTTATCCACGTCGTCGTCCAGGAACTCGTCCGGGGCGCGGTCGGCTGCGGCGCGTGGCGGTTGGCTCGGCTGGCGCTGTTCGCGGGCCGGGGTGCCTTCACGTGGTTTTTGCTCACGGGCCGGGCGTTCGCCACGGCTGCTGGAGGCGGATTTCTCCTTGCCCTTGTCTTTGCCCTTGTCGCGACGACCACCGCCACCACCGCCGCCGTTCGGGCCATCGCCCTTCGGACCGCGTGGGTTGCGCGGGTTGCGCACGTCCGGACGTTCGCGCGCTTCTGGCTTTTCGGCCTCCACGGCGCTGGCATCGAAGCCCATCAGGTCGCCGTCGGCGATTTTCTGCTTGGTCATGCGCTCGATGCTTTTCAGCAGTTTTTCTTCGTCCGGTGCAACCAGGGAGATGGCTTCACCCGAACGACCGGCACGGCCGGTACGGCCGATACGGTGCACGTAGTCTTCATCGACGTTTGGCAGCTCGAAGTTGACCACGTGTGGCAATTGGTCGATATCCAGGCCGCGGGCGGCGATATCGGTGGCGACCAGGATGCGCACGGTGCCGGCCTTGAAATCAGCCAGGGCCTTGGTGCGTGCGTTCTGGCTCTTGTTGCCGTGGATGGCGACGGCGGTGAGGCCGTGCTTGTCCAGGTACTCGGCCAGGCGGTTGGCGCCGTGCTTGGTGCGGGTGAACACCAGCACCTGTTCCCAGGCGCCTGCGGTGATCAGGTGAGCCAGCAGCGCACGCTTGTGGCTGGCGGCCAGGCGGAACACGCGTTGCTCGATGCGCTCGACCGTGGTGTTCGGCGGCGTGACTTCGATGCGTTCCGGGTTGTGCAGCAGCTTGCCAGCCAGGGCGGTGATGTCCTGGGAGAACGTGGCCGAGAACAGCAGGTTCTGGCGTTTGGCCGGCAGGCGGGCGAGGACCTTTTTCACGTCATGGACAAAGCCCATGTCGAGCATGCGGTCGGCTTCGTCCAGCACGAGGATTTCCACGTGGGACAGGTCGACGCTGCCTTGGCCGCACAGGTCGAGCAGGCGGCCAGGGCAGGCCACCAGCACGTCAACACCGCGGGACATGGCCTGAACCTGCGGGTTCATGCCGACGCCGCCGAAGATGCAGGCGCTGACGAACTTCAGGTCGCGGGCATACAGCTTGAAGCTGTCGTGCACCTGAGCGGCGAGTTCGCGGGTGGGGGTCAGGACCAGTACGCGCGGTTGGCGCGGGCCGTGACGCTGGGATTTGTCCGGGTGACCATTGGGAAACAACCGCTCCAGGATCGGGAGGGCGAAGCCGCCGGTTTTACCAGTACCTGTCTGAGCCGCAACCATCAGGTCGCGACCTTGCAACACGGCGGGAATGGCCCGCTGTTGCACCGGAGTAGGCTCGGTATAGCCCGCTGCCTCGATGGCGCGGACTAAAGCCTCGGAGAGACCGAGGGAAGCAAAGGACATGAGTAATCCTGTTTTAGTTAGGGCTTGGCCCAGAGGGATAATCTTGCCGGGCGTGAATGACGCTTAGGGGAGCGTTATCCCGTCCGGTCCTGCTGCGTCTGGCGGGCACTCCACCGGCTCGCGCGGGCTGAAAGCTGCGCAGTAGCGGGGTTGGGTGCCTTTTTCAAGACCTCAGCGGCCGGGCGTAAGCCTGGCGGAAAGGCCGGAGTATAACAGAGCAATCACGGTGCGCTGCTTTCCTGCTGCTCAACGGTGTGTTCGGGGGCGGGTATCGAAGCCGTTGGAGTGGGGCTACCGCCGTATTTTTCGCTCAAGGCGGCGTAGGCGGGCTCTTGTTTGAAGCGTTTGAGCTCGGCAGCAAAGCGTTGCACCAGCAGGTCCATGCCCGCGCCACGGCGTACTGCCAGGAATTGCTGCTGGCGGCTGACCACCATGGGCGCCTGGCTGACCTTGCCCTCCAGGCCCAGGGCCTTGATCACATGCTGACCCACGCGGCGGTCGGTGATCACCAGATCAATGCGGCCCAGGGACAACTTGCCGAAGTTGGCCTCGTGGCTGGGAGCCGGCTCGTGATTGAACAGGGTGGACTCCCTGAACGCCTCGCTATAGAGGTAGCCCGGTGAGGTGCCGACCGTGAGGCCGCGCAGGTCATCAAGGGTTTCGGCGGGGTGAGGGCGCTCGTTGGCGTAGTACAGCGCGAACTCGACTTCCGACAATGGCTCGCTGGGGTAAAGCAGCAGGGCATCGCGGTCGTGGCTGTGGAAAATATCCAGCGCGCCATCGGCGTGGCCCTGGTCGAGCATCGCCAGGCAGCGTTTCCAGGGCAGGAACTGCCATTCCACATCGACCCCCAGACGCTGGAACACGATCACCGTGGTTTCGTAGTCCAGCCCGCGCATGGTGCCGTTGTCGTCGTAGACGTAAGGCGCCCAGGGCTCGGTGACAATGCGCAGTTTTTCGCCATAAGCGGCAAAGCTCAGGCAAGTGAAAAGCGCAGCGGTCAACAGCTTGAGAAGAACGGGCATGCCCTGAGGTTACGACGCTCCTGCCTTAAAGAGAAGCTCTGGCACACGCATTGGCGGGTAGTCTTATTTGGCCGGTGCGTCCATCAGATGCTCGTGGATGGCATTGCGCCGCTCGCCCAGAATCAGGCGCACCACCGGGTTGGCGAACCAGTGCTCCAGTTGGTGTGCGTCAATCGGCCGCTGCTGGCGCTCTTCCTGGTTTTGTCGCGCTTTGTCCCACCAAACCGGGCCACACGCCTGGTCGAATTCATTCTCGTGTTCGTAGCAACCGTAGAGGATTTCGCGGATGAACTGCTGCTGGTGCTTGGGCAAAAGCAACGTGATCATCTTGTACATCAGGCGCTGCAGGCGTGGTGGACGTGGCAGGTGCGAGGACACCTGGCGGGTGTCGGCCATCGCCAGTTCGCTGGTAGGGTCGGCCGCGTGCTTGGCGATCCACGCCTTGACCTTGGCGCGAAACAGCTGCTTGCGGCTCCAGTAGTGGTGGATCAGGTCCGGGCACTCGCGCACGTTGACGGTACGGTAGGCGGCGATGGACAAGCAGAACTCTTCCAGGGTGTAGGCGCCCTGGGCATGGGGGAACAACTCGTCCATCAACTCGATCGAGCGGTCGAGGATGTGTGCGTCCTGCTGCGTCAGGCCCATGACGCCGGAGTTGAGGGTCATCATGTCATCGTCGGCCACGCCCATGTCCAGCAAGCGCTGGTGCAGGGCAGTGTAGAGGATGCTTTCGTGGTTATCGCCGTACTTGGTGTAGAAGGCGTTGCACAACAGGGTGCCGGGCTGCACGCGCTCGAACAGGGCCATGGGCGAATGATGGAAGAAGGTGTCGGTGTCGATCAACAGCGCGACCGGTGATTCTTCCAGCACTTGGCGCAACACCACGTGCTTGGTGCGGAAGTGGTAGCCGTGGGGCTCGCTCCAACGTTTGCGCGTGGCCTCGTCCAGCGGGCGTACGCGCACGGGCAGCAGGCGATAGGGCTCGGGGTTGTCGCTGAATACCTGGATATCAAGGGCCGCGTCCGGGGTTTCCTGCAGAAAGGCCAATGCGCTGGCGATGCTGAAGACCGCTTCCTGGTGGTAGGTCTCGGAACCGAAGACCAGGTAGACCAATTGCGGGCGGGAAGTCGAAGGCGCTGTGTTCATGGACTGCAGGGTTCCGTGGGCATTTAAAACGACAAAGGCCCTCGTCGAAACGAGGGCCTTGGTACAGCCAGACAACCCTTAGCGTGGCAGCTTGAGGTTGTTCCAGATGGCAAGGCTGGGTTCAGCCTGGTTCAGGGTATAGAAGTGCAACCCTGGCGCGCCACCTTGTAACAAACGTTCACACATTTCGGTGATGACCTGTTCGCCGAACGCCTGGATGCTCTTGACGTCATCGCCGTAGGCTTCCAGTTGCTTGCGCACCCAGCGCGGGATTTCAGCGCCGCAGGCGTCGGAGAAGCGCGCCAGCTTGCTGTAGTTGGTGATCGGCATGATGCCCGGCACGATCGGGATGTCGACGCCCATGGCCCGTACACGCTCGACGAAGTAGAAGTAGCTGTCGGCGTTGAAGAAGTACTGGGTGATGGCGCTGTCGGCGCCGGCGTTGGCCTTGCGCACGAAGTTGTGAAGATCGTCTTCGAAATTGCGTGCCTGGGGGTGCATCTCCGGGTAGGCCGCCACTTCGATGTGGAAGTGATCGCCGCTTTCTTCGCGGATGAAGCTCACCAGGTCATTGGCGTAGCGCAGCTCGCCGCTGGCCATGCCCATGCCGGACGGCAGGTCGCCACGCAAGGCGACGATGCGCTTGATGCCGGCTTGCTTGTATTGGGTCAGCAGGCCGCGCAGGTCAGCCTTGCTGTCGCCCACGCACGACAAGTGCGGAGCGGCGGGAACTTTGACTTGACTTTCCAGCTGCAGCACGGTGTTGATCGTACGGTCACGGGTCGAGCCGCCGGCGCCGTAGGTGCAGGAAAAGAAGTCGGGGTTGTAGCTGGCCAACTGAGTGGCAGTCGCCATCAGTTTTTCATGCCCAGCATCGGTCTTGGTCGGGAAGAACTCGAAGCTGTAGCGACGGTCTTGGGACATGGTCGTATCCTTGGAAACTCAAAGGCCTGTAAGACGTGCGCAATCCCTGTAGGAGCTGGCTTGCCGGCGATGCAGGCACCTCGGTGGCGCAGCAAAACCGAGTTGAAGCCATCGCCGGCAAGCCAGCTCCTACAAGAGCCCGCCTCCAGAAGGAGGCGGGCAGCAGGCAAATCAGTAGCGGTAAGCGTGAGGCTTGAACGGACCTTCAACGGTCACGCCGATGTAGTCGGCCTGGGTCTTGGTCAGTTGGGTTACCACGCCGCCGAAGCCGCGGACCATTTCCAGGGCCACTTCTTCGTCGAGTTTCTTCGGCAGTACTTCCACGGTCAGGCGCTCGGCTTTCTGGGCAGGCGACAGGTCGGCGTATTTCTGGCCGAACAGGAAGATCTGGGCCAGCACCTGGTTGGCGAACGAGCCGTCCATGATGCGGCTTGGGTGGCCAGTGGCGTTGCCCAGGTTAACCAGACGGCCTTCAGCCAGCAGGATCAGGTAGTCGTCGTTCTGCGGGTCGAAATCGCCAGCGCCGGTACGGTGAACCTTGTGTACCTGTGGCTTCACTTCTTCCCACGCCCAGTTCTTGCGCATGAAAGCGGTGTCGATCTCGTTGTCGAAGTGGCCGATGTTGCAGACAACAGCGCGCTTTTTCAGGGCTTTGAGCATGTTCGCGTCGCAAACATTCACGTTACCGGTGGTGGTCACGATCAGGTCGATCTTGCCCAGCAGGGCCTTGTCGATGCTCGCTTCGGTGCCGTCGTTCTGGCCATTGATGAACGGCGAAACCACTTCGAAACCGTCCATGCAGGCTTGCATGGCGCAGATCGGGTCAACTTCGGAGACTTTAACGATCATGCCTTCCTGACGCAGGGACTGGGACGAACCCTTGCCCACGTCACCGTAGCCGATCACCAGGGCTTGCTTGCCCGACAGCAGGTGGTCGGTGCCGCGCTTGATGGCATCGTTCAGGCTGTGACGGCAGCCGTACTTGTTGTCGTTCTTGCTCTTGGTCACCGAGTCGTTGACGTTGATGGCCGGGATTTTCAGCTCGCCCTTGGCCAGCATGTCCAGCAGGCGGTGAACGCCAGTGGTGGTCTCTTCGGTCACACCGTGGACGCGGTCCAGAATCTGTGGGTACTTCTTGTGCAGCAGCTCGGTCAGGTCGCCGCCGTCGTCGAGGATCATGTTGGCGTCCCATGGCTTGCCATCTTTGAGGATGGTTTGCTCCAGGCACCACTCGTACTCTTCTTCGGTCTCGCCTTTCCAGGCGAATACCGCGATACCGGCAGCAGCAATGGCGGCAGCGGCCTGGTCTTGAGTCGAGAAGATGTTGCAGGACGACCAACGCACTTCGGCACCCAGGGCAACCAGGGTTTCGATCAGCACGGCAGTCTGGATGGTCATGTGGATGCAGCCGAGGATCTTGGCGCCTTTGAGCGGCTGCTCAGCGGCGTACTTGCGACGCAGGCCCATCAGGGCTGGCATTTCGGATTCGGCGATGAAGGTTTCGCGACGGCCCCAGGCAGCGAGGGACATGTCGGCGACCTTGTAGTCGTTGAAATCTGCAGGCGTGTTTACTGCGCTCATGAAGAGCCTCCATTCGTAGTGTGCGAATGGGCGCCGTTGTGCGTTTAGTATCCAGCTGGCTAAGCAGGCCGGACAACGCCCCATCCGAGCCTGACAGGTTGAACCTGCTGCAGCGCCCCTCGGACAGGTGGCGGGAGAACGGTATCAATCGAAGATGACCGTTTTGAAGCGGGGGCGATTATAGCCGTCTGGTTACGCGTTCTAAAAGCCTTTCCGTCGGCCATATGAAGATCGCACATGGGGTTGATAGACAATGGCTCATAGAGCTCGGGCGCGGGCTCTGCCATGATGTGCCCCATCATTCGGCAAGACGCTTTGGAGTGACCATGAACTTCCACACCCGCAAATGGGTAAAACCCGAAGACCTCAACCCCAACGGCACCCTGTTCGGTGGCAGCCTGCTGCGCTGGATTGACGAAGAAGCGGCCATTTACGCGATTGTCCAGTTGGGCAACCAGCGTGTGGTGACCAAGTACATCTCCGAAATCAACTTTGTCAGCGCTTCGCGCCAGGGCGACATCATCGAGTTGGGTATTACGGCCACCGAGTTCGGCCGCACCTCCATCACCCTGACCTGCGAAGTACGCAACAAGATCACCCGCAAAAGCATCCTGACCGTGGAAAAAATGGTTTTCGTCAACCTCGGTGAAGACGGCCTGCCAGCACCGCATGGCCGTACCGAGATCAAGTACGTGAAGGACCAGTTCCAGGACGAATAACCCCAACGACGGTTTGATTTGCTTTACCAAATCATTCCGCCTGGATCTTTCTCAGGCTCTCTCATCACACAGGACCACAACCTGTAGCGAGAGCCTGCGTATGAAAGTGTCCAACTCCCCTGTCCAAATCCGTCCGCCGTTGCCTCAAACCGTCGACCAGGACGTCAGGACGCCTCTGGTCAAAGATGTAGGGCCGCGCAAGTTGAGCCTCTATCGTTATAGCGATGGGCGAGTGCAGGTGAGCGTGTCTCCGTCGCCGCCCAGCCACTTGGTGCCCAGCGGTGGTGGCGCCAAGGGCATTGCGTTTCCGGGGATGGTGCAGGCGCTGGAGGATGGCAAGAAACTGCAAGGCATGAAGGTGATTTCCGGCTCATCCGCCGGCGCGATTTCCGCGACCTTGCTGGCCAGCGGCATGGGCGCCAAGGCGTTCGGCGAGCTGTCGAACAGCATCGACCTGCCAAGCCTGCTCAATAGCAACGATCCGGTGACCGCTTGGTTGCAAGGCGTCAGCACCCACCTCGGCAAGCTCGCCGGTCGCTTGCCTGGGCCTGCCGGCAACATCTCCCAATTGCTGCTGACGTTGCTGCCGCGCCTGCAAACCGAGGCCTCCCCCCTGGAAGAGATGATGCGCAGCGAGTCTCGCAAATCGATCCTGGTGCATATTGCCGAAATGCCAAGGGCTGCTCGGCCCGCTGAAGTCATGAAGATCGCCGACAGGCTGAGCGCCGGTGATGCGCCGACCTTTCGCGACCTTGAAGTGTTAAGCCGTCATATTCCGGCGATCAAGCAACTCAATATCACCGGCACCGGCATGTTCGACGGTCGTCCGCAATTGGTGGTGTTCAATGCCAACCTCACACCGGACATGGATATCGCCCGCGCCGCGCGCATTTCAGGCTCGCTGCCGGTGGTGTTCAAGAGCCCTCAAGAACAAGGCCATGGGTTTCAGGAAGCGGCTGAAGTTACTGCGTTCCAGGACGGTGGCTTGCTGGCCAACACGCCCGCGCCCGGCGTGGTCGGCTCGTCGCTGTCGCTGGGCCCGTTGAGCAAGCCTGAGTCGCTGGTCGTCAAGTTTGAGTCCGAAGAGGCAGCGCCGAAAAAAAGCGGCGGGTTTATCAGCCACATCGTCGATAAAGTGACCGGCACCCCACATGCCGCTGCTGGGGCTTATCAAACAGAACGGCTCAAGGCCTATAGCGACCAGACGGTGACATTGCCGCTGCACACGGACAAAGGCGATTTTCGCGGCCTGCTCAACGGCACCGTCAACTTCACCATGACCCCCGAACAGAAACAGCACCTGCAGGCGAAGGCTCATCAGGCAGTGGCTGCGCATTTGGACAAACGTGAGGTGGTCCGCGAGCAGTATCCGTTTGCTTCATTGGAGAGCGCAGTGCTGGCGATGGACGATGAAATGCTGGCCAGCGTGAGCGATCAGTTGGCGAAGGACCCGGCGGGTGCGGATGTGTTGCTGTTTCACAAGGGGGCGCTGCAGGCGTTGCGGGTACTGGATGTCGCGATTACCGAAGCGAATCAGGCCAGCGATACCCTGAAAATTACGCCGAAACTGGCGGCGGCATTACGTAACCTGGATGCGCTTGCCCGTCGACCTGAGCATGTTGAGTGGCTGGGGAAGCGTCTGAATGCGCCGGGTCAGCACAACTTCCAGCAACTGATGCAGGTGGCTCAAAAACCGGCGTCAGCCACCGGAGAGCCCCTCTCGAGGGTGATGACCAGTGCTGTCGCCGAAATGAAGCGGCGCGATATCGCGGTGAAAGCTGAAAACTTCACGCGAGAGGTCATCTACCCGTCGCTGTACCGCCCGGGCCAGCCGGCGTCCAACGTTGAATTGCTGCAACGCGCCGCGCGGGACCTGGGCGAAGCCACCACCCCCGCCGAGTTCAACCGCGTGCTGGATGTCATCATTGAGCATTACAAAGCGCGCAATAAACCCTGGGGCAAGCCGTTCAGCTCGACCACTGTGGAAATGGCCAAGGCCTGGCGTATACCGGGCCACTGAACAGCTGTCGTCGCGGCGTGTCGTAGCTACAGGCACCCCTCGAGCGCTGAACGATCATGGCTACTGAAGAAGACGGCAAGACCCCCAACCTGTCGCAGGAAGAGCAGCAGGACGTGGACAAGAACCAGCCGCCCCGCGCGGCGGTCCTGCATGAAATCATCCGCACCCAGGGCGACCAGGAACTGGAGCGCAATGTCGCGGCGCTGTGGTGGTCGGCGCTGGCGGCCGGCCTGACCATGGGCTTGTCCCTGATGGGCATGGGACTGCTCAACTCACGGTTGCCGGACGGTGAGGAATTCAAAGTCATCGCCAGCTTCGGTTACTGCGCGGGGTTCCTCGCGGTGATCCTGGCGCGCCAGCAACTGTTCACCGAAAACACCCTGACCGCCGTTCTTCCTGTGATGAGCAAGCCGACATTGGCCAATGCTGGCCGGTTGCTGCGCCTGTGGACGGTGGTGCTGGTGGGTAACCTGTGCGGCACCTTGCTGGTGGCGTACGTGATGCTGCATCTGCCGATCTTCGACACCAAGACCGACATGGCCTTCCTCGACATCGGGCGCAAGGTCATGGAGAACGACCCCGGGCAGATGTTCGCCAAGGGCATTGTCTCTGGTTGGATGATTGCCACCATGGTGTGGATGATCCCGTCGATGGAAAGCGCCAAGCTGTGGATCATCATCTTGATCACCTACTTGATGGCGCTGGGGGACTTCACCCATATCGTCGTGGGCTCGGCGGAGGTGTCCTACCTGGTATTTGCCGGCGAATTGCCGTGGAAGGACTTCTGGCTGGTGTTCGCCGGGCCGACGCTGGCGGGCAACATCATTGGCGGCAGCTTTATCTTTGCGCTGATCAGCCACGCGCAGATCCGCAGTGAAAACAGTCTGCCGGGCAAGAAGGCTGCGGACCCGAGGCATCCGCAGCCAATCAGCAAGGATCAGTGAGCGTCAGGCGTAGCCTGGGGTTCGTCCCGGGTCACGCGTTTGACCAGCTTGCCGATGCTCAAACCCTGCAACAGGATCGACGACAGCACCACGATATAGGTGATGCTCAGCAGCAGGTCGCGCTCCGGGCCCAGCGGCAGAGCCAGCGCCAGTGCTACCGAGACGCCGCCGCGCAAACCACCCCAGGTGAGAATGCGGATGGTGCCCCGTGGCACCGTGCGCCAGCGGCGCAGCAACAGGATCGCCGGGGCGACGGTCAACAGGCGCGAGAGCAGGATCGCCACTGCCAGCAGGCTGGCGGCGAACACATGCAGCCAGTTGAACGGCAACAGCAACAACTCCATGCCGATCAGGGCGAACAGCAGGGCGTTGAGCATGTCATCGAGCAGCTCCCAGAAACCGTCCAGGTAGCGGCGGGTCATGTCGTTCATCGCCAGCTTGCGGCCCAGGTTGCCGATGATCAGGCCGGCCACCACCATCGCGATCGGTGCCGAAACGTGCAATTCAGTGGCCATCGCCGAGCCGCCGATCACTAGGGCCAAGGTCAGCATCACTTCGATCTGGTGCTGCTCGATGCTCTTGATCATCAGGTACACCAGGTAGCCGATCAGACCGCCGAACACCACACCGCCAATCGCCTCGTGGGCAAACAGCATGGCAGTGGCGCCCACGGTGGGCGTCTCACCCAGCTGTGCGATGCCCAGCAAGACGGTAAACACCACCACCGCCGTGCCGTCGTTGAACAGCGACTCGCCGACAATGGTGGTTTTCAGCGGTTTGGATGCATTGGCGGTTCGTAGCACGCCGAGTACCGCAATCGGGTCGGTGGGGGAGATCAGCGCGCCGAACAACAGGCAGTACAGGAAACTCACGTGCCAGCCAAACAAGGCAAAGATGTAGTACGCCAGGCTGCCAATCACCACGGTGGCGATCAACACGCCAAAGGTTGCCAGCAGGCCAATGGGCCAGCGGTAGCTGCGCAGGTCGTTCAGGTTGACGTGCAAGGCGCCGGCAAACAGCAGGAAGGACAGCATCCAGTTCATCAGCAGGTCGCCGAAGTCGATCTGGCCGATCAATTGCTGGATACGTTCTTCGAGGCCGGGGTAGCCAAGGACGCTCAAGCCTTGCAGGATCAGGGAAAACAGCAGGGCCGTGACCATCACGCCAATGGTGGGCGGCAGGCCGATAAAACGGAAGTTCACATAGGTGAGCAGGGTGGTCAGGCAAATGAAGGCGGCGACAAGTTCAAGCATCCGGGGTCCTTGGAAGTGGGGGGTAGACGATCGTTAATGGTGGATGGACCGCAATTGCGGTGGGTGGTTGCAGGCTCTCTGGCAAAAGCCGGATAGAACCTTTGCGCACTCCGTCGCTCATAGCGGGTGGGTGCGGCGTGGCTTTATTAGTGCTAAAACTCTAACTCCTGACTAAAACGACAAAAGGAATCAGTGATGACGGTCGCTTTCTGGTGTGTGTTGATCGCAATTTTCCTGCCTTATCTGTGCACGGGCGTGGCCAAGTTCAGCGGCGGCAAGTTCGGGCCACGGCAGAACCACGACCCTCGTGCCTTCCTGGAAACCCTTGACGGGTTCGCCAAGCGCGCCCACAACGCCCAGCTCAACAGCTTTGAAGTCACCCCGGCGTTTGCCGCGGCGGTGATCATCGCGCACCTGGCCGGCACCGCGTCACTGGTGACGATCAATGTGTTGGCGGTGCTGTTTATCACCAGTCGCCTCCTGTACATCATCTGCTACCTGGCAGACTGGGCGATGTTGCGTTCGCTGGTGTGGTTTGTCGGCATGGCGTTGATTGCGAGTTTCTTCTTTGTCTCGATCTAAAGTTTGACGCAGCCCGATGTGGGAGCTGGCTTGCCTGCGATCGCGCAGTGTCAGCCAGCAAAGATGTATCTGACAGGCCGCCATCGCGGGCAAGCCCGGCTCCCACACGGGTTCGGTGATGTTCTTCAAGTCCCGGCAGGGGCATCGGGTACTTGCGGCAGCGCAGCCCCCTTGGGCCATAGCATCCAGATTTGCCCCTGCTGCTTCATGTTGCCGGCCAGCTCCCCCGCCTCAGCGCCAGTCCCCCAGAACAGATCCGCGCGCACTTCACCCGTAATCGCGCCGCCTGTGTCCTGCGCCGCGACGGGCCTTGCGATAGGCGAACCATCCGGTTTAGTCGTCGACAGCCACAACAAGCTACCCAGCGGAATCACCTTGCGGTCCACCGCCACGCTGTAGCCGGCAGTCAACGGCACGTTCAGCGAACCCCGAGGGCCTTCGTTGCTGTCGGGGCGGGCGCTGAAGAACACATAGCTGGGGTTGCTCGCCAGCAGTTCCGGAATACGTTGCGGATGTGCCTTGGCCCAGGTGCTGATGGCACCCATGGTCACGTCATCCTTTTTCAACTCGCCTTGTTCCACCAGCCAGCGGCCGATAGGACGGTACGGGTAGCCGTTCTGGTCGCCATAACCGATGCGCAGTTGCCGCCCGCCTGCCAGCTGGATGCGACCTGAGCCCTGGATCTGCAGGAATTGCAGGTCCATCGGGTCTGTCAGCCAGGCGATCGGCTTGGCATTGGAGCCTTGGTCATTGATGGCGCTGGCATCGTCATAGGGCTTAAGTACACGACCTTCAAGGCGACCGCGCAGGCGCTTGCCCTTGAGTTCCGGGTAGATGCTTTCGAGGTTGACGATAATCAGGTCGTCCGGCACGCCATACACTGGCACGTTGGCGGTGGCGGTCTTGGTCAGGCTGCCGGAGTAGACCGGTTCGTAATAGCCGGTGATCAAGCCGTTCGGGGTGTTGTCCGCCGAGCGCAAGCCGAAGACATCCAGACGCTCCTTGAGAAAGCCGCGAACCGCTGCGGCGTTGCCCGGCACGCTGGCTGCAGCGGCACAGGTCGCGCCCCAGACCGGGTCGGCCTTGAGGCGTTGGCAGGCACTGCGCCAGGATTCAAAACCGGCCAGCAAATCCGTGTCGGACACCGCGGGCAAAGCTTCCCAAGGCGCGCTCACGTAGGTCGCGACGGCATGGGGTTTTACGATTTCATCTTTGCCCGCATCCTTGCCGCCATCGCAGCCGGCCAGCAGCGCGATCATTGGCAGAGCCCACGCCAGGCGGCGGCTCCAGGCTTTTCGGGTGACATTCATACAAGCACTTCCTGAAGCGATTGCCCGTGCATTGGCGCATTCGGGCAACCCTTATTATTAATAGGGCTATTGGTGTTTACGGGCGGGGCGAGGATACTGGCCGCCGTTTCCCGTGACCTCGAAGCCATCATGACTTTTAAAAGACTGACCGTTGTATTGCTGGCCTGCCTGACGCTGTCCGCCTGTGGCGGTGTCGACCCGAATTCGCC
Organism: Pseudomonas sp. GW821-FHT05H12; assembly: GCF_059419385.1. Lineage (NCBI taxonomy): Bacteria > Pseudomonadati > Pseudomonadota > Gammaproteobacteria > Pseudomonadales > Pseudomonadaceae > Pseudomonas > Pseudomonas sp. GW821-FHT05H12. Next base: position 16,241 of record NZ_JBWKRS010000003.1, on the reverse strand, counting down.
GTTGGGCCAGCGCAAGGCGATCTTCAAGCAGATGCTCAAGACCGGCGAAGACCTGGGCGGCATGTTGCGTGGGCGTATCCCGTTCGACGGTGCGAAGTTCGCTGAAGGCGCGGTCAAGCTCGATGCGTTGTCCCACGAGCCGTGGAAGCATTTCCCGAGCGTGCGTGAGGAAGATCACACCAGTGCTAAAGACAACGTCTGGCAGCAACAGGCACGCTTCCAGGAACTGGCGCGCAACCTTGAAGCGGCCACCGGCGAGTTGGTAATCGCAAGCCAGGTGCAGCCTTACAAGGCCAGCAACCTGGGGCCGGCCGTGCAGAAAGTCGAAGACGCCTGCACGGCCTGCCATAAGCAGTTCCGCGACCACTGACCGGTTTTACTTGTCGAGCTCTTCGACTGCGTCCTGCAGTTCTTTGCGGGACTGGGCGAGCTTGTCCTTGCGCTTGTTGATCTTGTCGGCGTCGCCCTTTTTCATCGCCTTGTCGAGGTCGGCCTGACGGCGGCTGACTTCGTGCTTGGCGTCGAGCACCTTGTTCTCACGCTCCTTCTTCAAGGAAGCATCAGTGCAATTGGCGGTCACTTCGCTCAGGGCTTTTTCCAGGCCGGCTTGCTGTTCGCTGTTGCCGTGGGCCTTGGCTTGATCGATCTGGGTGCTGATGGCTTGGCGCTTGGCGGCACAGCCGGTGAGTTGAGGGGCTTCTTCTGCGGCCAGCAACGGCGTGGCCATGAAACTTGCGACGGTCAACAGGGCAAACGGGGCGAGAAACTTCATGTAGGGCTCCAAGGTCGCAAACGGGTGGCAGGGTGAATTCTGCCGTTGGGTTAAAGAGCGGTGGGCCGGGTTCAAAACCCGTCGATCCCAGCCACGTGTAATGTTTCGGCCAAGGCCTGTACCTGCGGGTCGTGAAAAAAAGCGCTGAGTTGCGCTGCACGCCCTGGGCCGATGCCATCTGCGGCCTGCCAGGCTTTGGTGTCTCGAGCGACCAGGTTTTGCCAGCCGCCGTCCAGGTTGTTGCGTGCCGAGGGCGGTACGCCCAGGGCTTTTAGCCATTGTGCAAAGGGCCGTTGCCGGGCGCTGTGAATGCTGTTGAGCACGCGCGCACGGCTGCGATCACCGAAGCCATCAATGTTAGCAAGCTCTGCCTCATCCAGGGTTAACCAATCGAGAAAGCCTGCGATTAGACCGGCCTGGAGCAATACGTTCCAGGTTTCACGGCCCATATGGGGCAAAGCCAGGCCCTGGTCGCTGCTCATCCAGGTCAGGCGTGCCAGCAACTGCTCCTCGCAGCCCGGATCCAGTTGCCAGCAGCTCAAGGGGTGAAAGTCCCGGGCTTCGGGTACGGTGAGCGGCACCCTTGTCTCGTTCCTCAGGATCACCTGGTCCAGTCGCGGAATTACCTGGCCGGCCAGGCTTATGGACACGTGGTCGCCGGGGCGTATATCCAGCGCCTGCCAGCGCTTGAGGGAGCCGACGCTGACTCGGCTGATCTGCCGGTCGTCCAGCCGCACAGGTTCCAGCTCCAGGATGGGGGTGATGCGCCCGGTTCGCCCGATCTTGAATTGCACCTTGCGTACCAGCGCCAGGGCCTTGGCCGCCGGGTACTTCCAGGCAACCGCCCAGTAGGGTGTGCTGGCCTGCCAACGTTCGGCGGGTGCGTGCACGGCTTGATGCAGCACCACCCCATCGCTGGCGAACGGCAACGGGTGGTTGAACCAATAGCTGCGCCAGTGTGCGGCCTCGGTGAGGGTCTGGAGGGGTTGGCTGTAGCGCTGGCTGTCCGGGAAGCCCCAGCGTGCGAGGGTCGCCAGGCGTTCGGTAAAATCGGGCGGGCCATCCGGCCAGGCCCAGACGAACAAGCCGATACCACCAGCTTCGGCATCGTTCAGTTGGCGCCGGTTCATCAGGCCGGCAACCTTGCTGCGGGCGCTGAGGCCTCCGTTTGCCGACTGCACATGATCAGTGAGGCGCCAATAGAGTTCGCCTTGCAGCACCAGGTCAACAGGTTCCGGGAGATGCTGGACGATGCCTGGGATCTTGCGTGCGGCGGCTGACCAGTCCTGGCCGAGCAGCCCGTCGCCGCGACTGATGAGCTGGCTCAAGCGACCCTGGCGATACACCAGTGTCACCGCCACACCGTCGATCTTGGGCTGGATCCAGACGTTTTGCCGTGTACCGAGCCAGTCGCCGACCGCCGCCTCATCCAGCAGTTTTTCCAGGCCCGTGTGAGCGACTGGGTGACGCACTGTGCCTCGCGAACTCGCCAGCGGGTTGTCAGGCTGGGTTTGAGGAAAACACTGGCGCCATTGGGCCAGGCGACCCCGGGCCTGATCGTACAACTCATCGCTGACAGGCGACTGGCCAAGCCGGTGGTAGCTGTCATCCCATTGACTGACCTGTCTGGCCAGACTGTCGAGTTGAGATCGGGCGTCATCCGGGCACGCTTCGGCCCACGCCAGAAACGGCACCGCACTCAATAAAAGAGCAATCAGAAAACGCATCATGAGCATCCTTGCCCGAAAAGGACGCACAGCCTAAGTGATCCTCACGGCCACAAAAAAGCCCCGACAGCGCGGGGCTTTTTACCGGGTGTTTCTACTTACTTGAACAGACCGCCCAAGGCTTTCACCGGGTCGGCTTTATCGGCCTTGGCTTCCTGTGTTTGCGGCTTGGCGTCGGCTTTGGCCTGGGTCTCAGCGAGTTTGTTGCAACCTTTGTTGATCTGGTCTTGAGCGGCTTTGAAGGCTTTCTCTTTGAGATCGTCCTTGGCGGCCTTGGCAGCATCGATCTTGGCTTGCAGGTCGTTGGCTTGTTGCTGGCAATCGCCGGAATTGCTCACGCCCAGTTTGGACGTCAGGGCACCACCCAGGGCGCTCAGGTCGGCAGCATGGGCCGGCAGGGCGAACAGGCTGAGCAGAAGGGCGGCAGGGGCGAGTGTGGAAATACGCATGAAAACCTCAATGTTCGATTGCCCGCGCGCGTGTCTATCCCGGGCTGGCGCAGGGCAATATCCAAATAAGGTGAAGGGCCCGAGAGGGCGCGGATTCTAGAGGGCCATTATTTGGCCTGCAAGTATTGGATCCAAAAAACGTGAAGGTCGTCCCGTAAACGCCAGCCATAAAAAAGCCCTGCCGGGACAACCCGGCAGGGCTCTGTGTGCCGCGAGCGATTACAGGCCGGCAGCAGTGCGCAGGTCGTTGGCGCGGTCAGTTTTTTCCCACGTGAAGGTGGTGAAGGTGTCGTCGCCGACAGTCTTCTGCGCAGGGGTACGACCGAAGTGGCCGTAGGCTGCGGTTTCCTGATACATCGGGTGCAGCAGGTCGAGCATGGTGGTGATGGCGTAAGGGCGCAGGTCGAAGATCTCACGCACCAGCTTCACGATCTTGTCGTCGCTGATCTTGCCGGTGCCGAAGGTGTTCAGCGAGATCGACGTAGGCTGGGCCACACCGATGGCGTAGGAAACCTGGATCTCGCAACGCTCGGCCAGGCCGGCCGCCACGATGTTCTTGGCCACATAACGACCGGCGTAGGCAGCGGAACGGTCAACCTTGGATGGATCTTTACCCGAGAATGCGCCACCGCCGTGACGGGCCATGCCGCCGTAGCTGTCGACGATGATCTTGCGACCGGTCAGGCCGCAGTCGCCCACCGGGCCACCGATAATGAACTGGCCAGTCGGGTTGATGTGGAACTGAGTGTCCTTGGTCAGCAGCTCGGCAGGCAGTACGTGCTTGACGATCAACTCCATCACGCCTTCACGCAGGTCGGCGTAGGAAACGTCCGGGTTGTGCTGGGTCGACAGTACGACGGCGTCGATACCGACAACCTTGCCACCTTCGTAACGGCAGGTCACCTGGGACTTGGCGTCCGGGCGCAACCATGGCAGCAGGCCGGCTTTGCGGGCTTCGGCTTGCCGTTGCACAAGCTGGTGCGAGAAGGTGATCGGTGCTGGCATCAGCACGTCGGTTTCGTTGCTGGCATAGCCGAACATCAGGCCTTGGTCGCCGGCGCCCTGATCTTCAGGCTTGGCACGGTCCACACCTTGGTTGATGTCGGGGGACTGCTTGCCGATGATGTTCATCACGCCGCAGGTCGCGCCGTCGAAGCCGACGTCGGAGCTGGTGTAGCCGATGTCGGTGATCACGTCACGAACGATCTGCTCCAGGTCAACCCAGGCCGACGTGGTGACTTCACCCGCGATGATCGCTACACCGGTTTTCACCAGAGTCTCGCACGCCACACGGGCGAACTTGTCTTCAGCAATGATGGCGTCCAGCACCGCGTCAGAAATCTGGTCGGCGATTTTGTCCGGATGCCCTTCAGACACGGACTCGGAGGTGAAAAGGGAGTATTCGCTCATCTCGATGTTTTCCTGATATTTACCGATGGTGAGTGTCGCCAGCCGGTCGCTGAAAGTGGCGGACCTGGATCTGGAAACCATTACGTAAACCTACATAGAGGCTTTCCCCGGGAACGAGTCCCGCAGCGGTGGCCCAACGGGCCAAATCGTCCTGTTCAAAACCCAACCAGAGATCACCGCAGGCCTCCTTGGCCCAATTCTGGTTGTGGCTGCATAAATCCGTAACCAGCAGGCTACCGCCAGGGTGCAGCAACCCGGCCATTTGCTTGAGGGCGTCGGCCGGTGCGGCGAAATGGTGCAAGACCATGTTCAGCACCACGCAGTCGGCCCGCAGGCTGGTGTCATTGAGCGCGTCGGCCAACTGCAGGCTGACGTTGCCCAGTGCTTCGCGCTCGCACAGCTGGCGCGCCAGTTCGAGCATCGCCGGGCTGTTGTCGAGTGCCGTGACCTGTTGGAAGCGCCGCGCCAGTTCGGGCAGGAAACCGCCGTCGCCGGGGCCGACTTCCAGCGCCGTCGCCTCATCACTGAAGCTCAGCTTGTCCAGCAGCGCCAGTACGCTTTCGCGGTACTGGGGCAGGCCGGCAATCAGGTCCTGCTGGGCGCGAAACTTCTCAGCGACCCGTGAGAAAAAGTCCTGGCTGGCGGCAGCCCGTTGCCCGTGGACCTGGCCGATGCGCGACTGTACGTCGGTGGGCAGGCTCAAGTTATCCACTTCTTCGAGCAGGGCGGTATGCAGCTTGCCGCCCAGCAGATCGGTGTGGGGCAGGGCGCGGCGGTAGAAAATCGCATTGCCTTCGCGGCGGGTGGCCACCAGGTCGGCCTGGGCCAGTACCTTCAAATGGTGGCTCATGCCGGACTGGCCGATGGCGAAGATCTGCGCCAGTTCCAGTACGCCGAACGAGTCGTTGGCCAGTGCGCGCAAGACGTTCAGGCGCAACGGATCACCAGCGGCCTTGCATAAGGCTGCCAGCTCTTCGCCATCGTCGGGACGCAGGGAGGGCACAGGTAGGTTCATAAGGCCAGCAGTCTAGTGACGGGTGGAAATCCCTGCAAGGCCAATATCAAAAAGTTTTGATATTGATCGATAAGTGGCGGTTATAAGCAGCCGCTATAGCCTTTAGACGAACCGGTGACCGGTTTCTGCAGACGAATGCCGCCCAAAGCACAGGAAAAACACCCTCAAGTGACTATCTGTCATTGCCCGCAGGCGGTGGCTGAGGGAAAATGCGGGTCCTTTTTTCCGTTTCTTTTCAGCAAACCCCAGGAGATCAGCGATGCCCAGCCGTCGTGAGCGTGCCAACGCTATTCGTGCCCTCAGCATGGATGCCGTGCAAAAAGCCAACAGCGGCCATCCAGGTGCCCCAATGGGCATGGCGGATATCGCCGAAGTACTTTGGCGTGACTACCTGAAACACAACCCGAGCAACCCATCGTTTGCCGACCGTGACCGCTTCGTGCTGTCCAACGGCCACGGCTCGATGCTGATCTACTCGCTGCTGCACCTGACCGGCTACGACGTCACCATCGACGACCTCAAGAGCTTCCGCCAGCTGCACAGCCGCACCCCGGGCCACCCGGAATTCGGCTACACCCCAGGCGTCGAGACCACCACCGGTCCCCTGGGCCAAGGCCTGGCCAACGCCGTTGGTTTCGCGCTGGCTGAAAAAGTCCTGGGCGCGCAGTTCAACCGCCCTGGCCACGACATCGTCGACCACCACACCTACGTGTTCCTGGGTGATGGCTGCATGATGGAAGGTATTTCCCATGAAGTCGCTTCCCTGGCCGGCACCCTGGGCCTGGGCAAGCTGATTGCCTTCTACGATGACAACGGCATCTCCATCGACGGCGAAGTCGAAGGCTGGTTCACCGATGACACCCCCAAGCGTTTCGAAGCCTACAACTGGCAAGTGATCCGCAACGTCGACGGCCACGATCCGGAAGAGATCAAGACCGCCATCGACACCGCCCGCAAGAGCGAGCAGCCGACCCTGATCTGCTGCAAGACCACCATCGGTTTCGGTTCGCCGAACAAGCAAGGTAAAGAAGACTGCCACGGCGCCCCATTGGGTGACGCGGAAATCGCCCTGACCCGTGAAGCCCTGAAGTGGAACCATGGCCCGTTCGAAATCCCGGCTGATATCTACGCCGAGTGGAGCGCCAAGGAAAAAGGCCTGGCGACCGAAGCCGAGTGGGACCAGCGTTTCGCTGCCTACTCCGCTGAATTCCCAGAACTTGCCAACGAGCTGGTTCGCCGTCTTGCCGGTGACCTGCCTGCCGACTTCTCGGAAAAAGCCTCGGCCTACATCGCCGAAGTCGCAGCCAAGGGCGAGACCATCGCCAGCCGTAAAGCCAGCCAGAACACCCTGAACGCCTTTGGCCCGTTACTGCCTGAGATCCTCGGTGGTTCGGCTGACCTGGCCGGTTCCAACCTGACCCTGTGGAAAGGCTGCAAAGGTGTGTCGGCTGAAGACGCCAGCGGCAACTACATGTACTACGGTGTACGTGAGTTCGGCATGAGCGCCATCATGAACGGCGTTTCCCTGCACGGTGGCCTGGTGCCTTACGGCGCGACCTTCCTGATGTTCATGGAATACGCCCGTAACGCGGTACGTATGGCGGCGCTGATGAAGAAGCGTGTAATCCATGTGTACACCCACGACTCCATCGGCCTGGGCGAAGACGGCCCGACGCACCAGCCGGTCGAGCAACTGACCAGCCTGCGCACCACGCCGAACCTGGACACCTGGCGCCCAGCCGACGCGGTGGAATCCGCCGTGGCCTGGAAGCACGCCATCGAGCGCAAGGACGGCCCTTCGGCGCTGATCTTCTCGCGTCAGAACCTGCAACACCAAGTGCGTACCGACGCGCAGATCGCCGATATCAGCCGTGGTGGTTATGTGCTCAAGGACTGCGCGGGCGAGCCGGAGCTGATCCTGATCTCCACCGGTTCCGAAGTGGGCCTGACCGTTCAGGCCTACGACAAGCTGACCGAGCAAGGCCGCAAGGTGCGTGTTGTTTCGATGCCGTGCACCAGCGTGTTCGAAGCCCAGGACGCCGGCTACAAGCAATCGGTACTGCCACTGCAAGTCGGCGCGCGTATCGCCATCGAAGCGGCTCACGCCGACTACTGGTACAAGTACGTGGGCCTGGAAGGCCGCGTGATCGGCATGACCACCTACGGTGAGTCGGCGCCGGCGCCAGCATTGTTCGAAGAGTTCGGCTTCACCCTGGAAAACATCCTGGGTCAGGCTGAAGAGCTGCTGGAAGACTAAGTCAGTCTGCGTTGTCTGTACTGGCGCTATCGCGGGCAAGCCCGCTCCCACATTTGGATCGCGGTCTAATGTGGGAGCGGGCTTGCCCGCGATGGCGTCCGAACATTCAACACCGAACTAACCTTGATCGAGAACCCCATGCCTCAACCGCGTCCCTACAAAGTTGCACTCAACGGCTACGGCCGCATTGGTCGTTGCGTCTTGCGTGCTCTGTTCGAGCGAGGGGCGGCGGCCGGGTTTGAAATTGTGGCGATCAACGATCTGGCCGACATGGCCAGCATCGAATACCTGACACGCTTTGACTCCACCCATGGCCGGTTCCCAGGCGAAGTGCGGGTCGAGGGTGATTGTCTGCACATTAATGGCAACTGCGTGCAGGTGTTGCGCAGTGCCACCCCCGAAGGCATCGATTGGAAAGCACTGGGCGTCGACCTGGTGCTGGAGTGTTCCGGTGTCTATCACACCCGTGCCGATGGCCAGCGTTTTCTCGACGCCGGCGCGCCGCGTGTGCTGTTTTCCCAGCCGATGGCCAGCGAGGCGGATGTCGACGCCACCATCGTCTATGGCATCAACCAGGATTGCATGACCGGTGATGAGCTGCTGGTGTCCAACGCCTCCTGCACCACCAACTGCAGCGTGCCGCTGTTGCGTCTGCTGGATCAGGCGATCGGCCTGGATTACGTGTCGATCACCACGATTCACTCGGCGATGAACGACCAGCCGGTGATCGATGCCTATCACCATGAAGACCTGCGCCGTACGCGTTCGGCGTTCCAGTCCGTGATTCCGGTGTCCACCGGCCTGGCTCGCGGTATCGAAAGATTGTTACCGGAACTTGCCGGGCGAATCCAGGCCAAAGCCGTACGGGTGCCGACGGTGAACGTGTCCTGCCTGGACATCACCATGCAAACCGTCAGCGATACTGATGCGACGGAGGTCAACCGGATCCTGCGCGACGCCGCCACCAGCGGCCCGCTCAAAGGCTTATTGGCCTATACCGAGTTGCCCCACGCCAGTTGTGATTTCAACCATGACCCGCATTCGGCGATTGTCGATGCCAGCCAGACCCGCGTTTCCGGCCCGAGGCTGGTGAACATCCTGGCCTGGTTCGACAACGAATGGGGTTTTGCCAACCGCATGCTGGATGTTGCGGAACATTATCTGCACATCGCCTCTAAACAACCTCAACAGTAATTCAGGAACTGCGACCCATGACCGTGTTGAAGATGACCGACCTCGATCTGCAAGGTAAGCGCGTACTGATTCGCGAAGACCTCAACGTCCCCGTCAAGGACGGTGTTGTCGCCAGCGATGCGCGAATCCTGGCCTCGCTGCCGACCATCAAGCTGGCCCTGGAAAAAGGCGCGGCCGTCATGGTCTGCTCCCACCTGGGTCGTCCGACCGAAGGTGAGTTCTCCGCTGAAAACAGCCTTAAGCCCGTAGCCGATTACCTCAGCAAAGCCCTGGGCCGCGACGTGCCGCTGGTGGCTGACTACCTGGGTGGCGTCGACGTCAAAGCCGGCGATATCGTGCTGTTCGAGAATGTGCGCTTCAACAAGGGCGAGAAAAAGAACAGCGACGAACTGGCCCAGCAATACGCTGCGCTGTGCGACGTGTTCGTGATGGACGCCTTTGGTACTGCCCACCGCGCTGAAGGTTCGACCCACGGCGTGGCCAAGTTCGCCAAGGTTGCAGCTGCCGGCCCATTGCTGGCCGCTGAACTGGATGCACTGGGCAAGGCCCTGGGCGCTCCGGCCCAGCCGATGGCCGCCATCGTGGCTGGCTCCAAGGTGTCCACCAAGCTGGACGTGCTCAACAGCCTGAGCCAGATCTGCAACCAGTTGATCGTCGGTGGCGGCATCGCCAACACCTTCCTGGCCGCAGCCGGCCACCCGGTGGGCAAATCCCTGTACGAGCCGGACCTGCTGGACACTGCCCGCGCCATTGCCGCTAAAGTCAGCGTGCCGTTGCCGGTGGACGTGGTCGTCGCCAAGGAATTCGCCGAAAGCGCTGAAGCCACCGTCAAGCTGATCGCTGACGTGGCCGCCGACGACATGATCCTGGACATCGGCCCGCAAACCGCTGCCAATTTCGCCGAACTGCTGAAAGCCTCCCAGACCATCCTGTGGAACGGCCCAGTGGGCGTGTTCGAATTCGACCAGTTCGGCAACGGCACCAAAGTGCTGGCCAAGGCCATCGCTGAAAGCTCGGCATTCTCCATCGCGGGCGGTGGCGACACCCTGGCGGCCATCGATAAATATGGCGTTGCTGACCAGATCTCCTACATTTCTACCGGTGGCGGCGCATTCCTCGAGTTCGTCGAAGGCAAAGTACTGCCGGCCGTTGAAGTGCTGGAAACTCGAGCCAAAGGCTAAGGCTCGTGATCCGGAAAAGGAGTATTCCCATGATCAAGTCGTTGGCACTGGTGATCGCAGCGGGCCTGTTGGCCGGCTGCGGCAGCACGCCAAGCGCGGCCCCGGAGGCGGGTAACCCTGCGCCGGGGCAGCCGAAAAAAAGCTGCTACCAGGCGGACTGGCAGGCGGAGACCATGCCGGTGATCAACAAGCGCATCGGCAACGAGCGCTTGGAGAAATACGACGCCGCGCCCAACGGTCAGGAACAGGGTTGCCCTTGACGGGTCTGATCAACTGGCGGCTGTGGGCCGCCCTACGAGGATTGGCAATGAAAGGCGTTTTCGCCCTGGCAGCCCTGGCCCTGTTGGCCGGCTGCAGCAGCATGAACATGTTCAACAGCAAGGCCGAGCCTGCCGACAAGTGGACCACCTGGACCTGCGACAGCAAGGCTGAGGTCAACTGGCGCTTTGCTAATCAGGCTAAATCCGAGGTGGACGTACGCCTCGGCGGTTCCGACCAGGTTTATCGCCTTAAACAGGACGTCGCCGCTTCGGGCGTGCTGTACGCCAACGACCAACTGGCGTTTCACACAAAAGGTGAGGAAGGCCTGGTTTACTGGGTAGCCACCGACGATCTGATCGGCCGTGGTTGCAAAGCCCAGTAGTGGGATCAATGAAGATCAAATGTGGGAGCGGGCTTGCCCGCGATTGCGGTGGGTCAGCCACTGAAGATGTCGGGAGGTAAGTCGCCATCGCAGGCAAGCCAGCTCCCACATGATTCGGTTCCAGATTGGAATTTGAGTCGAGCCCAGTTGCAATAACGATTCAGCAGGCCAAGGCCCAACCCCTTGATCTGCAATAACTTGAATAGCAGCCCCCGCTACGGCAGGCTTGCACGATTAACGACCCTCGACCGGGAGAGACAACACAATGGCACTTATCAGCATGCGTCAAATGCTGGACCACGCAGCCGAGTTCGGCTACGGCGTCCCAGCCTTTAACGTCAACAACCTTGAGCAGATGCGCGCCATCATGGAAGCCGCTGACAAGACTGACTCCCCCGTGATCGTCCAGGCTTCGGCCGGTGCGCGCAAATACGCTGGCGCGCCGTTCCTGCGTCACCTGATCCTCGCGGCCATCGAAGAATTCCCGCACATCCCGGTGTGCATGCACCAGGACCACGGCACCAGCCCTGACGTGTGCCAGCGCTCCATCCAACTGGGCTTCAGCTCGGTCATGATGGACGGCTCCCTCGGCGAAGACGGCAAGACCCCAACCGACTACGAGTACAACGTACGCGTGACCCAACAAACCGTCGCCATGGCCCACGCCTGCGGCGTGTCGGTTGAAGGCGAGCTGGGCTGCCTGGGTTCGCTTGAAACCGGCATGGCCGGCGAAGAAGACGGCATCGGCGCCGAAGGCGTGCTGGATCACAGCCAAATGCTGACCGACCCGGAAGAAGCCGCTGACTTCGTGAAAAAGACCCAAGTCGACGCCCTGGCCATCGCCATCGGCACCAGCCACGGCGCCTACAAGTTCACCAAGCCACCGACCGGCGACGTGCTCGCCATCGACCGCATCAAGGAAATCCACAAACGCATCCCGAACACCCACCTGGTGATGCACGGTTCTTCCTCGGTCCCGCAAGAGTGGCTGGCGATCATCAACCAGTACGGTGGCGACATCAAAGAAACCTACGGCGTACCGGTTGAAGAAATCGTCGAAGGCATCAAGTACGGCGTGCGCAAGGTCAACATCGATACCGACCTGCGCCTGGCGTCCACTGGTGCGATGCGTCGCCTGATGGCCACCAACCCGAGCGAGTTTGATCCGCGTAAGTTCTTTGGTGCGACTGTGACGGCAATGCGTGACGTGTGTATCGCGCGTTATGAAGCGTTTGGTACTGCGGGTAATGCTTCGAAGATCAAGCCGATCTCGTTGGAAGCGATGTACCAGCGGTATTTGAAAGGTGAGTTGAACGCTAAGGTGAACTGAGCCTTAGACGTTTAAAATGAAGCCCGCAGTGATGCGGGCTTTTTTGTGCCTGCCTTTGTAGGAGCTGGCTTGCCGGCGATCGTGGGCTACCAGTTAACATGCCTGTGACTGACACGCCGCCATCGCCGGCAAGCCGGCTCCTACAGGTATTGAGGCCGCTTTCACTCGTGATCAATATCCAATTTGGCAAACGTCACCCGCGCGCCCTCCTTGCTGTTCCCGCTATTGTCCTGCACATACACCCCCGCCTTGAAATACAACTGCTTGGCGCCCCAGGCTGCACCAATACGCTCATTCCACTCCCCGTCGGCGGCATACACACTGAGCAGTCCGGCTTTGTTCAGGTTGATCACGTAAGTGAAGCTTTTCTCCAACGGCACATTCGACGCCACGATGATCACCCGCCCTTCGTCCTCATCCGGGCGCATGCGCACTTTGGCGACGATGTTGCCGGTCTGGGTCTTTTCCTTGAACTGGTACTCCAATTTGATCAGCGGCTTCTGGCTGTCATAGGCATGGATCTGGCCAATGACGACCTTGCCGGTGGAGGGCACTTGATTGACCGCCAAGGTGGCGCGCAGGAAGTTGTCGGCATCCGGGTAGGTCCAGTTGCGCAGGCGCCCATCGGCGTAGGTCTCGCGCAGTTCACTGCGGGGGTAGATGGCGTTCTCGGTGCGGCTGCCGGTCACCGGGGTCCAGAATTGCACGTTGCTGCCTTCGGCCTGGAAATACTGGTCTTTGAAGCCGCTGAGCAGTTTCGGGGTGTCGATGGTCGCCGGGGGCGAGCCGACCGGAATGCTCAGGTTCCAGGTAGAGAGGTCGATCATGGCGTTGGCCTTTTACAGAGGGTGAAAGCTTTAGCCCGGGGGCTCACAGGTTCTTTATAGGCGCTGGCGGCTCACTTGTTAAACGGTCGATGGCGATTTATTGGCGTCAACGGAATGCCAAAAAGCCATGTTTCCCGTGAATCGGGGCTTGCAGGGGCTGACCGTTAGTCGGCTTCCTGAGCTTTGGATCAATGATGGCACCCGTGTCACTTCTGATTTTCGGGAACCGGGGCTAGAGTGAGGCCTCAGCGTTTGTCCGGTTTTTCTCTCAGAAATGACCGGAAGCTCCCCAAGGAAGAGACGTAGCATGGATGGCGCCCCACACCACGGCGATGGCGGTTCGGTTCTTCTGGTGGTCGATGACTACCCGGAAAACCTGATCAGCATGCGCGCGCTTTTGCACCGGGAAGACTGGCAGGTCGTCACCGCCAGCTCCGGGGTGGAGGCGTTGGAGTTGCTACTGGCGCACGAAGTCGACTTGGTACTGCTGGATGTGATGATGCCCGGCATGGACGGCTTTGAAGTCGCACGGTTGATGCGCGGCAGCCAGCGCACGCGCATGACGCCAATCATTTTCCTCAGTGCCCATGCGCAATCACCGTCTGCGGTACTGGAAGGCTATGCCAGCGGCGCCATCGACTACCTGCTCAAACCCTTCGACCCCAATATTCTCAAGCCCAAGGTCCAGGCTTTGCTGGAGCACCAGCGCAACCGCCGCGCGCTGCAACGCCTGAGCCATGACCTGGAATCCGCCCGCGCCTTTAATGCCTCGGTGTTGGACAACGCCGCCGAAGGCATCCTGGTGGTGAGTGAAGAGGGCGTGATCGAGTACGCCAACCCGGCGATCTCGCGCCTGCTCAACGCGACGCTCCAGGAGCTGCAAGGTCGGGAGTTCCTGGGCTTCCTGCAAAAACCCCATGTGCCCGTGTGGCTGGAGTCGCAGATGATGGCCGGGTACCGCAAGGGCGAGACCTGGCGTTTGCACGACGCCATTTTGCGTACCGATCGCGGCCAGCAGGTGCCGGTGGCCATGTCTTGTGCATCGCTACCGGCCGAGCGCAAGGCAATGGTAGTGACGGTGTTGGACATGTCTGAGGTGCGCCACCTGCACCAGCAACTGGAGTTCCAGGCGGTCACCGACCCGCTGACCGGGCTGTTGAACCGTCGAGGGTTCTACCAGGCCGTGGAAAACACCTTGTTACGCAGCGAGCGGAGCGAACAGTCCCTGGTCTTGCTGTACCTGGACCTCGATGGTTTCAAGCGGGTCAATGATTCGCTGGGCCATGACGCCGGTGACCGGGTGCTGCGCTGGGTGTCGGAGCAGTTGCAAAGCTGCCTGCGCTCTTATGATGTGCTGGGGCGCATGGGCGGCGACGAATTCACCGCGTTGCTGGAACTTGAGTTCCCGGAGCAGGCGGCCAAGATTGCGGAAAAACTGATCGAACGGGTGTCGGTGTGCCAGCAAGTTGAGGGGCTGGACGTGATGCTTGGGGTCAGTATTGGCATCGCCACGTTCCCGGATTGCGGCTCGGACTTGAACGGCCTGCTGCGGGCCGCTGACATTGCCATGTACGAGGCCAAGCGGGCGGGGCGTCAGCAGTATCGCTATTACGATCAGGAAATGAACGGTCGTGCCCGTTCGCGCCTGATGCTCGAAGACAGTGTGCGCACGGCCATCCAGAACAAGGAATTCACCCTGGTGTATCAGCCGCAGGTGTCCCTGGAGGATGGGCGTTTGCGCGGCGTCGAAGCGCTGTTGCGCTGGCAGCACCCCAGCGTCGGCGATGTACCGCCCGGTCTGTTTCTACCGCTGCTGGAAGAGGCACGCCTGATCAGCCAGCTCAGTGCGTGGATCTACCAGCAGGTCGCGGCCCAGCGCCAGGCCTGGCAAGCCAGCTTTGACAGCGAGCTGGTGCTGAGCGTGAGCCTGAGCAGCAGCCAGTTCAACATGCCCAACCTGGCCAACCAACTGCAGCAGGTGCTCGAACGACATGGGTTGCAGGGTCGGCAGCTGGAGGTGGAAATCAGTGAAGACAGCCTGATGAGCAACCTCGAAGAGTCGACCAAACAGCTGCGGCTGCTGCGCCAGATCGGCGTGCGGATCGCCTTGGATGACTTCGGTTGCGGCCACTGCTCCCTGGCCCATTTGCGCGACCTGGAGTTCGATACCCTCAAGCTGGACCCGCGACTGGTGGCGCGCTTGCCGGCCTCGGCGCGGGATGCGGCGTTGGCGCGCAGCATTATTGAGTTGTGTGGGCATTTTGATGTGCTGGTGGTGGCCGAGGGCGTCGAGACGCTGGAGCAATCCCAGTGGCTCAACGCCAACGGTTGCCCATTTATCCAGGGGCCGCTGGCGGCGCAGCCGCTGATGGCAGAGGAAGTGGCGGGCTGGTCGTCCCCGCGCTTGCGCTGAATTCGCTACACTGGCGCCATTCCAACCCTGTTGCAGACCCCATGACCGTCCTGAAATACCTCCAGGCCTATCCCGCCGCGCTCCAGGAGCAGGTGCGCCAGCTGATCGCCAAGGACCAGTTGGGCGACTACCTGGAAAAACGCTACCCCGAGCGCCACGCCGTGCAGAGCGACAAGGCCCTGTACGCCTATGCGCTGGCCTTGAAGCAGGAACATCTGCGCAACGCGCCGGCCATCGACAAAGTACTGTTTGACAACCGCCTGGACCTGACCCACCGCGCCCTCGGCCTGCACACCACGATTTCACGGGTGCAGGGCGGCAATCTGAAAGCCAAGAAGGAGATTCGCATCGCCTCGCTGTTCAAAGAGGCCGCGCCGGAATTCTTGCGCATGATCGTGGTGCACGAACTGGCGCACTTCAAGGAATCGGACCACAACAAGGCGTTCTACAAACTCTGCGACTACATGATGCCGGGCTACCATCAGGTGGAATTCGACCTGCGGGTGTACCTCACGTATCGCGACCTGCAGGGCAAACCCTGACCGCACAAGGCGACCACCATGGATGTGAGCAAGACCAAGAGTAGCTTCTACCGCCGCCTGTACGTGGCCTACCTGATCGACAGCGGGCTGGCCAGCAGCGTGCCTGCGCTGACCGACGTGACCGGCATGCCCCGGCGCACCGCGCAGGACACCATTGCGGCGTTGGCCGACCTGGATATCGTGTGTGAGTTCGAACAGGAAGACGGCGCCCGCAACCATGCGGGGCACTATCGGATTCGCAGCTGGGGGGCGATTGATCGGGGGTGGATTGAGGCGAATCTGGCTTCGGTGAAGCAGGTGTTGGGGTATCCCTGAAGCTCGGTGTTGATCGTACTGGCGCCATCGCTGGCAAGCCAGCTCCTACATTGGATCGGATTTGCACGGTCAACATGTGGGAGCTGGCTTGAACTGGCCTAATGATTTTGGACACTTCAATCGGGCGCTATGATGGCGCCCAAATCTGAGGTGTTTGGGTATGCGT
>NZ_JBWKRS010000002.1:142761-341520 GCF_059419385.1 Pseudomonas sp. GW821-FHT05H12 | reverse complement strand
CCCCCCCCCCCCCCCCCCCCCCCCCCCCCCCCCCCCCCCCCCCCCCCCACCCCAGCTCCCACATTTTTGAGCCGGTTTCTTCAGGATCATCTCCTATGACCAAATTCCCCACTGCCGTAAACCTGCACAAAACCTCCAACACCCTCGGCCTCACCTACGGGCCCGACGAGGTGTACCAACTCTCCGCCGAACTGCTGCGCACCCACTCGCCTTCCGCCGAGGTCCAGGGTCACGGCAAACCCATCCTGCAATTCGGCAAGCTCAACGTACGGTTGACCAAGATAGAACCGGCCGGTCAGTACGCACTGAAATTGACCTTCGACGACGGACACGACAGCGGGCTGTTCACCTGGGACTACCTTTACCAGCTGGCCGTGCGTCAGGACGCGCTGTGGGCCGATTACCTGGCCGAACTCAAAGCCGCTGGAAAAACCCGCGACCCGAGCGAGTCGGTCGTGCGGCTGATGCTCTAGCACACGCCTCTTGCTCTTTAGAGAGCATTTTCTAATTTCATCTGCTTGAATGCCCTGTCGCGCGGCCAATGACTGGCCCGCTTGCGAAAAAAATTAAACTCGGGTAACCAATGGAACTGGCAAGTTCCCTGCATTTGACGATGCGGTATCAACGGTCACCCGAGTCGCGTACCTGGCTTGTGTTGTGTATCGAAACCTGGTGCACAGCGGTACCCGGTACTCGTCTTTCGGACAATGGAGCGTCGTAGATGAGTAACAAGAACAACGATGACTTGAAACGCCAGGCCTCGGAAAACACCCTGGGGCTGAACCCGATCATCGCGTTACGGAAAAAGGATTTGCTCGCCTCGGCGAAGATGGTGCTGACCCAAGCCATCAAGCAACCGTTGCACAGCGTCAAGCACGTCGCCCACTTCGGCGTCGAATTGAAGAACGTGATGTTCGGCAAATCCCAGCTGGTGCCGGAACACGACGACCGTCGTTTCCATGACCCGGCCTGGAGCCAGAACCCGCTCTACAAACGTTATTTGCAGACCTACCTGGCGTGGCGCAAGGAGCTGCACGACTGGATCGGCGACAGCAACCTGTCGGAACAGGACATCAGCCGAGGTCACTTTGTGATCAACCTGATGACCGAAGCCATGGCCCCTACCAACAGCGCGGCCAACCCGGCGGCGGTCAAACGCTTCTTTGAAACCGGTGGCAAGAGCCTGCTCGATGGCCTCTCCCACCTGGCCAAGGACCTGGTACACAACGGCGGCATGCCGAGCCAGGTCAACATGGGCGCCTTTGAAGTGGGCAAGACCCTGGGCACCACCGAAGGCGCGGTGGTGTTTCGCAACGACGTGCTGGAGCTGATCCAGTACAAGCCGATCACCGAACAGGTGCACGAGCGCCCCCTGCTGGTAGTGCCGCCGCAGATCAACAAGTTCTATGTATTCGACCTGAGCCCGGACAAGAGCCTGGCGCGCTTCTGCCTGCGCAATGGCCAGCAGACCTTTATCGTGAGCTGGCGCAACCCGACCAAGGCCCAGCGCGAGTGGGGCCTGTCGACCTACATCGAGGCGCTCAAGGAAGCGGTGGATGTGGTCACGGCGATCACCGGCAGCAAAGACATCAACATGCTCGGCGCCTGCTCGGGCGGCATCACCTGCACCGCTTTGCTCGGCCACTATGCCGCGCTGGGGGAGAAGAAGGTCAACGCCCTGACCCTGATGGTCAGCGTGCTGGACACCACCCTGGACACCCAGGTGGCGCTGTTCGTCGACGAGCAAACCCTTGAGGCCGCCAAGCGCCACTCCTACCAGGCCGGCGTGCTGGAGGGTCGCGACATGGCCAAGGTGTTCGCGTGGATGCGCCCCAACGACCTGATCTGGAACTACTGGGTCAACAACTACCTGCTGGGCAACGAACCGCCAGTGTTCGACATCCTGTTCTGGAACAATGACACCACACGTTTGCCGGCCGCGTTCCACGGCGACCTGATCGAACTGTTCAAGAACAACCCGCTGGTACGCGCCAACGCCCTGGAAGTGTGCGGCACGCCCATCGACCTCAAGCAGGTCACCGCCGATATCTACTCGCTGGCCGGCACCAACGACCACATCACGCCGTGGCAGTCCTGCTACAAGTCGGCGCAGTTGTTTGGCGGCAAGGTGGAGTTCGTGCTGTCGAGCAGCGGGCATATCCAGAGCATTCTCAACCCTCCGGGCAACCCCAAGGCGCGCTACCAGACCAGTGATGGCCTGGCGTGCAGTGCACTGGAATGGCAGGAGAACGCGACCAAGCACACCGATTCCTGGTGGTTGCACTGGCAGGCGTGGCAGGCGGATCGGGCAGGCAAGTTGAAGAAGGCGCCGACTTCGCTAGGAAATAAAACCTACGCCGCAGCTGAAGCAGCGCCGGGCACTTATGTACACGAACGATAAGCAGATGTTTGGTTGAAATGCAGCCCCTGTGGGAGCTGGCTTGCCTGCGATAGCGGTGGGCCAGTTGTTGATGGGCTGGCAGGAAGAATGCCATCGCAGGCAAGCCAGCTCCCACATGGACCGCATCGTCCATTGGATCTTTGCACCACCTGACAGGGCTTGAGCATGCCGCAACCGTTCATCTTTCGTACCATCGACCTGGATGGCCAGACCATCCGCACGGCGGTGCGCCCGGGCAAGCCTCACTTGACGCCTTTGCTGATCTTCAACGGCATCGGCGCCAACCTTGAGCTGGTGTTTCCGTTTGTCCAGGCCCTGGACCCGGACCTGGAAGTGATCGCCTTCGATGTGCCCGGCGTGGGCGGCTCATCCACGCCCAACCGCCCCTATCGCTTTCCCGGCCTGGCCAAGCTCACGGCACGCATGCTCGACTACCTGGACTATGGCCAGGTGAACGCGGTGGGCGTGTCCTGGGGCGGCGCGTTGGCGCAGCAGTTCGCCTACGACTACCCGGAGCGTTGCAAGAAGCTGATCCTCGCCGCCACGGCGGCGGGTGCGGTGATGGTGCCGGGCAAACCCAAGGTGCTGTGGCTGATGGCCAGCCCACGCCGTTACATCCAGCCGTCCCACGTGGTGCGCATCGCCCCGATGATCTACGGCGGCTCGTTCCGCCGCGATTCGAAACTGGCCGCCGAACACGCCAGCAAAGTGCGCTCGGCGGGCAAGCTGGGTTACTACTGGCAACTGTTTGCCGGGCTGGGCTGGACCAGCATCCACTGGCTGCACAAGATCCGCCAACCCACCCTGGTGCTGGCGGGGGATGACGACCCGCTGATCCCGCTGATCAACATGCGCATGCTGGCCTGGCGCATTCCCAACGCACAGTTGCACATCATCGACGATGGCCACCTGTTCTTGATCACCCGGGCCGAAGCGGTGGCGCCGATCATCATGAAATTTCTCGAGGAGGAGCGCCTGCGCGCGGTGATTCATCCGCGACCTGCGGTGTAAGGACCACACCGCCGCGCAACTTGCCAGGAACCGACTATGGTTCTGAATTGGCGTGCCTGTTTGATGGCTTGACGAAGGAGTGTTGGCTCATGCGAGAAAGACCCGTGACGAACCCGGCGCCCACCCCTGCCGTGTTCATCAATGCGCAAAACGCGATCACCGGCCTGCGCGGTCGGGACTTGCTGTCGACGCTGCGCAGTGTTGCCGCCCACGGCTTGCGCAACCCGGTGCATACCGCTCGTCATGCCTGGGCGCTGAGCGGCCAACTCGGTCGCGTGCTGCTGGGTGAAACCGTGCATGAGCCCAACCCCAATGACAGCCGCTTCAGCGACCCGACCTGGAAGCTCAACCCGCTCTATCGGCGCAGCCTGCAAGCCTACCTGAGCTGGCAAAAGCAGACGCGCCACTGGATCGACGACAGCTCGCTGAGCGCCGATGACCGGGCCCGCGCACACTTTGCCTTCTCCCTGCTCAACGACGCCGTCTCCCCTTCCAACACCCTGCTCAACCCGCTGGCCGTCAAGGAGCTGCTCAACTCCGGGGGCAACAGCGTGGTGCGCGGTGTCACCAACCTGTTCGAAGACCTGCTGCACAACAATGGCCTGCCGCGCCAAGTGAGCAAGCACGCGTTCGAAGTGGGCAAGACGGTTGCCACCACCCCGGGCTCGGTGGTGTTTCGCAACGAGCTGCTGGAGCTGATCCAGTACAAGCCCATGAGCGAAAAGCAGTACGCCAAGCCGCTGCTGGTGGTGCCGCCGCAAATCAACAAGTACTACATTTTCGACCTCAGCCCCGCCAACAGCTTCGTGCAGTACGCCCTCAAGAACGGCCTGCAGACCTTCATGGTCAGCTGGCGCAACCCGGACGTGCGCCATCGCGAATGGGGGCTCTCCACTTACGTTGCGGCGCTGGAAGAAGCCCTCAACGTCTGCCGGGCCATCACCGGCGCGCGGGAGGTCAACCTGATGGGCGCCTGTGCCGGTGGCCTGACCATCGCCGCCCTGCAAGGCCACCTGCAAGCCAAGCGCCAGTTGCGGCGCATCTCCAGCGCCAGCTACCTGGTAAGCCTGCTCGACAGCCAGATCGACAGCCCCGCCACGCTGTTTGCCGACGAGCAAACCCTGGAGGCGGCCAAACGCCGCTCCTACCAACAGGGCGTGCTGGACGGCCGCGACATGGCCAAGGTGTTCGCCTGGATGCGCCCCAATGACCTGATCTGGAACTACTGGATCAACAACTACCTGCTGGGCAAGGAACCCCCGGCCTTCGACATCCTGTACTGGAACAACGACAACACACGCTTGCCCGCCGCATTGCACGGCGACCTGCTGGATTTCTTCAAGCACAACCCGCTGAGCCATCCCGGTGGCCTGGAGGTGTGCGGCACGCCTATCGACTTGCAGAAGGTCACGGTGGACAGCTTCAGCGTGGCCGGGATCAACGACCACATCACGCCGTGGGACGCGGTGTATCGCTCCACCCAGTTGCTGGGGGGCGAGCGGCGCTTCGTGCTGTCCAACAGCGGGCATATCCAGAGCATCCTCAACCCGCCGGGCAACCCCAAGGCCAACTACGTCGAGAACCCCAAACTGAGCAGCGACCCGCGCGCCTGGTACTACGACGCCAGCCACGTCGAAGGCAGTTGGTGGCCGCAGTGGCTGGAATGGGTGCAACAGCGCTCCGGCGTGCAGCGCGAAACCCTCACCGCCCTGGGCAACCAGAACTACCCACCGATGGAAGCAGCGCCGGGCACCTATGTGCGCGTGCGCTGAACTCAACGATCACATTAAGAAGACTGGATGAAGACCCGCGACCGTATCCTTGAATGTGCCCTGCAGTTGTTCAACCAGAAGGGCGAGCCGAACGTGTCGACCATGGAGGTGGCCAATGAAATGGGGATCAGCCCCGGCAACCTCTACTACCACTTCCATGGCAAGGAGCCTTTGGTGCTCGGGCTGTTCGAGCGCTTTCAATGCGAGCTGGCGCCCCTGCTCGATCCGCCCGCTGACGCGCAGCTGGAGGCCGAGGATTACTGGCTGTTCCTGCACCTGATTGTCGAGCGCATGGCCCATTACCGGTTTCTGTTCCAGGACCTGTCGAACCTGGCCGGGCGCCTGCCGAAGCTGGCCAAAGGCATTCGCCACCTGCTCACGGCACTCAAGCGTACGCTGGCGTCGCTGTTGGCACGGTTGAAGACCTCGGGGCAACTGGTCAGTGGCACCCAGGCACTGGGGCAACTGGTGGAGCAAATCACATTGACCCTGCTGTTTTCGCTGGACTACCAGCGGATTCTCGACCGTGAAGGAGAGATACGGGTGGTGGTCTACCAGATCGTGATGCTGGTGGCGCCGCACTTGCTGCTGCCGGCGCGGCTGGCGACCGAGAAGTTTGCCCTGAAATATCTGGATGAAATCGATTAAAACTGTGGGAGCGGCGGTGCGACGATTCGACTTGCCCGCGATAGCAATAGATCAGCCAATATCTATGTGACTGAAACTCCGTCATCGCGGGCAAGCCCGCTCCCACATTGGAAGTGCGATATAGGTGAGACTTCCATAAAAAAACGCCCGACCTTTACAGGCCGGGCGTTTTTTGTGCCCTGAGAAAATCAGGACTGACTGGAGGGCGTCGGGGTTACCGGCGTTGCAGTCGGGGTGGTCGCAGCGTGGGTCGGTGCGGACACCGAGTTGGCTGTTGAAGCGGCAGGTGCCGGAGTGGCTGGCTTGGCCGCAACAACAGGCTTGGCCGCTGCTGGTTTTTTCGCTACCGCAGGCTTCTTCGCGGCGGCTGGTTTTGCCGCAGGCTTGGCGGCCGCAGGTTTAGCAGCAGCCGGTTTGGCTGCAGGTTTCGCAGCAGCGGGCTTGGCAGCAGGTTTAGCGGCTGCGGTTTTAGCCGCTGGCTTGGCGGCTGGTTTTGCGGCGGCCTTGGCGGCAGGTTTAGCAGCCGGTTTGGCAGCGGCTTTAGCGGCCACTGGTTTAGCGGCAGGCTTGGCAGCCGGTTTTGCCGCTGCTGTTTTAGCCGCAGGCTTGGCAGCTGGTTTAGCGGCGGCTTTGGCGGGTGCCTTGGCCGCAGGTTTTGCAGCCGGTTTGGCAGCAGCTTTTACCAGAGGCTTGGCTGCAGGTTTCGCTGCAGGCTTGGCCGCTGCGGTTTTAGCGGCCGGTTTGGCAGCAGGTTTGGCGGCAGCGGTTTTCACAGGGGCCACTTTGGCGCCGGTGAGTTTTTCGATTTGCTTGGTCAACGTGTCGACCTTGCTGTGCAGTGCCTTCAGCTCTGCCTTACTGGGTACGCCCAGTCTCGAAATCGCACTGTTGAGGCGCTTGTCGAAAGTTTCTTCCAACTTGCCCCAGGTGTCAGAAATACCCGACTTGGCGGAACCGGCAGTTGCCTTGGCCGCTTCAACTGTTTTACCCACTGTGCTTTTGGTCAACTTCTCGGCTTTCTCACCGTCCTTGACCAAAGACTCGAAGAGTTTTTTGCCTTCACCAATGCTAGCCTTCGAGTACACGCCTAAACCAGCAAGCCAGATCTTACGGGAATATTTTTCAACTTCCCCGACCCACGAGCTGCCTTCTTTCTGAGTAGTCTTTTTAACAGCCATCCCGATGTCTCCTTAGTGTTTACGCGCGACACGTTCTAGCAATGTCGTCAGCTCTTCGAGCTTAGCAGAGAGTGTCTCCACGTCATGTTTAGACGCAATGCCGATCCGATTCAAGGCACTTGCAACGCGTATGTCAAAAGCTTTTTCAACTTTATCCAGTTGAACTTCAACCAGGCCTTTGACGCTGGAGACATTACTCTTTACTTGGTCAATCTGACTGTTGGCGGCATCAAGTTGTTCAACTACAACTTTTTTGCCTTTACTTTCAACATGTTGACCTTTCTTGACCAGCTCTTTGAAGTACTCGCTGCCTTCGCTGCCGACCTTGGCATAGGCACCAAGCCCTGCCAGCCAGATCTTGCGGGCATAGCTTTTAACGTCACTCAGGGCGGTGGACTGAACGTCGATTTTTTTCTTCAAAATAACTTTGGCCATGGCACACCTCACGCAGAAAAGGGTTGAGGAACGGCCCGCAGGAGTTGAGGGCTTGGGCACAAAGTAGGCAGAAAAATTAGAATCGGCACCCTAAGTAGATCCGGATCAGGCCAGTGCCTTATCCAGGGCTTTCTCGATTTCGGACTTGATAGTGCCACTCATGGCCGACATCAACAGCCCCAGCTCCACATCAATACGCAAGGAATCCTCGGCCACCGACACAGTGCCTTTAACGCCTGAACGCTTGAGGTTCAAGGTATCGCCAGACCATGTGGACTCCAGGCCATATTGCTCCTTGAGTTTGCTCGCCAACTTGTCGGCCTTTGCCCGCGCGCCTTCTTTTCCCAGGGAATGTGCACGCTCAACGGTAATACGGGCCATTGCAATGACTCCTCTTTTATAACGGTATGGATACCTTCCATGCGGCAAAAGGTCTCGGTGACCGCCTATCTTACCTTCAGCCTTGCCAAGACAAAGCAGGTCGCGGGGATTATCATGTCCCGCATTCTCTTTTGGTGACAGCGATATGACTGATCAGCGCAAAGGCAGCGATGCCGAACCCACCACTCACTTCGGCTTCAAGAACGTTCCGGAAAGCCAGAAAGCGGAAAAAGTCGCTGAGGTGTTCCACTCCGTAGCCGCCAAGTACGACCTGATGAACGACGTGCTATCGGGCGGCATGCACCGCCTGTGGAAGCGTTTCACCATCGAGCTGTCGGGCGTGCGCACCGGCAACCGTGTGCTGGACATCGCCGGCGGCACAGGCGACCTGGCCGCCAAGTTTTCCAAGCTGGTTGGCCCGACGGGTCAGGTCGTGCTGGCGGACATCAACGGCTCGATGCTCAAGGTCGGTCGCGACCGCCTGCTGGATAAAGGCGTGGCCGGCAATATCGAGTTCGTCCAGGCCGACGCTGAGAAGCTGCCGTTCCCGGACAACCATTTCGACTGCGTGACCATTGCCTTCGGCCTGCGCAACGTGACCCACAAGGAAGACGCGATCCGCTCCATGCTGCGCGTGCTCAAGCCCGGTGGCCGCCTCTTGGTGCTGGAGTTCTCCAAGCCAACCAACGCGCTGATGTCCAAGGTCTACGACACCTACTCCTTCGCCTTCATGCCGCTGATGGGCAAGCTGATCACCAATGACGCCGAGAGCTACCGCTACCTGGCCGAATCGATCCGCATGCACCCCGACCAGGAAACCCTGAAGTCGATGATGGTAGAAGCCGGCTTCGACCGCGTGACCTACCACAACATGACCTCGGGCATCGTCGCCCTGCACCGCGGCATCAAGCCCTGATGCTGTTCGCAGGCCTTCTCGCAAGCACAGAGCACGGTATCAACCGTGTGCTGCGCCTGGACAGCACCGCCCTGGCGCGGCTCGCGCACTTGAACGGCAAGATCATTGCTGTCGACTGTCGCAGCCCCGCCTTGCAGCTGTTTATCCTGCCCAGCGATGAAGGCCTGCTGCTCGCCAGCGACTGGGCTGCCGACGCCGACTGCACCCTGCGTGCGCCGGCATCGAGCCTGTTGCACCTGGCCCTGAGCCGCAACAAGACCGCCATCCTGCACAGCGCCGAGGTGGAGCTCGAAGGTGACAGTTCGGTGCTGATGGACCTGGCCGCCGTGCTGCAAGACCTGGAACTGGACTGGGAATACGAACTGTCGCGCTGGATTGGCCCCGTGGCCACCCAGTTGATCAGCGGGCACCTGCGCAGCCGCACGCGCTGGTACCAGCAGGGGTTCGCCAGCCTCAACCAGAACCTCGCCGAATACCTGAGCGAAGAATCGCGCACCCTGGTCGGAGAACGGGAAGCGCAAGCGCGCTTTCGTGAACTCGACAAGGCCAAAATCGACCTGGAACGCCTCGAGGCCCGCTTCGAGCGCCTGAGCCGTTCCCTTGATCCAAGCGATAACGCATGAAGCTGCTCGCCGTCCGCCGTCTGTTTCGTATCCAGCGCGTCGTAATCCGCTACCGCCTCGATGACCTGCTGTTCGCCCTGCCCCTGCCGTGGTTTCTGCTGGCGGTGCGCTATGTGCTGCCGTGGCGCTGGTTCCCGCGCAAGCCGCTGGAGCTCAGCCGGGGTGCGCGCCTGCGCCTGGCGTTGCAGGACCTGGGGCCGATCTTCATCAAGTTCGGGCAGATCCTCTCGACCCGCCGCGACCTGTTGCCCGAAGACATCGCCGACGAGCTGATGCTGTTGCAGGACCGCGTGCCGCCATTCGATTCCCAGCAGTCGATGAAGTTGATCGAAGAGCAACTGGGCAAGAAGATCAGCGACGTCTTCAGCCGCTTCGATGTCGACCCGCTGGCCTCGGCCTCCGTGGCGCAGGTCCACGCCGCCCAGTTGAAGACCGGCGAAGAAGTGGTGGTGAAGGTGATCCGCCCGGGCCTCAAGCCGATCATCGGCCAGGACCTGGCGTGGCTGTTCATCCTCGCCCGCGCCGCTGAGCGCTTCAGCGCCGATGCGCGCTTGCTGCACCCGGTGGACGTGGTCGCCGACTACGAAAAAACCATCTACGACGAACTCGACCTGCTGCGCGAAGCCGCCAACGCCAGCCAGCTCAAGCGCAACTTCGAAGGTTCGCCGCTGCTGTACGTGCCCCAGGTGTATTGGGACTGGTGCCGCCCCAAAGTGCTGGTGATGGAGCGCATCTACGGCGTGCAGGTCACCGACCTCGCCACCCTGGCGGACCAGCGCACCGACATGAAGATGCTTGCCGAGCGCGGCGTGGAGATCTTCTTCACCCAGGTGTTCCGCGACAGTTTCTTCCACGCCGACATGCACCCGGGCAACATCTTCGTCAGCACCGTGAACCCGTGGAGCCCGCAGTACATTGCGATCGACTGCGGCATCGTCGGCAGCCTGACCCCGGAAGACCAGGACTACCTGGCCCGCAACCTGTTCGCCTTCTTCAAGCGCGATTACCGCCGCGTGGCGCAGTTGCACATCGATTCGGGTTGGGTACCGGCCGAAACCAAGCTCAACGAATTCGAAGCGGCGATCCGCACCGTGTGCGAGCCGATCTTTGAAAAACCGTTAAAAGATATTTCTTTCGGCCAGGTGCTGATGCGCCTGTTCCAGACCGCACGGCGCTTCAACATGGAAGTGCAGCCGCAGTTGGTACTGCTGCAAAAAACCCTGCTGAACATCGAAGGCCTGGGCCGCCAGCTGTACCCGGACCTCGACCTGTGGAACACCGCCCAGCCGTTCCTGGAACGCTGGATGCGCGAGCGCATGAGCCCGAAAACCGTACTGGGCAACCTGCACAGCCAGATGGAACAACTGCCGCACCTGGCCAACATGACCCGCGACCTGCTGGAGCGCATGTCCCAGCCCCACGCCAAGGACCCGGCACCACCCTGGAAGAAGCGCAAGGACGACTGGTTCCTGCGCCTGCTGGGCGCCGCGCACCTGGTCGGCGGCGTGATACTCGCCCTCGGCGGGCCGTTGAATGAGTTGGGCCACTGGCCGGCCGGCATCATGGTCGCCGTGGGTGTTTATCTGATCGTGCGTCGATAGCCAATCCGGTTATACACTGTCGCAAATTGCCGGAGCCGAACATGAAAGACTGGCTGGACGAGATCAAGTGGGACAGTGACGGCCTGGTGCCGGCCATTGCCCAGGACTACAAGACCGGGCGCGTGCTGATGATGGCCTGGATGAACCGCGAGGCCCTGAGCCTCACCGCCGCCGAGCAGCGCGCCATCTACTGGTCACGCTCGCGTGGCAAACTGTGGCGCAAGGGCGAAGAGTCCGGGCACGTGCAGACCCTGCACGAGATGCGCCTCGACTGCGATGCCGACGTGGTGATCCTGATGGTCGAGCAGATCGGCGACATCGCTTGCCACACTGGCCGTCACAGCTGCTTCTATCGCGTGTTCGAAAACGGCGAATGGAAGGTTGTAGAGCCGGTGCTCAAAGACCCGCACGCCATTTACTCGGCAGGACACTGAACATGAGCGATACCCTGAACCGCGTGGCCCAGGTGCTGGAAGACCGCAAAGGCGCGGACGCCGACAGCTCCTATGTCGCCAGCCTTTACCACAAGGGCTTGAACAAGATCCTGGAAAAACTCGGCGAAGAATCCGTCGAGACCATCATCGCCGCCAAGGACGCGCAAATCAGCGGCGACTGCAGCGATGTGATCTACGAAACCGCTGATTTGTGGTTCCACAGCCTGGTCATGCTCGCCCAACTGGGGCAGCATCCGCAGGCTGTGCTGGATGAACTGGACCGTCGCTTCGGCTTGTCCGGGCATGCCGAAAAGGCCTCGCGCCCGTCCGCCTGAATAACTTTTACAGAGGAATTGCAGCATGGGCATTTTTGACTGGAAACACTGGATCGTCATTCTGGTGGTAGTGGTACTGGTGTTCGGCACCAAGAAACTCAAGAACCTGGGCACTGACGTGGGCGAATCGATCAAGGGCTTCCGTAAAGCCATGAACGATGACGAAAAGCCGGCCGACCCGGTGGCCAACCCTGTGCCGCCAGCCCAGCCTGTGCACCCGCAGGCCACCCAGCCGATCACCGAGCGTCGTACCTTCGACGTGCAGGCTGAGAAAGTCGAAGAGCCGACCCGCAAAGACTCGTGAGCACTGACTAATGTTTGGTATCAGCTTCTCTGAACTGCTCCTCGTCGGCCTTGTTGCCCTGCTGGTACTGGGGCCGGAACGCCTGCCCGGTGCCGCGCGCACGGCCGGCCTGTGGATCGGGCGCCTGAAACGCAGTTTCAACGCCATCAAACAGGAAGTTGAACGGGAAATCGGCGCCGACGAGATTCGTCGCCAACTGCACAACGAGCACATCCTTTCGTTGGAGCAGGAAGCGCGCAAGATCCTCTCCCCGGTGCAGGAGCCTGCCAAGCCGGCCGAACCTGTGGCCGAGCAGAGCATCGCGCCGCCGCCCGTGGCCCAGGTGCCACCCGTGGCGGAACCCGCCCCGGCACCGGCCGTCCACAGCCCCACAGAGCCTGCGCCGGCGCCCGTTGCGTCGCCCGCTCCCCATGACCCTACATTGCCGCCGCGAGCCCCATGAGCGCTGATAAACCGGAAAACGACCAGCACATGCCGCTGGTTTCGCACCTCACCGAGCTGCGTACCCGCCTGCTGCGCTGCGTAGCGGCGATCTTCATCATCTTTGCCGGGCTGTTCGCCTTTACCCAGCAGATCTACACCTTCGTCTCTACGCCTTTGCGCCAGTACCTGCCGGCCGGCGCGACGATGATCGCCACCGACGTGTCCTCGCCGTTCCTCACGCCGTTGAAGCTGACGATGATGGTCTCGCTGTTCCTGGCGATCCCGGTGATCCTGCACCAGATCTGGGGCTTTATCGCGCCGGGCCTGTACAAGCATGAGAAGCGCATCGCGGTGCCGCTGCTGGTGTCGAGCATCCTGCTGTTCTACACCGGCATGGCGTTCGCCTATTTCCTGGTGTTCCCGCTGATCTTCAAGTTCTTCGCCGCGGCCACCCCGGCCGGCGTGGAGATGATGACCGACATCACCAGCTACCTCGACTTCGTGATGACGCTGTTCTTCGCCTTTGGCGTGGCCTTCGAAATCCCGGTGGCCGTGGTGCTGCTGGTGTGGATCGGCGTGGTCGACGTCAAGTACCTGAAGAAGATCCGCCCGTACGTGATCATCGGCTGCTTCGTGGTCGGCATGATCCTCACGCCGCCGGACATCTTCTCGCAGACGTTGCTGGCCGTGCCGATGTGGATGTTGTTCGAGATCGGCATTCTGTTCGGCAGCCTGATCAGCAAGCGTGGCGATCACCCGGATGACCAGCCCGCCGACGACGACCAGCCGCCAGCGACCCAGCCGTGAACCTGCTGTTACTGGAAGAGGCCGACTTCATTGCGGCCGACCGTGTGGTGCTGCGTGACCGGCGCCTGGTGCACATGCAGGACGTCCACCGTGCGGCCGTCGGTGACAGCCTGCGCGTCGGCCGTATTGGCGGGTTGATGGGCAACGCCCAGTTGCTGCGCCTGGACGCCGGCGAAGCCGAACTGCACGTGAGCTTCGACCAACCGCCGCCCGCCAAACTGCCTTTGACCCTGCTGCTGGCCTTGCCGCGCCCGAAGATGCTGCGTCGGGTGCTGCAAACCGTAGCCGCCATGGGCGTGCCGAAAGTGGTGCTGCTCAACAGCTATCGGGTCGAAAAGAGTTTCTGGCAGACCCCGTTCCTGGAGCCTGAGGCGATTCGCGAGCAGCTGATCCTCGGCCTGGAACAGGCGCGCGACACGGTGCTGCCCGAAATCATCATCGAAAAGCGTTTCAAGCCGTTCGTCGAGGACCGCCTGCTGGCCATGGCCGAAGGCACCCTGGGGCTGATCGGCCATCCGGGCGATTACCCGGCGTGCCCGCGTGGGCTGGACGAGCCGGTCACCCTGGCCATCGGCCCGGAAGGCGGCTGGATCCCCTACGAAGTCGACCTGCTGGCCAAGGCCGGCCTGCAACCGGTACAACTTGGCGCACGCATCCTGCGCGTCGAAACCGCCGTCACCGCCCTGCTCGCCCGCCTCTTCTAACCACTTCAACCCCCTGTAGGAGCCGGCTTGTGTGGGAGCTGGCTTGCCTGCGATAGCGGTGTATCAGCCAGCCGACCTGTGACTGATGCACCGCTATCGCGGGCAAGCCCGCTCCCACAGGGGATCAGTGTCGCTACAGAATCTTCCTGCGCAGCCGATAACCTTTGAATAAGTCCAAGCCTTGTTCCAAAGGAGATCGCAGCATGTATCGTTGGTTAGCCGAAAAACTGGGGAATGTGAGCGTCAATCGAAAGCTGGCCATTGGCTTTGGCTTGGTGTTGATCCTGACGCTGTTGATCACCTTCACCGGCTGGACCGGCCTGGGCGATGTGACCAGTCGCGGCGATAAGCTGGGCTTTATCTCCAGCCTCAACGGCCTGACCAAGGACCTGCGCCTGGCGCGCCTGGACTTCGAGACCCGTCGTGGCGAACAAGGCACGGGCGCCGTCAACGACCTGATAGCCAAGCTGGACAGCGGCCTGAAAACCGCCGAAACCCTGATCGAGCAACCCGACGACAAGGCCCTGGTCGAACAGCAACTGGACGCCCTCAACCAATACAAAAAAGCCTTCGGCGCCATGGTGCAGGCCGGCCTCAAGCGTGAAGGGGCGCGCAGCAAGCTCGGCGACACCGCCGACAACGCCGTGGCCAAGATCAACGAGATTGAAAAAGCCCTGCTGCAAGGCGACAGCGTCACCCAGTTCAATAGCGTGGTCGACCTGAGCAAGTTGATCCAGCAATCGCGCTTCCAGGTGCGCGGCTACACCTACAGCGGCAAGACCGACGCCGAACAGCCCGCACTCGACGCCATCGACAACGCCCTAAAGAAAATCACCGAGCTGCAAGGCCAACTGCCAGAAACCTACCAGGCCAACCTGCAAGAGGCCGGTGTGTCGTTACAGGCCTATCGTGCCGCCGTCAGCCAATACCGTGATTCTCAAACCGCCAGCGCAGCCGCCTTGGTCATCATGACCGCCCAGGGCGATATCCTGTTGGGCAACAGCGACAAACTCACCACCTCCCAAACCGTGGTGCGTGATACCGATGCTGCGCAGGCCAAGAACCTCTTGCTATTGGCGACTGCTCTGGCGCTGATCTTCGGCCTGGTCGCCGCCTGGGCCATCACCCGCCAGATCGTCATCCCGCTGAACCAGACCCTCAAGGTCGCCGAGCGCGTCGCCTCCGGCGACCTGAGCCACAACCTCGACTCGCTGCGCCAGGACGAACTGGGCCAGCTGCAACGCGCCATGCAGAGCATGACTGTGGGCCTGCGTGAGTTGATCGGCGGCATCAGCGACGGTGTCACTCAGATCGCCAGCGCCGCCGAGCAACTGTCGGCCGTGACGGAACAGACCAGCGCCGGGGTCAACAGCCAGAAGGTCGAGACCGACCAGGTGGCCACCGCCATGAACGAAATGGCCGCTACCGTGCAAGAAGTGGCGCGTAACGCCGAGGAAGCCTCCGAAGCTGCCGTGGCCGCCGACCAGCAGGCCCGTGAAGGCGACAAGGTGGTCGGCGAAGCCATCGCCCAGATCGAACGCCTGGCCACCGAGGTGGGCAACTCCACAGTCGCGATGGGCGACCTGAAACGTGAAAGCGACAAGATCGGCAGCGTGCTCGACGTGATCAAGTCGGTGGCCCAGCAAACCAACCTGCTGGCCCTCAACGCAGCGATTGAAGCGGCACGTGCCGGTGAGGCCGGGCGTGGCTTCGCCGTGGTGGCTGATGAAGTGCGCAGCCTGGCGCAGCGCACCCAGAAATCCACCGAAGAGATCGAAGAGCTGATCGTCGGCCTGCAAAACGGCACCCAGCAGGTGGCGACGATCATGGACAACAGCCGTGGTCTCACTGACAGCAGCGTCGAGCTGACCCGCCGTGCCGGCGATGCGCTGGGCAATATCACGCGCACGGTCTCGACCATCCAGGCGATGAACTCGCAGATTGCTACGGCTGCCGAGCAACAAAGCGCGGTGGCCGAAGAGATCAACCGCAGTGTGCTGAATGTACGTGATGTGTCTGAGCAGACTTCGTCGGCCAGCGAGGAAACCGCGGCATCGAGCGCCGAGCTGGCGCGCCTGGGCATCTACCTGCAAACCCTGGTCGGGCGTTTTCGCGTCTGACCCTCTGTGCGCGGCGACCGCCTCCGGTCGCCGCGCGCCAGCAACTTGTGAAATCTCCTACACGCTTATCATCCCGCCATGTCCCCGCTCGCCTTTGAATCGAATTAGCGTCAGCACTGAACGCTTTCTCTGATTCGGAGGCTCCCCATGTTTCGTCGGCTGACCCGCCTGCTGGGCAATGCCAGTGTCACGCTCAAACTGGCCCTGGGCTTTGGCCAGGTGCTGATCCTCAGCCTTATCATTGCGGTCACCGGTTGGCAGGCGTTGAGTGCTGCGCTGGACCGCTCAGGCAACCTGACGGTGCTGGGCAAGCTGACCGTTGTAGCGCAGGCCATGCGAGCTGATCGTATTGTGTATCGCACCCTCACTGACACGGCCAGCCTGGGCAAGATGAGCACCCAGATCGAAGAGATCGAGCAGCAACTGGCCTACCTCTCCAGCCGATTGAAAGACCCGGACGACCTGTCGCGTGCGCAACAAGCGACCCAACTGGTGAATGCATTCAAAGCGGCGCTGGCACAATTGCCACCCTTGATCGAACACCGGGAGAGCACGCGCACTCCGGTGCAAAAAACCGCGCTCCAGGCGGGCGACACACTGGCCCAACTGGCCAGCGAATTGCCTGACCAACACGACCAGAACGCCTTGGAGGCCATCGAAAACCTGCGTCAAGCCATCAGCCAGGCCGAGAACCGCACTCAACGCCCGGCCTGGTCCGCCGACTCGTTGCAAGCCTACGCACAGAGCATCAGCCAGACACTCGATGCACTGGAAACGGCGCTGGCTGCGGTGACCGCGCTTCCCGTCGACTCCAGCGTGCTCAAGGAAGACCTGGCGGCGTATCGCACTCAACTTACGGCACTCAAGGACGCCCAGCTGAACACCGAAACAGTGCAAAACCGCTTCGAGCAACAACTCAACAGACTGCTTGAGCAAAGCGAGCAATTGAGCCAGGACCAAGTGCTCAAGGGTGACGATGAAGCACGCCGGAAACGTACGCTGCTGGTAGGCATCACCCTCGCGGCCTTGGTGCTGGGTAGCGTTGCCGCGTGGTGGATCGCCCGGCAAATCGTAGTACCGCTACGAAAAACCCTCGCCACTGCCAACCGCATCGCCAATGGCGATCTGAGCCACACCACCCGGGTCGAACGCCGTGACGAACTGGGCCAACTGCAGCAAAGCATCGCCCAGATGACCCAGAACCTGCGCAACCTGATCAGTGGCATAGGCGGCAGTGCCCAGCAAGTCGCCAGTGCTGCCACGCAGTTGTCGACGGCGGCCGAGCAGGCGCGTGCCGGCATCAGCCACCAGAGAGATGAAACCGATCAGGTCGCCACGGCGATGAACGAAATGCTCGCCACTGCTCAGGAAGTCGCCCGGCATGCCGAACAGGCGTCGGCGGCGGCAACCGAGGCTGACCAACTAGCCAGCACCGGCGATAAGGTGGTGACCCTGGCCATAGAGCAAATCGGCCAGTTAGCCAGCGAAATGACGCGCTCGAGCCAGGCAATGCTCGCGTTGCAGCAGGAAAGCCAGAAGATCGGCAGCGTGCTGGACGTGATCAAGTCAGTGTCCCAGCAGACCAACCTGTTGGCCTTGAATGCAGCCATCGAAGCAGCGCGTGCAGGTCGGGCCGGCGAAGGGTTTGCCGTGGTCGCCGACGAAGTGCGCAGCCTGGCCCAACGCACCCAGGAATCCGCCGAAGAAATCGAAGGGTTGATCCAAAGCCTGCACGCCGGCACCCAGCAAGTCGCCGACATGATCAGCAGCAGCCGCAGCCTGACTGACAACAGTGTAGGCCTGACCCGTGATGCAGGGGAGGCACTGGCAGCCATCGCCCGCACGGTGTCGGTCATCCAGGACATGAACCCGCAGATAGCCGCTGCCGCCGAAGAGCAAAGCCTGGTGGCAGAGGAGATCAATCGCAGCGTATTGAAGGTCAAGCACGTGTCGGAACAGGCAGCCGCCGCCAGTGAGGAAACCGCGACAGCCAGTGCTCAGCTGACAAAATTGAGCCTGGACCTGCAGACCCTGGTCGGCAAGTTCAGGCTCTGAAGATCACAACACCTGGCGCAAAAATGCCTGGGCGCGTGGGTCTTTCGGCGCATCGAAGAACTCGGCCGGGGCGGCGTCCTCGAGCAGCTTGCCGTGATCGAAGAACAGCACCCGGTCAGCCACTTCGCGGGCGAAGCCCATTTCGTGGGTGACGCAGACCATGGTCATGCCCTCCAGGGCCAGGGTCTTCATCACGTCCAGGACTTCACCGACCATTTCCGGGTCCAGCGCCGAGGTGGGTTCGTCAAACAGCATCACCTTGGGGTCCATCGCCAAGGCCCGGGCAATTGCCACCCGTTGTTGCTGACCGCCGGAGAGGCGCGACGGAAATTCGTTGGCCTTTTGCGCAATACCGACCTTTTCCAGCAGGGCCAGGGCCTTGGCTTCGCGTTCTTTCTTGCTGCGCTTGCGCACGACCTTTTGCGCCAGGCACAGATTTTCCAGCACGGTCATGTGGGGGAACAGGTTGAAATGCTGGAACACCATGCCGACTTCGCGGCGGTAGGCATTCACATCGGTCTTCGGGTCGGCCAGTTGCAGGCCGTCGATGCTCACCGAGCCCGAGTCGAATTCTTCCAGGCCATTGAGGCAGCGCAGGAAGGTGGACTTGCCGGAACCCGACGGGCCGATCACCACCAGCACTTCGCCCTTGGCCACCTGGGTGGTCACGTTGTCCACCGCGCGCACCACCTGCCCACGGGTGTCGAAGACTTTTACCAGATCGCGGACTTCAATCACTTTGCGCGAGCCTCCGCTCAAGCCGGCTGGCCATTTTCGACAGCGGCAGGTTGATCAGCAGGTACAGGCCTGCCACACAGAACAGGATTTCAAACGGCGAAAACGAGGTGGTGATCACTTCGCGGCCACTCTTGAGCAATTCGGTAATCGCGATCACCGACACCAGCGAAGTGTCTTTCACCAGGCTGATGAACTGCCCGGCCAAGGGTGGCAGCACGCGCTTAAAGGCTTGCGGCAACACCACATGGCGCATCGACTGGCTGGCACTCAGGCCCAGGGAACGGGCGGCTTCGTTCTGGCCACGGGTGATGGACTGCACGCCGGCCCGGACGATTTCCGCCACGTAGGCACCGGTGAACAGCGACAGCGCCGCGATGCCGGCAAACTCCCGGGACAGGTTGAGCACCGTGCCGATAAAGAAATAGAAAATGAAGATCTGCACCAGCAGCGGCGTACCGCGCACCAGTTCGACATAGATCGTCGACAGATCGCGCAACGTTGGGTTGCTGGACAAGCGGCACAGGCCGGTCGCCAAGCCGATCACCAGGCCCAGAATGCCGGACACCACCGACAACCACAGCGTGGTCCACAAGCCCCACATCAACGGCCCCAACGCCCACTGCCGGGTCACGCCGACGACATCGCCTTCGGCCACGTCATCGCCGCGAGCCACTTGCAGGCTGTTGTCGGCAACGGTCAGCTTCTGCTCGGCGCCCGCGTCGTTGCGCAGGGTGACTTCGGCGACGTCGCCTTTGCGTACCAACTCGACCACCGTGGAGATGTCGGCAGCGCGTTGGGACGTTTCAGCCTGGTAGGCGAAGTACTGCGGTACGCGGTTCCAGCGCCACTCGTAGGACATCAACGAGGTGGCGTAGTACAAGGCGCCAGCCAGGCCGACCAGCACGACCACGGTGAGCAGGTGCCAGGGCCATTGGGCTTTTTTCTGTTTCATTTCACGTTCCGGGATGTGTGTTGCCTGTGAGGCCGCCATCGCGGGCAAGCCCGCTCCCACATTGTGATGTGTGAACACCGTCAACTGTGGGAGCTGGCTTGCCTGCGATACAGGCAATTCGGTCTAAAGCCTTTATTCCATGTCCTTGAGCCACTCGGAGCTCTTGAACCACTTGTCATGGATGCGATCGTAGGTGCCGTCGTTGCGGATCTGGTGCAGGAAGTTGTTGATGAAGTTGATGCTGTCGTAATCGCCTTTTTTCAGGCCGAACGCCAGGGGTTCGAAGGTGAAGGGTTCTTCAAGGAACACCAACTTGCCGTTACCGACCTTCTTCTCGGCAACCACGTTGTAAGGCGCGTCATACACGAAGGCGTCGGCCTTGCCGTTGACCACGTCCAGCACGCCTTCCTGTTCGTTGTCGTAGCCGTGGTACTTGGCCTTGGAGATCAGCTTCTTGGCGACCATTTCACCGGTGGTGCCCAGCTTGGAGGTCAGGCGGTACTTCTCGTCGTTCAGGTCTTTGTAGGACTTGATGGTGCCTTCCAGGTCCTTGCGGATCAGCAGGGTCTGGCCCACCACGATGAAGGGTTCACTGAAGTTCAGGCGCAGGTTGCGCTCCTGAGTCAGGGTCATGCCGCTGCCGATCATGTCGAACTTGCCGGTCAAGAAGGCCGGGATGATCCCGTCGTAACCGGTGGACACCAGCTCCAGCTTGACGCCCATGGACTTGGCCATGGCCTTGAGGATGTCGACTTCGAAGCCGATGATTTCACCGCGCTTGTCTGTC
Organism: Pseudomonas sp. GW821-FHT05H12; assembly: GCF_059419385.1. Taxonomy (NCBI): domain Bacteria; kingdom Pseudomonadati; phylum Pseudomonadota; class Gammaproteobacteria; order Pseudomonadales; family Pseudomonadaceae; genus Pseudomonas; species Pseudomonas sp. GW821-FHT05H12. The sequence continues at coordinate 320,895 of NZ_JBWKRS010000002.1, read as the reverse complement.
ATTTCGAACGGCATGTAGGTCGGGTCCATGCCCACTTTCAGCGTGCCGCGCTTGACCGCATCATCGATGGCGCCGGCCTGGGCCGCAGTGGCGGCAACCAGTGCGGTGACGCCGAGCATCAGCATCGAAAGATACTTTTTCATCATCAAGTCCCCTGAACGATTCTTGTAAGGTCGGCGCATAAAAAGGGCTGCACCATTTCGGGGTGCGATCCTAACCCACTCGATGCCCGTCACAAAGGTTTCACAGGTATTTGTTATCCGCGTATGTCGGAAAAGCCCCACAACGGTGCAGCACAGCGCAGGTGTAGACACGTCGGCGAGTCACGAAGGCAAGCAATTGATGTGTAAGTAGTTATGACTTCAGTCGATTTCCACCATCCAGTCGGTGTCCCTGAACCACTTGTCGTGCAACCGATCGTAGGTCCCATCCTGGGCGATCTGATTGAGGAAATGGTTGATCCAGTTGACGCTGTCGTAATCGCCTTTCTTCAAGCCAAAGGCCAGCGGCTCGAAGGTAAAGGGCTGTTCGAGGGACAGCAGCGTACTGTTTTCCGGCCTGGCCAGCGCGATCAGGTTATAGGGGGCGTCGTGGATAAAAGCATCAGCCTTGCCCTCCACCACCTGCCTGACCCCGTCTTGCGGGTTTGCAAAACGGGTCACTTGTGCGGCCCCCAGAAATCGCCGCGCCGCCAACTCCCCCGTGGTGCCTTCGCTGACAGCGATGCGATAACCGGCTTCATCCAGGTCTTCCACGCTGCCGACCCGGCCGGCAAGGCTGGGGTGCAGCAGCACAGTCTGGCCCACCACGATAAAGGAGTCGCTGAAATTCAGCTTCAGGTTGCGCTCCTGGGTAACGGTCATGCCGCTGCCGATCAGGTCGAACTTCTTCGCCGCCAACCCCGGCAGCAGGTCGCCATAAGGTACGGCCACCAACTCAAGCTCTACGCCCAGCGCCTGGCTCATGGCCTGGAGCAAGTCGATCTCGAAACCCACGATCTGCCCGTGTTTATCGGTCATTTCGAAAGGCATGTAGGTAGGTGAGGTACCGACTTTCAGCACACCGCGCCGAACGGCATCATCGATGGCGCCTGCCTGCCCCAGGCTAACCTGAATCAGCGCGATAGCGCCGATCAGCCATGCCGAACAATACCTGTTGATCATGAATCCCCCTGTCACCGAATCAAATTTCGGGGGCGATCCTAACCCAGCCACAGGCACGGCAATACGCCCAGCACCTGGGACTTTTGTTTCGAAATAACAAGGAGTTAGCGCCAACAGGAAGCGGCGGAAAACGCTGTAGGACCAGCGTTCGAGGCGCCCCCGAGAAGAACCTCGGGGGCGTCTGAATCAGGCCGGTTGGGCCTGGGACGACTGCGGCTGCAACGGCAGCAACGGCGCGTGCGGATCAGCCTTGATCGACTGGCGCCATGCACCCAGCCACTCGGCATGCCCTTCGCTCCAGACCTGCTCGTGCAGGCGGGCCAAGGCGACCGGGTCGCTGAGCAAGGCCAGGCGTTCACCGTTGTTGAGGCCGGCCGGGCCGACCTTCAACGCGTGGCGAACACGCTCCTGGCGCAGGTACTCGATCGGCTCCGCCTCGCGGTGACGCGAAGTCGCCAAGGCGCAGGCCAGGGCGTTCTGCTGCGGGTCGACCACCGAACGAATAAAGCCGTCGTTGAGCGCATGCCAACGGTTTTCGTGGGTGTATTTCTCGGTCGACAGCAGGGCTTGCGGCGGATTGTATTCCTCAGGGATCAGGAACAGGCTCTCGTCGCGGGACTTGAGGCCCAGCTTGACCCGGCTGGAAATCACCGACACCGGGATCGACAGCATCAGCGAACCGACGATCGGGATCAGCCACCACAGGAAGCTTGGGTTCAACCACACCACCAGCAGGGCCCAGAGGAAGCCCAGTACGGTTTGTGGGCCGTGGCGCTTGACCGCCTCGCCCCATGGGGTGGAGTCGTCGTCACGCTGCGGCGAGTTCCAGGTGGCGGCCCAGCCGAGGAACGCGGCGAGTACGAAACGGGTGTGGAAGATCATTCGCACCGGCGCCAACAGCATGGAGAACAGCATCTCCAGCAGCATCGAAAGGGTGACCTTGAACTTGCCGCCGAACTCTTTGGCGCCCTTGGCCCAGATCAAAATGATGCTCAGCAACTTGGGCAGGAACAGCAGCACGATGGTGGTGGAGAACAGCGCCACCGCCTTGTCCGGATGCCATTGTGGCCACAGCGGGTACAACTGGCGCGGGGCCATGAAGTACTGCGGTTCCATCAGGGTGTTCACCGCCAGCAACGCAGTGGACAACACCAGGAAGAAGAACCACAACGGTGCCGACAGGTAGGACATCACGCCGGTCAGGAACACCGCGCGGTGCACCGGGTGCATGCCTTTTACCAGGAACAGGCGGAAGTTCATCAAGTTGCCGTGGCACCAGCGACGGTCACGCTTGAGTTCGTCCAGCAGGTTCGGCGGCAGCTCTTCGTAGCTGCCCGGCAGGTCGTAGGCAATCCACACGCCCCAGCCGGCACGGCGCATCAGCGCGGCTTCAACGAAGTCGTGGGAAAGGATCGCACCGGCAAACGCACCTTTGCCCGGCAACGGCGCCAGGGCGCAGTGCTCGATGAACGGTTTCATGCGGATGATTGCGTTGTGACCCCAGTAGTGGGATTCGCCCAGCTGCCAGAAGTGCAGGCCGGCGGTGAACAGCGGGCCATACACACGGGTGGCGAACTGCTGCATGCGCGCATACAGGGTGTCCATGCCCGACGCACGCGGCGCGGTCTGGATAATCCCGGCATCCGGCGTGGCTTCCATCAGGCGCACCAGGCTGGTGAGGCATTCGCCGCTCATCACGCTGTCGGCGTCGAGCACCACCATGTACTTGTATTCACCGCCCCAACGACGGCAGAAGTCGTCGAGGTTGCCGCTCTTGCGCTTCACACGGCGGCGACGGCGGCGATAGAAAATCTTGCCGAAGCCACCGGCTTCGCGGCACACGTCGAGCCAGGCTTGCTGTTCGGCGATGCAGATATCGGCGTCGTTACTGTCGCTGAGGACGAAGAAGTCGAAGCGGTCCAGGTCGCCTGTGGCGGCCACCGATTCGAAGGTTGCACGCAAACCGGCGAATACCCGGGGCACGTCTTCGTTGCAGATCGGCATCACCAACGCGGTACGGGCGTCTTTCGGAATCGGCTCGTCACCGGCACTTTTACCGGAGATGCGGTATTTATCGTGACCGGTCAGCAGTTCCAGGAAGCCCATCAGCGCGGTCCAGAAACCGGCCGACACCCAGCAGAACAGAATCCCGAACATGATCAGAATGCTGGTTTGCAGGGCGTAAGGCAGCACCTGGGTGGCGGTTTGCAGCAGGGTCTGGTTGCGAATTTCGTCGAAGTCGACCAGCGACCAGCCCTGGTACGGCATGATGCCTTTCATGTACCAGCCGGCCACGATGGTCTGGCCGAGCATCAGGATCAGCAGGATGTAGCGACGGATCGAACCCACGGTGCGCCAGCGTGCAGCAGGCAGCACGCGCTCGTCTTTCGGCGGTTTGGGCGGGTTGGTACGACCGGTCAGCCGGCGCCAGCCGCGCACCAGGATATTGGTGCGCCATGGCTCAGGCACCACCTTGGTCCGACGGATCGGCGGCGTGGCCTTCAGGCACACCCGGCCACCGGCGTCGAGCGCAAGCATTTCAGCGTCTTGCAGCTCTTCGGCGGTGTTGAGGGTCAACCGACGGCCGACCGAGGCCTGGGCGGCATCGGTCGGGGCGTCGAACGTCGACGACGACAGGCGTTCATGCAACTCGCTGAAGGACGTGCAGCCCGCCAGTTCGGCGCGCTGCTCAGCGGTCATCGGGAGGTGCGCCAGGTACTCGGACAGCGTCTCTGGCGTGGCTTGAGAATTACTCATCGGCAGGCAACTGATAGCTCCAGGTCTCGGTCAGGACTTGTTCGGTCTTTTCCGGCTCCGGTGTGGCTGGGGCAGCTTCTGGCTGCTTGGCTTCCTTGTCTTTTGCATCTTTGGCGTCTTTCTTGGCCTGTTTCTCGTGTTGCTTGGCCAGGACCTTGTCGGCCTTGAGCACTTGGGTCGACACCTTCTCAGGTTCCGGCTTCACGATGTCCTGGACCAGGGCCGCACGCATCTCGGTCGGCTTGCCGGCGTCCTTGATCTTCATGCGCAGGGTCAGGCGCCAGCCTTTGGTGTGCTCGTTGTAGCGCACGCTGTTTTCAACGACTTCGGCGTTTTCACCCACGCTGACCTGGCTGCGCACCGGGGCGTCCGATGGCAAGGCCTTGAGGGACGGGCCCTCGAAGTCCACCAGGTAGGCCACGCTGCCGTCAGGCTGGCGGATCAGGTTGGATTGCTTCACGTCACCGGTGGAACGCAGGGTCTGCTTGACCCAGGCGCTGTCGGCCGGGTGCAGCGATTTTTCGTCCATGGTCCAGTGCAGGCGGTAGCTGACATCCAGCGGCTTGCCGACTTCCGGCAACTCGGCCGGGCTCCAGAACGCAACGATGTTGTCGTTGGTTTCGTCGGCGGTCGGAATCTCTACCAGGTTGACGGTGCCTTTGCCCCAGTCGCCCTCAGGCTCGATCCAGGCGCTTGGGCGCTTGTCGTAGTTGTCGTCCAGGTCTTCATAGTGGCTGAAGTCGCGGCCACGTTGCAGCAGGCCGAAACCACGCGGGTTTTCAACGCTGAAGTTGCTGACCGACAGGTGTTTAGGGTTGTTCAGTGGGCGCCAGATCCACTCGCCGTTGCCGGCATGGATCGACAGGCCGCTGGAGTCATGCAGCTCGCGACGGTAGTTGAGGACCTTGGACGGCTGGTTCGCGCCGAACAGGTACATGCTGGTCAACGGGGCAACGCCCAGCTTGCTGACCTTGTCGCGCAGGTACATCTGGGATTTGACGTCGACGATGGTGTCAGTGCCAGGGCGCAGGGTCAGGCGATAAGCGCCGGTGGCCCGTGGCGAATCCAGCAAGGCGAAGATCACCAGCTGTTTCTCACCTGGTTTCGGACGTTCGATCCAGAACTCGGTGAAGCGCGGGAATTCTTCGCCGGACGGCAATGCAGTGTCGATCGCCATGCCACGGGCGGACAGGCCATAGGATTGGCCCTTGCCCACGACGCGGAAGTAGCTGGCGCCGAGCATGGTCATGATTTCGTCTTGCTTGTCGGCCTTGTTGATCGGGTACAGCACACGGAAGCCCGCGTAACCCAGCTGCTCGGTGGCTTTAGGATCGAACTTCACGTCGCCGAAATCGAAGCGAGTCGGGTCGTACTTGATTTCCTGGACGCTGTCGGCGGTGACTTCGTTGATCTTCACCGGCGTGTCGAAGTGCATGCCCTGGTGATAGAAGGACAGCTTGAACGGCGTGTTCTGATCGGCCCACTCGGCTTTTTCGTTGCGGAAACGAATCTTCTGGTAGTCAGCGAATTTCATTTCGCGGAATTCGTTCGGCAGATTGCTGCGCGGAGCTTCGTATTTCTGCCCGGCCAGCTCTTTTGCCTTGGCCGACACATCGTCCAGACTGAATGCCCACAGTTGACCCGCGCCGAACAGGCAAAACAGGGCGGAGCCCGTCACCAGTGCGTTTCGTAACCGTTTGGCAGACAATTTTGGTGCATTACAGGGACTAACAATCACGAGCAACCCTCGCCGAAAACAGATCAAAAAACCAACGGCCAGCTATCTATATGCCAGGTTGGCGAGCATTGTTCCGACTCCCCTGGGGCAAAATGATTCCCCATTGGTTGTCGGACAAGTCTCTACCTAAGTCAAAAATGGACCAAACAACGCTGATCCCCGTAGCGCGCGATTATCTAGTAGCCCGCGAAACAACGCATCAGGGACAACGAAGTATTTGTAGCGAAACCCTGCGTTTTTAGGCATTAAAAGTCGTTTTTAATACATTCACGTCTGCAAGAGGAAGGTCACAGGGCCATCATTGACCAAATGCACCTGCATATCAGCGCCAAAACGCCCCGACGCCACCTTGCCATGCAATTGTTGCGCTTGTAACAGCAGGTGATCAAAAAGCGCTGCTCCCAGGGCCGGAGGGGCCGCCGTGGAGAAGCTCGGCCGTAGCCCGCTCTTGGTATCCGCCGCCAGGGTGAACTGCGACACCAGCAGCAAACCGCCGCCGATGTCCTTCAAGGACAGGTTCATCTTGCCCTCGTCATCGCTGAACACCCGATAGTTAAGCAGCTTGTGCAGAAGTTTGTCGGCGCTCTCGGGTGTATCGCTCGGCTCCACGGCCACCAGCACCAGTAAACCCTGGTCGATTGCCCCAACCACTTCGCCCGCGACTTCGACCCGGGCGCCGCGCACCCTTTGTAACAAACCCTTCATGCTTCTTCTGGCGGCAGATCAAGCAGGCGCCGTGCCATTTCGCCGGTGGCGCGCACCAGCGCATCGGTGATGCCCGGCTCGGACGCGGCATGGCCGGCCTCGCGGATCACCTGCAGCTCACTGTTGGGCCAGGCCTGGTGCAATTCCCAGGCGTTATCCAGCGCGCAGATCATATCGTAGCGCCCGTGGATGATGACGCCAGGCAGATGGGCGATCTTGTGCATGTCGCGAATCAGCTGGTTCGGCTCCAGGAAGGAATTGTTGGTGAAGTAGTGGCACTCGATGCGTGCGATGGACAGCGCACGCTGGGGCTCGGCAAAGCGCTCCACCTGCGCCTGGTTCGGGCACAGGCCCAGCATGCGACCTTCCCAGGTCGACCACGCCTTGGCCGCGTGCATCTGGGCGATCTGGTCGTTGCCGATCAGGCGCTTGTGGTAGGCGCCGAGCAGGTCGTGCCGCTCATCCTGCGGGATCGGCGCCAGGTAGTCCTGCCAGTAGTCCGGGAACATGCGGCTGGCACCGGTCTGGTAGAACCACTCAATGTCTTGGGGCCGGGCGAGGAAAATGCCGCGCACGATCAGGCCGAGCACGCGCTCCGGGTGGGTTTGCGCGTAGGCCAGGGCCAGGGTCGAGCCCCAGGAACCGCCAAACAGCACCCATTTGTCGATGCCCAGGTGCTCGCGGATGCGCTCCATGTCGGCGACCAGGTCCCAGGTGGTGTTGTTTTCCAGGTTGGCGCGGGGGGTGGAGCGCCCGCAGCCACGCTGGTCAAAGGTGACGATGTGGTAAAGGTTCGGGTCGAAATAGCAGCGGCTGTTGGCGTCGCAACCGGAGCCAGGGCCACCATGGATGAATACGACGGGCAAGCCTTCGGGGGAGCCACTTTCATCGACGTACAGGGTGTGGATGTCATCGACGGCCAGATCGTGCCGGGCGTAGGGTTTGATCTGCGGGTACCAAGTCTGCATTGCGCGCTCCGTAGGGTGTCGGGTTCATCCCTGGGGGGACGTCTATTATTTTGCCGTCTGGCACTATAAACCCGAATTGTGCAATGAGCATGTCCTTGAGCACTTAGACCTGTGTCAGCCCTTCGCTCCTCAGGTAATACAACAAGTAGTCGTAGAGCTGATCCACTTCCGGCACCTGCCCGCGCGCGCGCAGGCAGCCGTGGACCAATCCCTTGCCGGGATACAACACCGCCTGCCCCCCTGCCCCTTGCAAACGCTCGGCATACAGCATGCCGTCATCGCGCAACGGGTCGAACTGGGCCACGGCGATCAACGCCTTGGGCAGCCCGCCGAAATCCTTGGCCAGCAGTGGCATGGCGTAGGGCGTGGGCTGACCGGTCCCCTGCAGGTAAAGCGCCAGGTAAGACTCGGTGTCGGCGCTGCTGAGCAGGGGCGCATCCCTGCAATCACGGCGCGACTGCAAATCAGCCGGGCCGCCTAATCCTGGATAAATCAGCACTTGGGCGCAGGGCAGCGGCTGGCCGTCATCGCGCAAGCCCAGGCACAACGCCGCCGCCAGGTTGCCGCCGGCACTGTCACCCATCACTGCCAGGCGCTGCAGGTTAATGCGGCATGGCGCCTCCCCTGCCTGGATCGCTTGCCACACGGCCCGGCAATCCTCGTAGGCGGCCGGAAACGGATGTTCAGGCGCCAGCCGGTAATCGATGGCGATCACCAGTACGTGCAGGGCCGTCGCCAGCTCGAAGCAGATGAAATCGTGGGAATCCAGGCCGCCGACGGCCCAGCCGCCGCCGTGCATATAAAGGAGGCAGGGCCAGCCTTCGGCAGGTGCGGGTGCCTCAGGCTGGTAGCTGCGTACGCCGACACCGCCGAGGCAGAAGTCTTCGATAAGCAGGTCTTCCGGCCGTGGCGGGGTGAATGCGCGGCACATGCGGTCATAGTTCTGGCGCAAACCGGCCAAGGATGAGTCGTCGCTGGTGAAGGATTCGGTTTTGGCGATGAAGGCACGCATCTGCGAAGAAACGGGGTATTGGGCCATGCATCAGTCTCCCTGACCATTGAGGTCAAATGTAGGAGCCGGCTTGCCGGCGATAGCTGTGTGCCAGGCAACTAATCATTGCCTGATAGACCGCCATCGCTGGCAAGCCAGCTCCTACAGGTTGTCCGGTGTGGGGTTCAGGGTTTCAGGCTGGCCCGTACCGCCGCCGCGCCATCACCGCCATCAAACGCTTGAACGCCGGCCAGCCAACGCTGCAAATCCTCGGGATGATCACGCAACCATTGCTTGGCCACATCCTGCGGCGATTGGCGCTCCATGATCGGCACCATCAACTGGCTTTCCTGGGCGGCGGTGAAGGTGAGGTTTTCCAGCAGACGGTTGGCGTTCGGGCAACGCTCGGCAAAATCCGGCGCGGTGACGGTGGACACGGTGGCGCGACCTTCATCGGCGCCGAACACGTCTTCACTGCCGGTGAGGTAGGTCATTTTCATGTTGATGTTCATCGGGTGCGGGGTCCAGCCAACAAACACCACGAACTCCTTGCGGTTCACCGCACGCTGCACCGCTGCCAGCATGCCCGCCTCACCGGAAGCTACCAGCTTGAAGCCGCCGAGGCCGAAGTGGTTGGTGTCGATCATCTTCTGGATATCGGTGTTGGCGCCGCTGCCGGGCTCGATACCGTAGATCTTGCCGCCCAGTTTGTCCGTGAAACGGGCGATGTCCGCGAAGGTCTTCAGGCCTGCGTCGGCGACGTACTGAGGCACAGCCAGGGTGGCCTGGGCATCGGCCAGGCTGGGTTTGTCGAAGACCTTGACCTGCTTGGCGGCCAGGAACGGCGCGATGTTGTTGTCCATCGCCGGTTTCCAGTAGCCGAGGAAGATATCCAGGCGCTTGTCGCGAATGCCGGCAAAGATGATCTGCTGCACCGCGCTGGTCTGCTTGCTGTCGTAGCCCAGGCCATTGAGCAGCACGTCGGCCATGCCGGAGGTGGCGATCACGTCAGTCCAGCTGACCACGCCCATGCGAATGCTTTTGCAGGAGGCCGGCTCGGCAGCCAGGGCGTTGGCGCTGATCAGCGCGGCGCAGGTGAGGGTCAACAACAGTCTTTTCATGGATGAGGTCTCACTCGGCAGCTTTTATTGTGGGGAGTGGCGTCTGGTGCGCCGTATCCACAACCTTACCCAGCGGGATCTCGATAAACACGACCTGTGGCGACCGGCAGTTGCACAGAGGCGACCGTGAAGGCCTCATCGCAGGCAAGCCAGCTCCCACATTTTTGACCCCATTCTCATATTGAAACTCGGTCAAATGTGGGAGCTGGCTTGCCTGCGATGGCGATATCAGCCGTAACGCTTCTGCCCCCAGGCCAACAACCCTTCCAGCAACTGCTTCAACACCACCTGCGTCGGCTCCGCCAGGTCCGGCCGATACCGGAACGGCTCAACCTCTTCCATATACGTGCTCTGGCACAACTCCAACTGCACCGCATGAATATCCTGCGCCGGGTCGCCGTAGTGGCGAGTGATATGCCCACCCTTGAAACGCCCATTGAGCACATGGGTGTACTGCGCGTGCTGGGCGCAGATGCCTTCCAACTGGCTGGCCAGTTCCGGGTCGCACGCGGCGCCGTTGAAGGTGCCGAGGTTGAAGTCCGGCAACTTGCCATCGAACAGGTGCGGGATCACCGAGCGGATCGAGTGCGCATCAAACAGCAAGGCGTAGCCGAACTCGGCCTTGAGCCGGGCAAGTTCTTCCTGCAGCGTGCGGTGGTACGGGCCCCAGATCTTTTGCAGGTAGGTCACGCGCTCTTCTTCGGACGGTACCTGCCCCTCAAGGAACAATGGCACACCATCGAACAGGGTCGCCGGGTAAAGCCCGGTGGTGGCACCGGCATAGAGCGGTTTGTCGTCCGACGGCCGGTTCAGGTCGATCACGAAGCGCGAATACTCCGCCGCCAGGGTGCTGGCGCCCAGTGCTTCGGCGAAGTCGTACAGCACAGGGATGTGCCAGTCGGTGTCAGGCAGGCTTTGGGCCTCGGGGATCAACCCGGCTTCGACCGCAGGCGTGAGGCGCAGACCGGCGTGGGGCATGCTGATCAGCAGCGGCACGCGGCCTTTTTTGAACGTCAGAACCTTATCCACAGCAGCACTCCTTCATACAGTGACGTCGACGCCATGGCGCACGACGCGTTTATCCAGCTCGCCACCCAGCCAGTAGGCCAGGTCAGCGGGGCGATCAATCTGCCAGGCGACAAAATCGGCCACCTTGCCCACTTCCAGGGAACCATGGGTATCGCCCATACCCAGCGCGGTCGCCGCATGAGTGGTGGCGCCGGCCAAGGCTTCTTCCGGGGTCATGCGGAACAGGGTGCAGGCCATGTTCAGCATCAAGCGCACTGACAACGCCGGCGAGGTGCCGGGGTTGAGGTCGCTGGCGATGGCGATTTTCACAGCGTGCTTGCGCAGGGCGTCCATCGGCGGCAATTGGGTTTCGCGCAGGAAGTAGAAAGCGCCCGGCAACAGGACCGCGACGGTGCCGGATGCGGCCATGGCGATGGCATCTTCTTCAGTCATGAACTCCAGATGATCCGCCGACAGCGCGTGGTAACGCGCCGCCAGGCTGGAGCCGTGCAGCGACGACAGTTGCTCGGCGTGCAGCTTCACCGGCAGGCCCAACTGCTGGGCCACCTTGAATACACGCTCCACCTGCTCGGTGGAAAACGCCAGGTATTCGCAGAACGCATCCACCGCATCCACCAGCCCTTCCGCCGCCAGGGCGGGCAGCATCTCGGTGCAGATGTGGTCGATGTAGTCGTCAGCGCGGTCCTTGTACTCCGGTGGCAACGCATGGGCCGCCAGGCACGTGGCACGCACGCTGACCGGCAGCGCTTCACCCAGGCGACGGGCTACGCGCAGCATCTTGCGTTCGTTGACCAGGTCCAGGCCGTAGCCGGACTTGATCTCCACCGTGGTCACGCCGTCACGCAGCAGGCTGCGCAGGCGTTTCTCCGCGCTGGCAAACAGTTCATCCTCGGTCGCGGCGCGGGTTGCGCGTACAGTGCTGGCAATGCCGCCACCCTTGGCTGCGATCTCGGCGTAGCTGACGCCTTCGAGGCGTTGCTCGAACTCGCCACTGCGATTGCCACCGAACACCGTGTGGGTGTGGCAGTCGATCAGCCCGGGGGTGACCCACGCGCCTTGCAGGTCATGCACCTGGACGTAATCCGCCGTGGGCACTTGGCTGCGGGGGCCGATCCACTCGATGAGCGAACCGGCGGTGACCATGGCGGCATCCTCGATAATCGAGTACTTGCCCTGGGCCATGGTTGCGACGTGGCAGTGTTGCCAAAGCGTTTTCATCAACGCCTCCCTAGATTAACGATGAGACAAAGCCGGGTCGTGATGGACCTTGGCCGCTTGCCCGGCCGCAGGCTTGACCCACAGCAGGTAGGCCACGACCAGCAGCACGATCCATACGGCGCCGACCAGCAAGGCAGCCTGGGTGTCCGGGAAGTAACCCAGCACACCAAACACGAACAGCATGAACACGATGGCGGCGGCCGGCGCATAGGGCCAGAACGGCACCGGGAATTTCAGCTCGGCGACCTGCTCCTCTGTCATGGAGCGGCGCATGGCGACCTGGGTGAACAGGATCATCAACCACACCCACACGGTGGCGAAGGTGGCAATCGAGGCGATCAGCAGGAACACGTTTTCCGGGATCAGGTAGTTGAGCACCACGCCGCCCAGCAGCGCTGCGCCCATGACCACTACGGTCATCCACGGCACGCCCTGTTTGGACAGCTGCGCAAACCCCTTGGGTGCCTGCCCTTGTTGGGCCAGGCCATACATCATGCGGCCGGCGCCGAAGATGTCGCTGTTGATGGCCGACACGGCCGCCGAGATCACCACGATATTGAGGATGGTCGCCGCCGAGCCAATCCCCAGGTTGCTGAAGATCTGCACGAACGGGCTGCCCTGGCTGCCGATCTGCGGCCATGGGTAGATGGCCATCAGCACGAACAAGGTCAGCACGTAGAACAACAGGATGCGCAGCGGCACGGCGTTGATCGCCTTGGGGATCACACGTTGCGGGTCTTTGGCCTCGCCGGCGGTGATACCGATGATCTCGATGCCACCAAAGGCAAACATCACCACCGCGAACGAGGCGATCAGGCCGCCGACGCCGTTAGGCATGAAGCCACCGTGGGCCCACAGGTTGCTGAGGCCACTGGCCTGGGTTTCACCCGCCGAGTGGATGCCGAACAGCATGATGCCGAAACCGCCAAGGATCATCGCGACGATGGCGCCGACCTTGAGCAGCGACAGCCAGAACTCCATTTCGCCAAACACTTTGACGTTGCACAGGTTCAGGCCGCCGATCAAAAACACGATGCCGAGCACCCAGACCCAACGCGCGACTTCGGGAAACCAGAAGCCCATGTAGATGCCGAACGCGGTGACGTCAGCCAGGCAGACGATGATCATCTCGAACGCGTAGGTCCAGCCGAGGATGAAGCCGGCCATGGGGCCCAGGTAGGTGCTGGCGTACTGGCCGAAGGAGCCAGCCACCGGGTTGTGCACGGCCATCTCGCCGAGGGCGCGCATCACCATGAACACCGCGGCGCCACCGATCAGGTAGGCGAGCAGCACGGCCGGGCCAGCCATCTGGATGGCGGAGGCGGAGCCGTAGAACAGCCCGGTGCCGATCGCGGAACCGAGTGCCATGAAGCGAATATGTCGGGCACTTAGCCCGCGTTTCAAACCCTTTTCTTGCTGGAGCATTTCTCTTCCCTAGTTATTTTTATCCCGAGAAAATCCAAATCTTGCGCCTAATCCCTGTAGGAGCTGGCTTGCCAGCGATAGCGGCGTATCAGATAGACCGCTATCGCCGGCAAGCCGGCTCCTACAGAGGGAGGTGTCGCTCTTACAAACTTGGCAGCAGCTTGGCCGGCACCAGTTCATTCAGGCAGCGGCTGGCGAGCAGTTCGCTGGCGGCGTTGATGTCCGGGGCGAAGAAACGGTCCTTCTCATAGAACGCCACTTTGTCGCGCAGGATGCCGCGCGCTTTCTCAAGCTTGGCCGAGGTCTTGAGGCCGTCACGCAGGTCCAGGCCCTGGCACGCGGCCAGCCACTCGACAGCCAACACGCCACGGGTGTTTTCAGCCATTTCCCACAGGCGCTTGCCTGCGGCCGGGGCCATCGACACGTGGTCTTCCTGGTTGGCCGACGTCGGCAGGCTGTCCACGCTGTGCGGGTGGGCCAGAGCCTTGTTCTCGCTGGCGAGCGCGGCGGCGGTCACCTGGGCGATCATGAAGCCGGAGTTCACCCCGCCATTGCCCACCAAAAACGGCGGCAGTTGCGACATGTGCTTGTCCATCATCAGCGAGATACGGCGCTCGCTCAGGGAACCGATTTCGGCGATGGCCAGGGCCATGTTGTCCGCGGCCATGGCCACGGGTTCGGCGTGGAAGTTACCACCGGAGATCACGTCGCCTTCGGCGGCAAACACCAGCGGGTTATCCGACACGGCGTTGGCTTCGACCACCAGCACTTCAGCGGCCTGGCGGAACTGGGTCAGGCACGCGCCCATGACTTGTGGCTGGCAACGCAGGGAGTACGGGTCTTGCACCTTGTCGCAGTTCTGGTGCGACTGCGACACCTGGCTGCTGTCGCCGAGCAGGTCGCGATAGGCGGCCGCTGCATCGATCTGCCCACGCTGACCACGCGCAGCATGAATGCGTGCGTCGAACGGCGAGCGCGAACCCAGCACCGCTTCCACGGTGAGCGCGCCGCACGCCAGGGCGCCAGCGAACAGGTCTTCGCCTTCGAACAACCCGCGCAGTGCGTAAGCGGTGGACACCTGGGTGCCATTGAGCAGCGCCAGGCCTTCTTTGGCGGCGAGGGTCAGCGGCGTGAGGCCGGCGACTTTCAGCGCTTCGGTGGCTTCCAGCCATTCGCCTTTGTGGCGCGCCTTGCCTTCGCCCAGCAGCACCAGGGACATGTGCGCCAAGGGCGCCAGGTCGCCGGAGGCACCGACCGAACCTTTCAGAGGTATATGCGGGTACACCTCGGCATTGATCAGCGCGATCAGCGCGTCGATTACCTGGCGGCGAATCCCGGAGAACCCACGGCTGAGGCTGTTGACCTTGAGCACCATGACCAGCCGCACCAGCGCATCGCTGATCGGCTCACCGACGCCGGCGGCGTGGGACAGCACCAGGGAACGCTGGAGGTTTTCCAGGTCTTCGCTGGCGATGCGGGTCGAGGCCAGCAGGCCGAAACCGGTGTTGATGCCGTAGGCGGTGCGGTTCTCGGCGAGAATCTGCTCCACGCAGGCCACACTGGCGTCGATCTGCGCCGTGGCGCTGTCATCCAGACTGAGGGTTACCGGCTGCTGGTAGATGGCCCGCAGTTGGGCGAGGCTCAGTTGGCCTGGAATCAGGTTTAGCGCAGTCACATTCATGCTCCTTTTGAGAGTGTTGTTAACTACCAGTCGCTCCGGATGCTTCCGTTATCCGCCGCGGCCCTCTTTTAGAGCGACTCGCGGCTTGGCACGCTGGTTATTGTTGGAAAAACGTCAGTGCAAATTCGGCAAGGTGCGCTGCAGCAACGCGGCGTCCCTGAGCAAGGCGGCGGCGGTGGCGATGTCCGGCGCAAGCCAACGGTCCTGCTCATACGCTGGCACCCCTTCACGCAGCAAGCGCCAGGCGCTGTCAGTGCCGGCGCCGAAACGCTGGTCCTTCAGGAACTCGAACGCCTGGGCCGCCAGCAGGTACTCGATGGCGAGGATCTGCGTCACGTTGGCCAACACCTGGTGCAGCTTGAGCGCGGCATTGGTGCCCATGCTCAGGTGATCTTCCTGCAGGCCCGAGGTGACAAAGTTATCGAGCACGGCCGGTTGCGCCAGCTGGCGGTTTTGCCCGCACAGGGAGGCGGCGACGTACTGCACGATCATCATCCCGGAGTTGACCCCGGGGTTGCTCACCAGGAACGCCGGCAAGCCGCTGACGTGCGGGTTGATCAGGCGGTCCAGGCGGCGCTCGGCCACGGAGCCGATCTCGGCCATGGCGATGGCGAGCATGTCGGCGGCCAGCGCTACGGACTGCCCGTGAGGGTTGGCCTGGGACACCACGCGGTAGTTGTCCGGCGTGCCGAGCACCAGCGGGTTGTCGGTGGCGCTGTTGAGTTCGGTCTCGACCTGGCGGGTGGCGTGCTCCACTTGATCACGCGCGGCGCCGTGAATCTGCGGGATCGAACGGATGCTCAAGGCGTCCTGGGTGCGGATGCCTTTGCTGCTGGCGATCACTTCGCTGCCGTCGAGCAAGGCGCGCAGGTTGATGCCCACTTGCTGCATGCCAGGGTGTGGCTTGAGCGCAATGATTTCTTCATCGAAGGCGTCGATCTGCCCGCGCTGGGCCTCGAAACTCATGGCGCCGATCACGTCGGCCCATTGCAGCAAATGGTGAGCATCGGCCAGGGCCAGGCAGCTCAGGCCGGTCATGCACGGGGTACCGTTGACCAGGCACAAGCCGTCTTTGGCGCCGAGCACCACCGGTTGCAACCCTTCTGCGCTTAATGCCTCTTGCGCCGGAACAATCTTGCCTCGGTAGCTCACATTGCCGACGCCCAGCAAGGCCACGCCGACATGGGCCATGTGGGTCAGGTAACCCACCGAACCCTGGGATGGCACTTGCGGCGTGATGCCGTGGTTGAGCAGCGCCAGCAGCGAATGCACCACCTGCGGGTGCAGGCCGGATTTACCGTGGCTGTAGTTGATGATGGCGGCGCAGATGATCGCGCGGGTCTGCTCGTCGCTGAGCACCGGGCCGACGCCGCAGGCGTGGCTCAGCAGCGTATTGCGCGACAGTTGGCTGAGCTGCTCGCCCTTGAGCGACACATTGCACAGCGCGCCCAGGCCGGTGTTCACGCCGTAGGCGCGTTCGCCACTGGTGACGATGCGTTGCACGATGGCTTGTGCATTATCGATGCGTGCCCAGGCCTGGCCCGAGAGTTCGAGGACGGCGCCGTGACGGGCGACGGCGACCACGTCCTGCCAGCGCAATGGCGTATCCGCGATGGTGATTTTTGTTGGCTGGGACATCTTTATACCTTCTTGAATTCTTGTGCAGCTTTGCCGGCCCTATCGCCGGCAAGCCGGGCTCCTACAGGGGGATTGCGCGCTCCATGTAGGAGCTGGCTTGCCAGCGATGGCGTCCTTCAGACCACCGCCGCCCGCCGCTGTACGAACCGGTCCACATACTCATCCGCCGGCGAGTGCAGGATCTCCCGAGGTGTGCCGACCTGGATCAGCTTGCCATCCTTGAGGATCGCAATGCGGTTGCCGATGCGTACGGCCTCGTCGAGGTCGTGGGTGATGAACACGATGGTCTTGTGCAGGGTCTTCTGCAGCTCGAGCAACTGGTCCTGCATCTCGGCGCGGATCAGCGGGTCGAGGGCGCTGAAGGCTTCGTCCATCAGGATGATGTCGGTGTCGGCCGCCAAGGCGCGGGCCAGGCCAACGCGCTGGCGCATGCCGCCAGAGAGCTGGTGCGGGTATTTGTTTTCGTAGCCCTTCAGGCCCACGGTTTCGATCCAGTGCAGCGCGCGCTCGGCGCAGACCTGCTTGGTTTCGCCACGCACTTTCAAGCCGTAGGCGACGTTGTCGAGCACGCTCTTGTGGGGCAACAGGCCGAAGCTCTGGAACACCATGCTGATCTTGTGCCGACGGAATTGGCGCAGGGCTTCCATGTCCAGTTGCAGGATGTCTTCGCCGTCCACCAGGATCGCACCGCTGGTGGGGTCGATCAGGCGGTTGAAGTGGCGCACCAAGGTAGATTTGCCGGAACCCGACAGGCCCATGATCACGAAGATCTCACCGGTGCCGATGCTCAGGGACAAATCGTTCACGCCGACCACGCAGCCGGTCTCGGCCAGCACCTGGTCCTTGGTCTTGCCTTGGCCGATCAGCGACAGCGCGTCCTTGGAACGGGCGCCGAAGATCTTGAAGACGTTTTTAACTTCAATTTTGCTGACAGTAGTCATTTGCTCGCCTCATGCCGTGGACGACCATAGGCCTGGGTAATGCGGTCGATGACCACTGCGAGAATCACGATCGCCAGCCCGGCTTCGAGGCCGCGACCGACGTTGAGGGTCTGGATGCCGACCAGCACGTCTTCACCCAAGCCACGGGCGCCGATCATCGAGGCGATCACCACCATCGACAGCGCCATCATGGTGGTCTGGTTGATACCGGCCATGATGCTCGGCAACGCCAGCGGCAGTTGCACGCCGAACAGTTGCTGCCAGCGGTTGGCACCGAAGGCGTTGATGGCTTCCATGACTTCGCCGTCGACCTGGCGAATGCCCAGGTCGGTCAGGCGAATCAGCGGCGGTGCGGCGTAGATCACCGTGGCGAAGATCGCCGGGACTTTGCCCAGGCCGAACAGCATCAACACCGGGATCAGGTACACGAAGCTCGGCATGGTCTGCATGATGTCGAGCAACGGCATCAGCACTGAACGCAGGCGATTGCTGCGCGCCGACAGAATGCCCAGCGGGATACCGATCAGCACCGAGATCACCGTGGCGACCATCATCAAGGCCAGGGTCTGCATCAGCTTGTCCCACAGGCCAACCGCGCCCACCAGGAACAACAAACCGACGATCACCGCCGTGGTCACCACCTTGCGGGTGGCATGCCAGGCAACGCCGGCAACGATGGCCAGCATCAGCCACCACGGCGCTGCGCGCAGCAAGCCTTCCAGGTTGACGATGGCCCACAGCAGGGTGTCGGAGATGTGCCGGAACACATCGCCGTAGTTGGTGACCAGTGAATCCACCCAACCGTTGACCCAGTCGGCAATGGAAAACGTAAAACTCTCAGGAAACATATCGTGCTCTCGATCCAGTGGGTTGTGGCCAAGTGCCCGGCCAGCCCCTCAGGGTAGCCGGGCACACTTGACCTACAAGGCCGCGTCGATTTTCTTGGCTGCGTCGTCGCTCACCCATGCGTGCCAGACTTCAGGATGTTCCTTGAGGAAAATTTTCGCCAGTTTTGGCGATTCAATTCGCTCTTTGGCCATGCGACCGAGGTTCTGGTTCAGCAGGTCGATGGGCAGGTTGACCTTTTCCAGCACGGCCACCAGCTCTGGCGCCTGCTCGTGGAAGGTTTTGGACAGGCCGACCTTGATGCTCACGCTTTTATCCACGCCGGGCTTTTCTTCCAGCTTGACCAGGTCGACCTGGCCCATCAGCGGCGTCGGCGACCAGTAGTAGAACAGGATCGGCTCGCCACGCTTGTAGCTCGACAGCACCGCCGCATCCAGCGCCGGGCCGGTGCCAGGACGGAAGTTGGTGTAGGAATTTTCCAAGCCATAGCTTTTCAGCATTTCGCTGTTGTCCAGCTCGCAGGTCCAGCCGGCCGGGCAGTTGTAGAAACGGCCCTTGGACGGCTCTTCCTGGTCCTTGAACACCGAGGCGTACTTGGCCAGGTCGGCGATGTTTTTCAGGTCCGGCGCCTTGGGTTCCAGCTTGCGCTTGGCATCGCCTTCGATCACATAGCGCGGCACGTACCAGCCTTCGATCGCACCGACCACCGGAGCACCGACGCCCACGACTTTGCCGGCCTTCTCGGCCTTGTTCCAGACTTCACTGCGGCCCACCCATTCTTCGGCGAAGACCTGGATGTCGTTGCTGCTCAGGGCGTTTTCCATGGTGATGGAGTTGCCCGGCAGGCTGTCGGTTTTGCAGTCGTAGCCTTTTTCCAGCACGGTTTGCAGAATGTCGGTGAGCAACATGCCGCTTTCCCAGTTAAGGCCGGCGAACTTCACCGGCTTGCCGGATTCGCACCAGCCGGCCGCCTGGGCGCCAGCACTGGCCAACACGCCCGCAGAGAACACAGTGGCCAACAGGGTTTTATTCATCTTCATTGTTGTGACGCTCCCAATCTTGAAATGGATTACGGCAGTCAGTAGGCATCCTGCCCTGTCCACGTCCCATCAGGCTTGTACCGCCAGCCCGTTTGTCGTCGTTGGTGCAGCGCCCTGCTCTGCTGGCAGGATCAGGTGTTCAGGAATTGCGCTGTGCCACTTTTTGGCGGCCCAGTAATACAGTGCAGCGGGCACCACCAAGCCGATGATCCAGGAGATATCGGTGTCGCCGAGGCTGGCGACGAGGGGGCCGGTGTAGAAGTGCGTCGAGATGAACGGCATCTGGATCAGCACGCCGAACACATAGATGCTGATGCCCATCAGGTTCCAGCGGCCGTAGCGACCGTTGGGGTCTGACAGCGCCGGGATGTCATAGCGCTCTTTGGTGATGCAGTAGAAGTCCACCAGGTTGATCGCACTCCAGGGCGTGAAAAACGCCAGCAGGAACAGGATGAACGCGGAGAAATCCTTGAGGAATGAGTCTTTTCCCAAAAGTGCCAGCGCGGCGGCAATCGAGACCATCAGGAAGATGTACAGCAGGCGTACCGCACTGGAGATGTGCCGGCTGCCACGAAAGCCGCTGATGATCGTCGCGATGGACATGAAGCTGCCGTAGGCGTTGAGGGTGGTCACGGTGACCTTGCCGAAGGCGATGCTGAAATACAGCAGCGCCGCGACAATGCCGGTGCCGCCCAGGCCGACGATAAACGAGACTTCGTGGTGGGCGAATTGCGCGCCGGCCAGGGCTGCCGCGAACACACCAAACACCATCGACGCCTGCGCTCCGATCACCGAACCCAGACCAACGGCCCAGAAGGTTTTCGACGCGCTGGTGCTGCGCGGCAAATAGCGCGAGTAGTCCGCCACATACGGGCCGAACGCGATCTGCCAGGACGCCGACAACGAAATCGCCAACAGGAAACTGCTCAGGGAAAAGTGCTTGTTGCCCAGCAACGCCGCCACGTCGTTACCCGCCAACAGCTTGTAGAACAGGTACACGAACGCGATCACGCCGAGCACGCTGGCCACGCGGCCAATGCCGTGGATGACGCGGTAGCCGAAAATGGTGAATACCATGATCAGCCCGGCAAACAGCACGATGCCGACCCAGTCTTCCACGTGCAGCAACTGCGCCACCGCTTGCCCCGCCAGCAACGAGCCGCTGGCCGAGAAGCCGATGTACATCAGGCACACCAACACCAGCGGGATCACCGCCCCATACACACCAAACTGCACACGGCTGGAAATCATCTGCGGCAAGCCCAGTTGCGGGCCTTGTGCCGCATGCAACGCCATCACGCCACCGCCCAGCAGTTGGCCGATCAACAGACCGATCAACGACCAGAACACATCACCGCCGAGCACCACGGCCAGGGCCCCGGTGACAATCGCGGTGATCTGCAGGTTGGCACCCAGCCACAGGGTGAACTGGCTCAATAGACGACCATGTCTTTCCGCTTCCGGGATGTAGTCGATCGAGCGCCTTTCGATCAACGGGGTGGTGTCATTTGCAGCCATGTTGTTCAACCTCTGATGGATTGTTTTTGTGTGCATTGCTGTTCTGTGGGAGCTGGCTTTTGTAGGCGCTGGCTTGCCTGCGATGCAGGCGACTCGGTCTGTCAGTCAAACCGAGGTGATGCCATCGCAGGCAAGCCAGCTCCCACACAAGCCGGCTCCTACAAGGGTCAGCCTTTGATCATTGGGAGGTTGAGGCCCTGTTCTTTGGCGCAGTCGATCGCGATCTGGTAGCCGGCGTCTGCGTGACGCATCACGCCGGTAGCCGGGTCGTTGTGCAGCACGCGGGCGATACGCTCGGCGGCTTCGTCGGTACCGTCGCAGACGATGACCATGCCGGAGTGCTGGGAGAAGCCCATGCCGACGCCGCCACCGTGGTGCAGCGACACCCAGGTCGCGCCGCTCGCGGTGTTGAGCAAGGCGTTGAGCAGTGGCCAGTCGGACACGGCGTCGGAACCGTCCTGCATGGCTTCGGTTTCACGGTTCGGGCTGGAGACCGAGCCGGAGTCGAGGTGGTCACGGCCGATCACCACCGGTGCCGACAACTCGCCGCTGCGTACCATTTCGTTGAATGCCAGGCCCAGTTTGGCGCGCTGGCCCAGGCCGACCCAGCAGATACGCGCCGGCAGGCCCTGGAAGCTGATGCGCTCGCGCGCCATGTCCAGCCAGTTGTGCAGGTGGGCGTCGTCCGGGATCAGCTCTTTGACTTTGGCGTCGGTCTTGTAGATGTCTTGCGGGTCGCCCGACAGCGCCGCCCAACGGAACGGGCCAATGCCACGGCAGAACAGTGGGCGGATGTAGGCCGGTACGAAACCCGGGAAGTCGAAGGCATTTTCCACGCCTTCTTCCTGGGCCATCTGGCGGATGTTGTTGCCGTAGTCGAAGGTCGGGATGCCTTGCTTCTGGAATTCCAGCATGGCTTTGACGTGCACGGCCATCGACTGCTTGGCGGCCTTGATCACGGCAGCCGGCTCGGTCTTGGCGCGGGCGCGGTATTCGTCCCAGGTCCAGCCGGCTGGCAGGTAGCCGTTGAGTGGGTCGTGGGCGCTGGTCTGGTCGGTGACCATGTCTGGGCGTACGCCGCGCTTGACCAGTTCCGGCAGGATTTCCGCCGCGTTACCCAACAGGGCGATGGAGATGGCCTTGCCTTCCTTGGTGTATTTGGCGATGCGAGCCAGGGCGTCGTCGAGGTCGGTGGCTTGTTCGTCGACATAACGGCTGTTCAGGCGGAAGTCGATGCTGACCTGCTGGCATTCAATGTTCAGCGAGCAGGCGCCAGCCAAAGTAGCGGCCAGAGGCTGGGCGCCGCCCATGCCGCCGAGGCCGGCGGTGAGGACCCAGCGGCCGGTCAGGTCGCTGTTGTAGTGTTGACGGCCGGCTTCGACGAAGGTTTCGTAGGTGCCCTGGACGATGCCTTGGCTGCCGATGTAGATCCAGCTGCCGGCCGTCATCTGGCCGTACATGGCCAGGCCCTTGGCATCCAGTTCGTTGAAGTGTTCCCAGCTGGCCCAGTGCGGTACCAGGTTGGAGTTGGCGATCAGTACACGCGGAGCGTTGCTGTGGGTCTTGAACACGCCAACCGGCTTGCCGGATTGCACCAGCAGGGTTTCGTCGTCGTTCAGGTTAGTGAGGCTCTCGACGATCTGGTCGTAGCACTCCCAGTTGCGCGCCGCACGGCCGATACCGCCGTACACCACCAATTCTTTCGGGTTCTCGGCCACTTGCGGGTCGAGGTTGTTCATCAGCATGCGCAGCGGCGCTTCAGTCAGCCAGCTTTTGGCGGTGAGCTTGTTACCGTGGGCGGCACGGATTTCGACGTCACGGTATTTTGTAGGCTTGGTCACAACAAGAACTCCTCGGCGATCGATGCGCGAACATGGATGGTGCGAAGGAGAGTCTTACGCACACATCTTTACTTGTACATACAAGCATATGCAATCAAGCGGCCAACTTGGCGAGCGGGTTGTCGAGATTTTTTTGGAAAGCGCGCGCGAGCCTTGGAAATTAAGGCTTCGGGGCTTGATGAAATTTCTTACGGAGGGTTTTTACAGCGAGAGAGGTTTGGCGTGTCGGCGTGGTTTTGCGCCACGCTGGGGCATTCGGTAACAAATTGGTGCGGGGTCTGGGAACAGTTTCTATCAACGCCACAAAACAACTGTAGGAGCCGGCTTGCCGGCGATGGCGGTGTGTCAGATAGACCGCTATAGCCGACAAGCCGGCTCCTACAGGGTTAATCGCGTGGGGTCAGTTCGATGATGCAGCTGCGGCCGGCTACGGAGATATCCAGTAGGCCGGTGTTACCGTCCACTTGCAGGCAGTCGTGGTGACCGAGCTTGTGGTCCAGCACCTTCACTTCATCCGCCACACTGAATACCAGCACAGTCTGCGCGGTCGTGAAGAATTGCTGCACGCCGTCCACCCACTGCAACCGCGCGTGGTAACGCTGGGGCGAGTAGATCAGGTTGAAGTCGCGAATCGGCCCGGTAATCAGGCGGCAAGACACTTGGCTGTCACCTTTGAACGCGAAGGGTTGCAGCGGTAACAAACCGCGCTGCTCCTCACCGTCGACCGTCAACACCATGCCTGCACCCTGGATCACGGTGATCACGCGCTGGTAACCAGCGAAGGTCGAGAACCCGCCCGACTCGCCAATGTCGGCAATCGACAGGCGCCAGCCAAAGCCATCGAGACCTGCGCCTGCATCACGGGTGATTTCTTCGGTGCTGCCACCGCCGTTTTTCCACGGCATGCGCACGTAATCGGTGGCGCGCCAGACTTTCACTGCACTCATTTACTGAAACGTCCTTCCAGGCTATGACGGGAACCGGGGTGGATCAAACGCGCGGCGGTCACCGGCTGGCGGCCCGACCAGGTGCGTCGGCGGATCAACAGGCAGGGCTCACTCGGCTCGATCTGCAGCAGCTTGCACTCGGCGGCGTCGGCGAGGATCGCTTCAACCACGTGCTCGCCTTCGGTGAGCGGCGCCACCTGGTTCAAATAGGCGTAAGGGGTTTGCTGGGTGAAATCCTGCTGCAGGTATTCCGGTGCCACCAGGGCGTTGACGAAACGGTCTTCGATTTGCACGGGAATGTCGTTTTCGAAGTGCACGATCAACGAGTGGAATACGCGCCCGCCTTCACGCATCTCCAGGGCGACCGCACGCTCGGAACCGGCAGCCTCTTCGCCCAGGTGGATGACCTGGCAAGTGTGCCGATGCCCGCGGGAGGCGATCTCATCGGCAATGTTGTGCACTTCAAACAGCGCCGACTGGCTCTTGGGCTCGGCGACGAATGTGCCGACGCCTTGCATGCGCACCAGCAACCCTTCGGCGGTGAGTTCGCGCAGGGCGCGGTTGATGGTCATGCGGCTGAAGCCCAGTTCGCTGACCAGCTCGCTCTCGGACGGCACGCGGTAATGGGGCGGCCAGTTGCCGGTGAGAATCTGCTGGCTGATCATCTGTTTGACGCGGGCATACAAGGGCGCCGGACTTTCGTCCATGTGGGCAGCCAGCGAAGAGTTGGCGGGCGGAGTCGGCACAGGGAATCCTTGCAGGGGGAAAAGATGCATAGATTGCCGGAGTTTACCGAGCAGGCAAACGTCTGTATATGTATATACAAATAAACACACGACCGGGGTGCCTTGATCATGTCCGCTTTCTTTGCCGAACGCGCGCTGCTGCCTAATGGATGGGCCAATGATGTACGTCTTGAAATCAGCGCCGATGGCCTGCTGACTAAGGTTGAGGCCAATGCCAGTGCAGAGGGCGCCGAACGGCTGAGAGGCCCGTTGCTGGCGGGCATGCCGAACTTGCACTCCCATGCATTCCAGCGCGCCATGGCCGGTTTGGCCGAAGTGGCCGGCAACCCGAATGACAGTTTCTGGACCTGGCGCGACCTGATGTACCGGATGGTCGGCAAGATCAGCCCGGAGCAATTGCAGGTCATCGCACGCCAGCTATACATCGAGATGCTCAAGGCCGGCTACACCTCGGTCGCCGAATTCCACTACGTGCACCATGACGTCAGCGGCCAGCCGTACGCCGATCGCACCGAGCTGTCGCGCCAGATCAGCCTGGCGGCGGCCAGCAGCGGGATTGGCCTGACGTTGTTGCCAGTGCTTTACACCCATTCCGGGTTTGGGGGCCAGGTGCCGAATGAGGGCCAGCGGCGCTTTATCAACAGCACTGAACACTACCTGGACCTGCAGGCTCGCTTGAAGCCTATCCTCGCCGCACAACCGGCCCAGCAGTTGGGCCTGTGCTTTCACTCCCTGCGCGCCGTCACGCCCCAGCAGATCAGCGAAGTACTGGCGGCCAGCGACAAAGCCTGCCCGGTGCATATCCACATCGCCGAGCAGCAGAAGGAAGTCGACGACTGCCTGGCCTGGAGCGGCAAGCGACCTCTGCAGTGGCTGTATGACAACGTCGAGGTCGATGAGCGCTGGTGCCTGGTGCACGCCACCCACGTCGATGCCGAAGAAGTAACGCGTATGGCCAAGAGCCGTGCGATTGCCGGTTTGTGCCTGACGACCGAAGCCAACCTGGGGGACGGCATTTTCCCGGCCGTGGATTTCCTCGCGCAGGGCGGGCGCATGGGCATCGGTTCCGACAGCCATGTCTCGCTGAGCGTGGTGGAAGAATTGCGTTGGCTGGAATACGGCCAGCGCCTGCGCGATCAGCGGCGTAACCGGTTGTATCGCAATGATCAGCCGATGGTCGGCCGCACGCTGTTTGATGCTGCGCTGGACGGTGGCGCTCAAGCATTGGGGCAGCCGATTGGTCGCCTGGAGGTGGGTAAACGTGCGGATTGGATTGTGCTGGACGGCAGTGATCCGTATCTGGCGACAGCGACAGAAGACGGGATTCTCAATCGCTGGCTGTTCGCCGGGGGCGACCGGCAGGTGCGGGATGTTCTGGTGAACGGGAAATGGGTGGTGCGTGATGGACGCCATGCTGGCGAAGAAGACAGCAGCCGGGCGTTTACCCAGGTTTTGAAGGATTTGCTCGGTTAACTGGCGACACATAACAAATGTGGGAGCTGGCTTGCCTGCGATACAGGCACCGCGGTGTATCAGTTACACCGCGGTGATGCTATCGCAGGCAAGCCAGCTCCCACATTTTTTGATCGGCGTTGATTCAGGTTTATTGCGAGGTCTTGGCCATCTGCTTATCCGACGTGCGCCAGATCAAACGTGTGGTGTCGTACCCCTGCTGTCGAGCCCTGCTCAGCAGGTCCTCGCGGGTGTCGGCATTCACAGTTGGCGTGCGCGACAGGATCCACATATAGCGCCGGCTCGGGCTGCCCACAATCGCGGTCTTGTAGTCATCACTGACGTACAGCACCCAATAATCGCCCTTGGCGACGCCCGGCAGCAACGACGTGAACCAGTTGTTGAATTCCACCCAGAGCTTGTCGGTCTTGCCCGGTACTTGCGGCGTGGCCGTGCCTTTGGCTTCTTCCCACTTCCATTCGGTCGTCAGGCAGCGGTTGAACACCGACATGTCGCCATCGGGCAACAGCGTGTAACGGGCTTCGGACTGGGCGCAGTTGCGCTGGAAGTACATCGGCAATCGAGCCAACTCATACCAGGTGCCCTGGTAACGCTTGAGGTTGACGTTGCTCGCTGTCTTGGGTTGCAGATCGTCGCCAGAATGGCTGGCGCAGCCCGCCAAAAACAGGCTGGCACAAAGGTATAAAACAAAACGCATCATTCTTTTTCTCCCGCAGGCTCGCGCCCCGGTTTACTTCAGGCCTTGCCCGGAAAACATCAGAACTTTGTCACCGGCGTATTGCACGCTGATAAAGCTGTTTTTATCGCCCCACGTGCAGCTGGACATGCCCAGTGCGCCGGAACAATCGGCAGGCTTGCCCAGCAACGACTCCACCTCAGCCTTGGCCATGCCAGCCGACAGCTTCGCGTAATTTTCCTGGTTGACCTTGCTGCAAGCGGCCAATAGCACGCAAAAAGTCAGCAGGGCGAGACGGCGTAACGACATGGGATAACTCCTGGAGAGACGAAGCAGCGTGGGTATCTGCCAGAAGCTTAGAAGGGAAAAGGGGTGTCTGGTTCCCGATGAGCAAAAACAAAAAAAGCCCCGAAACGCTGAAACGTTTCGGGGCTTCTTCAAGGGTGATCCGGCTCACAACAACGCGGATGACCGGTCGCCGCCACTTACTGCTTGTGGTAAGCGGTCACGCGCTCAACTTCTTCCTTCGAACCCAGGAACACCGCCACACGCTGGTGCAGGCCTTCAGGCTGGATGTCGAGGATACGCTGGTGGCCGTCGGTGGACGCGCCGCCCGCTTGCTCAACCAGGAAGGACATCGGGTTGGCTTCATACATCAAGCGCAGCTTGCCCGGCTTGGACGGCTCGCGGCTGTCACGTGGGTACATGAACAGGCCACCCCGGGTCAGGATACGGTGCACGTCGGCCACCATCGCAGCGACCCAGCGCATGTTGAAGTTCTTCTTCAACGGGCCTTCCTCGCCTTCCATCAACTCGTTCACGTAGCGCTGTACCGGGGCTTCCCAGTGGCGCTGGTTGGACATGTTGATGGCAAATTCCTGGGTGGAAGCAGGAATGGAGATGTCTTCGTGGGTCAGCACGAAGCTGCCCATTTCACGGTCCAGGGTGAAGCCTTTGACGCCGTCGCCCAGGGTTAGCACCAGCATGGTCTGCGGGCCGTAGATCGCGTAGCCGGCAGCGACCTGCTCGGTGCCTGGCTGCAGGAAGGCCTTTTCGTTCAGGGCTTCGTTCTGGCTCAGGTATTCATTCGGGCAGCGCAGTACCGAGAAGATGGTGCCGACCGGTGCGTTGATGTCGATGTTGGACGAGCCGTCCAGTGGGTCGAATACCAACAGGTAGGCGCCTTTCGGGTATTTACCCGGGATCTGGTAGGCGTTGTCCATTTCTTCGGACGCCATGCCGGCCAGGTGACCGCCCCATTCGTTGGCTTCGAGCAGGATCTCGTTGGACAGCACGTCCAACTTCTTCTGCACTTCGCCCTGCACGTTTTCAGTGCCCATGCTGCCCAGGACACCACCCAGTGCGCCTTTGGACACGGCGTGGCTGATTTCCTTGCAAGCACGCGCCACCACTTCGATAAGGAAGCGCAGATCGGCAGGCGTGTTGTTGCTGCGGGTCTGCTCAATCAAATAGCGACTCAAGGTAACGCGGGACATGTAAGGCTCCGGAGAATGGGGGGCTAAAAACCCGCGCAGTTTAACGCGAGTCGGGGCTTATTTCCTCTCATCAGAGGATTTAACACCAATAGAGTTCACGGTTTGGCCACGGGCTTGCGCAACAGACTGTAGGCCATGCCTCCCAGCGCCGCCACGCCGAGCAGAAGTACAGCCCACAGGCCAAGCTTCTTCCAGTCGGCACCGACTGGGGGCGACACCGCCGCGACCGGCGCACTGACCACCCCATCGCCCACGGTCGTGGCCTGCCCCAGGGTCTTCAGGCGCTCGGCGCTGTAGTCGGGAATCAGGGTGGACAGCGGCAGGTTCGCCGCCTTCACGGCGCCATTGCCCAGCGCCAGGGTGAACGGCGGCTCACCCCGCGCCAGGAACACCAACTGCGTGGAGCGCACGGCAAATCGCACGGCCGGTGCGTCGACGCCCAGGCCGCCGCCGCGCTCGTCCACCTGCAACTTGAGCTCGGTCACAGCCTGGCCCGGCAACGGCAACTCATCCTGCACCACCTCCTGGCCATTCTGGGCCAGGCGATACAGCAGGCCATTACTCAGGGGCTGCCAGGCTTGATTGGCGTCGCGCCGCCCCGCCAGTGTCACCGGCGCCAGCGTGTTGGGCTGTTTCAACTCGATGCGCAGGCGCTCGACATTCAGCCCCGTCGGCAGCTGCCAACTGTACTCCCCGGCCTTGAGCCGCGTGCCCGACAACG
Organism: Pseudomonas sp. GW821-FHT05H12; assembly: GCF_059419385.1. Lineage (NCBI taxonomy): Bacteria > Pseudomonadati > Pseudomonadota > Gammaproteobacteria > Pseudomonadales > Pseudomonadaceae > Pseudomonas > Pseudomonas sp. GW821-FHT05H12. The sequence goes on along the minus strand of NZ_JBWKRS010000002.1, from coordinate 292,216 downwards.
GCTGCGACCACACCAATGGCATTGGCAGGCTGCTGCGGGTGGCGCTGGTCAGCTTGGCCGACGTCAGCACCGGCGCAGTCTGCCCCTGCCAGACCAATCGCAGATAACGCGCCGACTGTCCCGGCAAACTGACGTCATGCTGCTCGACCCGTTCGTCGGCAAACGACAGGCGCGCCACCTGGCCGTCGCCCCACGACGCCCAGTGCTGCAAGTCGTCGCTGGCTTCGATGCTGAAACGCTGAAACCCGTCCTGCTCCCGGCTCCAATCCAGGCTCATTTGCTGCAACGGCGCCTTGATCGCACTGGCGTCCAACACCCAGCCGCGCAGCACCTGCTTGCCGGGCTTGGGCTCGGTGGCCGGCTTGATCTCCACCAGGGTGCCTTCGGTGGTGGCCTTCATCACCACGCCCGGCAACGCCTGTTGGGTATCGGCGGCGTACAGCGGGAACCACTTCACGTCGGTCACCGTGCGGCTTTCGGTGTGCTGTGACGATTGACGGGACAACGCATACGCCTGGGCCTCGCCCGCCGCGTTGAACACCCGCACATCGCTGAGATCGGCCTGGCGTGCGCTCAACTGCACCGCCAGCGGCAGCTCCAGGCGATACCAGGGGCTATTGCCGCTCACCGCCAGCGGCACGTGCGTGGTGAAATCGGCCGGCCCTTCCTGGGCAACCGCCGCCGCGCACACCATCCATACCGCCAACCCGCCCAGACTCAACTTGCCCATCAAGAAGACGCTCCTTCGGTTTCAATCACAGGTTCGACACGTTTAGGAGGCAGCGGCGCAAAGTAGCCCACCACCAGCAGCAACCCGCCCACGCCGATAAACGACACAATCCGCGCCAGGCCGCCCCGGTTGCTCAGCTCGACAAAGAACAGCTTGGCCACCACCAGCGCAATCAAGGCCGCGCCGATCAGCCACACTTCGCGACGATGACGCAGGTGGCCGCCGATCATCAGGCCGAGGGCGATCAGGGTCCACACGATCGACAGGCCGGCCTGCACCAGCATGGATTCGAGCAACGCATCCAGCTGGAACGGCACATCACCCCAATGATGAGCGGTGCGCATCACCAGGGCCGTAAAGAACGCAAACAACGAAATACCGGCAACGCCTTGGGCGATCAGCTCCACCCTCGGCCCGCGTTGCGGCGCCACGCTGCGTGACCACAGGTACACACCCAACAGCGCAAACAGCAGGCCCAGGTCCAGCGGGTTGAGCAACGGCACATAGGGCAGCGGCTTGGCCACGCCATCGCTGAAGGTGTTTGCCAGCCAGAACCAGCCGAGCATCAGCACCGCCAGCGGCAATGCCGCCAGCACACGGTATTCATGCGGGTAGGCCGACACCGGCCACGGCCAACTGCGTGGTGCGGCCGCCAGTACCAGGTACAGGCTTGGCAAAATTGCCCAACCCAACCAGCGCCAGGCGTTGTATTCGGCCGACAGAGACAGCAGACCGTAACGCAGCTCCAGCGCCAGCACGCCGATGAGCATCCAGCAGCCCACCACATGGGCCACGCTCAGCACCTTGCCTGGCACGATGGCCGCCAGGCGCCGCAGCGAAATGAAATGCACCACAAATACGGCGAACCAAGCCAGCCAGCCGAACTGCGCAGCCGGGTGATAGTAGGCATGGGCAGACACCAGCAACACCACGCCGGCAGCCGGCATCAGCAACGTGCACAGCATGCCCAGCGACGCCCAGCGCAGACGCTCGGCCAGCACTGCCCAGATCGCCACGCTGATCGCGGCGATGCCCAGCAAGAACGCGCCTTGCAGTTCCAGCGGGACAAACCGCAGCACTTCGCCGGTCAGCGCCAGTGTCCACCAGCCCGCGCCCCACACCAGCAGCAAGTCAGACAGCCGTTGCAGTTTCAGTACGTCAAACACCGGCGCATGGGGTTCGCGTTGCAGGCGCCAGGCCCCCACGAGCGCCGCCAGGCCCAGCACCATCGGCGTCCAGAAACCGCTGTGGGCCAGCGGGCGCAATCCTTCGCTCGTCAGCGGCCCCAGCAGTTGCGGCACCGAAAGCAGGAACGAAGCACCGCCGACCACTTGCAGCAGCAAGCCGAACACAAAGCTTACGCGCTGTTGCAGGTACAGGCTCAGCCAGATGATCAACAACCCACTGGCCGCCCACACACCGCTGGCGCTTTCCCACGGCAGCACGAACAGCACCGCGAGGTTGATCAGCACCAGCCCCGCCAGCAGCACCACCGACAGCCCGCGCAGCAAGCGCACATCGCCGCGTACCATGTCGTTACGCGCCGCCAGCAGCATGCCGCCGACCAAGGCCAGGCCGATCAGCGATGCCGTCAGCAAACCGCCCCAACCCGCGCTGAACACAGCAGCGCCATCGCCACCCTGCAAGCGCAACAGGAACAACGCGCCGCCCAGCAACTGCACGGCAAACGCGGTGAACAGGAAGGTGCGCGAGCCGATGCGCAGGCCGACAAACAATGTCACCAGGCCGGCGAGCGCCCAACTGATGGCCGTGCCTTGGGTTTGCAACAGCAACGGCGCCAGCAGGTAAAGGAAACCCAAGCCCAGGCTCGCCAGCACCGGCAAGCCTTTGCGCTCCCACCCCGACGCCTGCTCGGTAGAGGCTTTGCGCAGTTGATCAAAACTGAACAGCAGCGCCGCGCCCAGCAGCAACGTGCCCAACGGCGCGCCGTCGAGCAGGCTGTGCTCACCCATGCGCAACTCGCTGAGGAAGGCGACAGCAGAGCCCAGTTGCAGCAGCAAGCCGAAGGCCCGTGCCAACGGCCGTTGCTGGCGCACACCGAGCCAGAGAATCCCGGCGCCTTCCACGGCCCACGCTGCAGCGGTCCAGCGCGCATCCAGGCCCAGGGGAATCGCCAGGCTGGCGAAGATCACGCCCAGAGCCAGGCAGGTCTCCGCCAGCAGCAAGGCGCGCCCGCCACTGAGCATGCGAGCCAGGGCCATGTAGATAATGCCCAGGCCGAGGGCACTGAACGCCGCCGCGAATTCCAGGTGCTGCACCAGCGCAAACTGCAAGCCAAAGCCCACCAGCGGCGGGCCAAACAACAGGCTGCCGTCCACATAGTCACCCTTGGCCGCCGACCAGCGCAGCACGGCGCCACGGCTGTCGTCCTCGGGGGCGTCGCTCATCTCCAGCAACTTACGCCGGGCGAACAGCAGGCCGATGGCCAGGTACATCAGGAAAAACAGGATCAGGAACGGTTCGGTGCTCCACAACAGTTCCGGCGTGTAGGAACGCATACCCCACGCGAAGCCGATGCCGAAGGTGCCGACAAAGCCGATCAGGTTGAGCAGGCGCCAGGCCTTGAACCAGGCGATGGCCAGGATGCCGGCATTGAGCAACGCGAAATAGCTGAACAGCGCCACATGGTTGCCGGCGCCGGTAGAGGTGAGGATTGGCGCCGCAAACCCGCCCAGCGCCGCCGCGCAGGCCAGGCCCAGCGCGTCCTGGGTAATCGCCAGGATCGCCGAGAACACCGTCACCGCCACCAGTAGGCCCAGCGCGGCGCCCGGGTCGATGAGCGGGTGCAAGCGCATCGCGGCAAACACCGTCAGGTACAGCACCGCGATCCCGGTGCCTTGCAGCATCAACCCGTAATTGCTGTTGCGCAGGCGCAGCCACCAGCCCAGGCCCAGCAGGCCAACGGCAGCTGCGGCAACACCGGCATAGCGCAACTCGATCGGCACCACCATGCCTTCGGTGGCGTAGCGCAGCAGGAAGGCCAGGCCGAGGAACAACAGCACCACGCCAACCCGCAGCACGGTGTTGCCACCGAACAGCCAATTGCGCGCACCGCTGATGGCGCGTTCGATCAGGTTGGGGCCACGGGGGGTCACGGGCTCTGCAGGGCGTGGAGCGGGAGCGGGTGCCCAGACGTCATCCGGCAGCGGTTGGCTGGGCTCGGCCGCCATGGCCACGGGCGCCAGTTCGGCCGGCAATTCCCAGACAAGCTCGGGCGCCTCGGCGACAGGGGTGGGTTGGGGTTCGGGTTCAGGGGCGACGGGCTCGGCAGCACTGCTGCTCGCCGTGGCAGGCACTTCCAGTTGCCGCAGGCGTTCGCCCAATGCGATCAGCGCCTTCTGCGTGGTTTCCAACTGACGTGCCTGCTGGTCTGCCTGGGACGACAGCATCGACAGGCGAATCGCCTGGCCGATCCCCAACCCCAGCAGCGCACCAAAACCGGCATCGGTGAACGACTCATCGAGTGTCCAGCCGAGTGCCAGGCCAATCAGCATGAAAATCCATTGCATGGTCGATATCCCTAAGCAAACCGAGGCCTAGTATATCGACGCAAGACCAATGTGGGAGCGGGCTTGCCCGCGATTGCGGTGTGCCAGTCGACAAATCTGCAAACTGACACTGCGCTATCGCGGGCAAGCCCGCTCCCACAGGGGACTCGGTGGTTAGTCGAGGGCTTTCCAGATCTCGGTTGCGTATTCGCGGATCGTGCGGTCCGAGCTGAACCAGCCCATCCGCGCCGTATTCAACACCGCCGAACGCCACCAGGCTTTGGAGTCGTGCCAATGCGCCTCGACCCGTGCCTGGGCGTCCCAATAAGAATCGAAGTCGGCACACACCAGGAAGCGGTCGTAGTCGATCAGCCCGTCGATCAAGCCCACGTAGCGGCCCGGATCATCCGGCGAGAACACTCCACCCCGAATCGCCTGCAGCACATCATTGAGGCGATGGGAGGCGGCGATGTCCGGCCCGGCGTTAAACTCGCCGGCATGTTTGCGCGCCTCCACCTGCTGGGCGCTCAGGCCGAAGATGAACATGTGCTCGGCACCGACGCGCTCGTGCATCTCCACGTTGGCGCCGTCCATGGTGCCGATGGTCAGCGCGCCGTTGAGGCCGAACTTCATGTTGCTGGTGCCCGAGGCCTCAAAGCCTGCGGTGGAGATCTGCTCCGACAAGTCGGCGGCAGGGATGATGCTTTCCGCCAGGCTGACGTTGTAGTTGGGCAGGAACACCACCTTGAGCAACCCGCGCACGGTCGGGTCGTTGTTGACGGTGCGGGCGATGTCGTTGGTCAGCTTGATGATCAACTTGGCCTGGTGATAACTGGCCGCAGCCTTGCCGGCAAAAATCTTCACCCGTGGCACCCAGTCGGTGCCGGGCTCGGCGCGGATCGCCTGGTACAGCGCCACGGTGTGCAGCAGGTTGAGCAGTTGGCGTTTGTACTCGTGGATACGCTTGACCTGCACGTCGAACATCGCCGCCGGATTGACGGAAATGCCCAAACGCTCGTGGATGATGTCCGCCAGGGCACGCTTGCTGTGCAGGCGTTGCTCGGCGAAAGCTTTGCGGAACGCCTGCTTTTCGGCGAACGGTTCCAGCTCCACCAGGCGCTGCTCGGGTTTGTCGAGGATATCCGGGCCCAACGCTTCCACCAGCATGTCGGTGAGCTTGGGGTTGGCCTGGTACAGCCAACGGCGGAAGGTGATGCCGTTGGTTTTGTTGTTGATGCGCTCCGGGTACAGCTTGTGCAGTTCGGAGAACACCGTGCTGCGCATCAACTGGGTGTGCAACCCAGATACGCCGTTGACGCTATGGGAGCCAAGAAACGCCAGATTGCCCATGCGCACGCGACGGCCGTTGTCTTCTTCGATCAGCGACACGGCGCGCAGCACGTCAAAGTCGTGGATGCCCTTGGCGCGCAGCGAGTCGATGTGCTGGGCGTTGATCAGGTAAATGATCTGCATGTGCCGGGGCAACATGCGCTCCATCAAGCCGACCGGCCAGGTTTCCAGGGCTTCGGGCAGCAGCGTGTGGTTGGTGTAGGACAGGGTTTCAACGGTGACATCCCACGCGGCTTCCCACGGGATGTCGTGCAAGTCGACCAGCTGGCGCATCAACTCGGCCACGGCAATGGACGGGTGGGTGTCGTTGAGCTGGATCGCGGCGTGCTCGCCCAGGCTCAGCACCGAACCGTGCATATTTTTGTGGCGGCGCAGCAGGTCTTGCAGGGAGGCGGCGACGAAGAAGTACTCCTGGCGCAGGCGCAGTTCCTGCCCTGCTTCGGTGCTGTCGGCCGGGTAAAGCACCCGGGAGATGCTTTCGGCGCGGGCCACTTCGGCGACGGCGCCCAGGTGGTCACCGGCGTTGAAGCGCTCCAGGTGCAGGTCTTCCACGGCACGGGCACGCCACAGGCGCAAGGTGTTGACGCTGGCGCCGCGCCAACCGACCACCGGGGTGTCGTAGGCAACGGCGCGCACGGTCTCGTTGGGCGTCCACACCTGGATCATCTTGCCCGAGGCGTCGGCCTTGGTCTCGACACTGCCGCCAAAGCCGATCGGGTAGATCACCTCGGCCCGCTCGAACTCCCACGGGTTGCCGAAATCCAGCCAGCGCTCGGTCTGCTCCTGTTGCCAGCCATCGACAATCGCCTGGCGGAACAAACCATGCTCATAGCGAATGCCATAGCCGTGGCCGGCAATGCCCAGGGTCGACATGCTTTCCATGAAGCACGCCGCCAGGCGGCCAAGGCCACCGTTGCCAAGCGCCGCGTCGGGCTCCAGCAAGCGGATGCGCTCCAGGTCCACGCCCAGCTCGGACAGGGCGTCGCGCGCGATTTCCAGCACACCCAGGTTGCTCAGGCTGTCATAGAGCAGGCGGCCGATAAGAAATTCCAGGGAAAGGTAATAAACCCGCTTCTGCCCTTTACGGTAGATATGCCGCGTGTGGTTCATCCAGTGGTCGACCATCTGGTCGCGCGCGGCCAGGGCAATGGCTTCGAACCAGTCGTGGTCGAAGGCGTGATCCGGGTCCTTGCCCACCGCGTAGGTGAGTTTGGTCAAGACGGCATCGCGAAATGCGGCTACCTCTGCTTCTCGTGCAAGCGGTTCCTGAGACATCGGTGCGACCTCGGGCGAGATAGAAGGAGTGGCTAGAGCCTAGTCGGTCTGACAGACGGTAGACGCTCTGGTTCGGCACTTTTTTAACGCATTTACCTTTGGGGTTTTAGATGCAGGGCTCGTGCCCGATCACCGTTCGCGCCGCCTTGCAGCGGAAATCCGCAAAATATTGTTCAAAAAACCACCAATCCCGGTATGATCGCGCGCCCGGATAACGCCCCACCTTGGAACCCTGATGAAGCCTCAACTGATCGCCGCCGCGGAACTCGACCGTCTCGAGACTTGGCAGAAATACTCCGCCCACATGTGTGGGGGCTGCGTGTCCAGCTGCTGCACGCTGCCGGTGGAAGTGAAGATCAAAGACCTGATCCGCATTGGCATCGTCGATGAGTTCGAGCGTGGCGACCCGCCGAAGAACATCGCCAAGCGTTTGCAGAAGGAAGGCATCGTCGAGCGTTTCAATTCCAAGTCCGAGATCTTTACCCTGCAGCGCATGAGCAACAACGATTGCCTGTACCTGGATCGTAAGACGCGCTTCTGCACTATTTATGACAAGCGCCCGGACACGTGCCGCAACCACCCGAAAATCGGGCCACGCCCGGGGTATTGCGCGTACAAGCCGAAAGAAGTGGTGCGCGAGACCAATTTGCGCACACTCGATAAATTCTGATCCAACGTCTTTGGCGACTGTGCGGCCCCCATCGCAGGCAAGCCAGCTCCCACACTTGGAATGCATTCCCCTGTGGGAGCGGGCTTGCCCGCGATGAGGCCGGTACAAACAACACACTCATCACAGGCATAAAAAAACGCCCCCGGCCTTTCGACCGGGGGCGTTTTTCATTCAGCCTGAGTTAACTCAGTTCTTGGCTTTCTTGGCAGCGCGGGTACGCTCGCCTTCGTCCAGGATCTTCTTACGCAGGCGGATCGACTTAGGTGTCACTTCGCACAGCTCGTCGTCCTGGATGAATTCCAGAGCCTGTTCCAGGGTGAAGCGAACAGGTGGAACCAGGGCGATGGTTTCGTCTTTACCCGAAGCACGCATGTTGTCGAGCTTCTTGCCTTTGGTTGGGTTGACGCCCATGTCGTTGTCACGGCTGTTCAGACCAACGATCTGACCGTTGTAGATCTCTTGACCGTGTTCAACGAACAGCTTGCCACGCGCCTGGAGGGTTTCCAGGGAGTAGGTCAGTGCCTTGCCGGTTTCTACCGATACCAGAACACCGTTCTGACGGCCGGACATGTCGCCGGACTTCATGGTGTCGTAGCGATCGAAGATCGAGGTCAGGATGCCAGCACCGTTGGTCAGGGTCAGGAACTGGTTACGGAAACCGATCAGACCACGAGCAGGGATGTTGTATTCCAGACGTACACGGCCTTTGCCATCCGGCACCATGTTGGTCAGGTCGCCTTTACGCAGACCCATTTCTTCCATCACCTTGCCCTGGGATTCTTCCGGGGTGTCGATGGTGACGTTTTCGAACGGTTCCTGCTTCACGCCGTCAACCTGACGGATGATCACTTCCGGACGACCAACGCCCATTTCGAAGCCTTCGCGACGCATGGTTTCGATCAGTACCGAGAGGTGCAGCTCACCACGGCCGGAAACCTTGAACTTGTCAGCCGAGTCGCCTTCTTCAACGCGCAGAGCAACGTTGTACAGCAGCTCTTTGTCCAGACGCTCCTTGATGTTACGGGAGGTCACGAACTTGCCTTCTTTACCGCAGAAAGGCGAGTCGTTTACCTGGAAGGTCATGGAAACGGTTGGCTCGTCAACGGTCAGAGGCTTCATCGCCTCGACGGTGTCCGGGTGGCACAGGGTGTCGGAGATGAACAGCGAGTCCATACCGCTGATGCACACGATGTCGCCGGCAGCGGCTTCTTCAACGTCTACACGGTGCAGACCGTGGTGACCCATCAGCTTCAGGATACGACCGTTGCGCTTCTTGCCGTCGGCGCCGATAGCGACAACCGGGGTGTTCGGCTTGACGCGACCACGAGCGATACGGCCAACGCCGATAACACCCAGGAAGCTGTTGTAGTCCAGAGCGGAGATCTGCATCTGGAACGCGCCGTCACGGTCAACAGCCGGTGCTGGTACGTTGTCGACGATCGACTGGTACAGCGGGGTCATGTCTTCAGCCATGTCGGTGTGGTCCAGACCGGCAATACCGTTCAGGGCCGAGGCGTAGACGACTTTGAAGTCCAGCTGTTCTTCGGTGGCACCCAGGTTGTCGAACAGGTCGAAGATCTGGTCCAGAACCCAGTCCGGACGCGCGCCTGGACGGTCAACCTTGTTGATGCACACGATCGGACGCAGGCCGGCTTCGAACGCCTTCTTGGTCACAAAACGGGTTTGCGGCATAGGGCCGTCCTGGGCATCAACCAGCAGCAGAACGGAGTCAACCATCGACATTACGCGTTCTACTTCGCCGCCGAAGTCGGCGTGGCCCGGGGTGTCCACGATGTTGATGTGGTAGCCGTTCCAGTTGATGGCGGTGTTTTTTGCCAGGATGGTAATACCGCGCTCTTTTTCCTGGTCGTTGGAGTCCATCACGCGCTCGTCGTTGAGCTCGTTGCGCTCCAGGGTGCCGGATTGACGCAGGAGTTTGTCTACCAGGGTGGTTTTACCATGGTCAACGTGAGCAATGATGGCGATGTTACGTAGATTTTCGATCACTTGTGTATCTCGATCAGAGGATTCGGTGTGCTGACAGGTCGTGGCAGCGATTAACAGTAGAGTCAGGCCTTGCCGTTACAGCTTGACGGCAGAGTCGGGGGGCCGGTGACGCAGGCCACAGGCAAACAGCCCCGGGCTCTTAGCTCGGTCGATAAACGCGCACATTGGCATGCCCCTCACTGAGCAAATGGTGGGCATGCAGGCGACTCATCACGCCTTTGTCGCAATACAGCAGGTACTGACGGCTGTTATCCAGTTCCTTGAAACGCGCGTTCAGTGCGTAGAACGGCAGCGTTTGCACGTCGATGCCAGCGATTTCCAGTGGCTCATCTTCAGCGGCATCCGGGTGACGGATGTCGATGACGATCTGGCCGGCCAGGGCTTCGCTGACTTCTTCGATCTTCACATCCTGGCCCAACTCGTCGATCACGCGATCGATCGGGACCAGCTTGGCGTTCTCGAGCGCACGCTCCAGGATCGCCATGTCGAATTCTTTCTCTTCATGCTCCACACGGTAACGCTTGGCATGGGTCTTGGGGTTCACCGAAATGACCCCGCAGTACTCAGGCATGTGCTTGGCAAAGTCGGCGGTGCCGATTTCTTCTGCCAGGTCGATGATGTCCTGCTTGTGGCTGGCGATCAGCGGGCGCAATACCAGCTTCTCGGTGACGCAATCGATGATCGACAGGTTGGGCAGCGTCTGGCTGGACACCTGGGAGATCGCTTCACCGGTCACCAGCGCATCAATGTGCAGGCGGTCGGCAATGCTCGACGCCGCGCGCAACATCATACGCTTCAATACTACGCCCATATGACCGTTATCGACTTTACCGAGAATTTCTCCCAGCACTTCCTCGAACGGTACGCTCACAAATAGCACGCGTTGGGAGCTGCCGTATTTCTTCCAGATAAAGTGCGCAACTTCCATCACGCCCAATTCGTGTGCACGCCCGCCCAGATTAAAGAAGCAGAAGTGGCTCATCAGGCCACGGCGCATGATCTGGTAGGCCGCCACCGTGGAATCGAAACCGCCGGACATGAGGACCAGGGTCTGTTCCAGGGCGCCCAGCGGGTAGCCGCCGATGCTGTTGTGCTGGCTGTGGATCACAAACAACCGTTGGTCGCGAATTTCGATACGGACTTCGATTTCCGGTGTTTTCAGCGAGATTCCTGCCGCGCCGCACTCGCGACGCAGCTTGCTGCCGACGTATTTCTCGACGTCCATGGAGCTGAACGGGTGCTTGCCGGCACGCTTGCAGCGCACCGAAAAGATCTTGCCGGTCAGCGAATCGCCGTAGTGCTGCTTGCACTTCTCGGTGATGTCGTCGAAGTCGCCCAGCGGGTACTCATCCACCTGCAGGAAATGCGCGATGCCCGGCATGCAGCTCAGGCGCTCGGTCATGTCCTTCAAGGCTTTGGCGTCGGTGATGCGGGTTTCCAGCTCGAGGTTGTCCCACACGCCGTTCACCACCACAGCCGGGTCCAGGTCTCGGAGCACGGCACGGATGTTCTTGGCCAATTGACGGATGAAACGCGTCCGTACCGGTCGGCTCTTGATGGTGATCTCGGGGAAGACTTTAACGATTAATTTCATGGAAACAGCGCGCGCCGGGCCTGCTGAAAAAGGGGGGCGCGGATTATAGCGGAAATCGCTCAAGGTTTAACCAGTTAATATGCACAACACGCTTCGCGCACCAAAACGGGTCATTTACGAGAATTAACGCTACATTGCAGTGCGTTATTTTTTCCGTTTCAGCGGATTGCACCGTTATAGGGGCCATTTTGAGGCAAAAAGGCCATGTTGGCGCACTGGCATGCAATTTGCTCTCTTGTGAGGCAGGTTGCCTTGGCGGAGTATCCGCGCCGGCATCACCCACATTCTAAGGGCTAACTCCACTACCCCAGCCCGAAGCCACCCGGAGGACACCATGTCGAAGTCGGTTCAACTCATCAAAGATCATGACGTTAAATGGATTGATCTGCGCTTCACGGACACCAAAGGTACTCAGCACCACGTGACCATGCCGGCTCGCGACGCGCTGGATGATGCTTTCTTCGAAGAAGGCAAAATGTTCGACGGTTCCTCCATCGCTGGCTGGAAAGGCATTGAAGCTTCCGACATGATCCTGATGCCGGACGACAGCACTGCCGTTCTCGACCCGTTCACCGAAGACCCAACCCTGATCATCGTCTGCGACGTGATCGAGCCTTCGACCATGCAAGGCTACGACCGCGACCCACGTGCGATCGCCAAGCGTGCCGAGGAATACCTGAAGTCGACCGGTATTGGCGACACCGTATTCGTAGGCCCAGAGCCAGAATTCTTCATCTTTGATTCGGTCAAGTTCAAGTCCGACATCTCCGGTTCCATGTTCAAGATCTTCTCCGAGCAAGGTTCGTGGATGTCCGACCAGGACGTGGAAGGCGGCAACAAAGGCCACCGTCCAGGTATCAAAGGTGGCTACTTCCCAGTTCCGCCGTTCGACCACGACCACGAAATCCGTACCTCCATGTGCAACGCCATGGAAGAAATGGGCCTGGTCATCGAAGTTCACCACCACGAAGTGGCGACTGCCGGCCAGAACGAAATCGGCGTGAAGTTCAACACCCTGGTTGCCAAGGCTGACGAAGTTCAGACCCTGAAGTACTGCGTACACAACGTGGCTGATGCCTACGGCCGTACCGCTACCTTCATGCCTAAGCCTCTGTACGGCGATAACGGTTCGGGTATGCACGTTCACCTGTCCATCGCCAAAGAAGGCAAGAACACCTTCGCTGGCGAAGGTTATGCCGGCCTGTCCGACACCGCCCTGTACTTCATCGGCGGTATCATCAAGCACGGTAAGGCCCTGAACGGCTTCACCAACCCGTCGACCAACTCCTACAAGCGTCTGGTCCCAGGTTTCGAAGCGCCGGTAATGTTGGCCTACTCGGCTCGCAACCGTTCCGCCTCGATCCGTATTCCTTACGTGTCCAGCCCTCGCGCTCGCCGTATCGAAGCCCGCTTCCCGGATCCAGCAGCCAACCCATACCTGGCCTTCGCTGCCCTGGTAATGGCGGGCCTGGACGGTATCCAGAACAAGATCCACCCTGGCGATGCCGCCGACAAAAACTTGTACGACCTGCCGCCTGAAGAGGCCAAAGAGATCCCACAAGTGTGCGGCAGCCTGAAAGAAGCCCTGGAAGAGCTGGACAAGGGCCGTGCGTTCCTGACCAAAGGCGGCGTATTCAGCGACGACTTCATCGATGCCTACATCGAGCTGAAAAGCGAAGAAGAAATCAAAGTACGCACCTTCGTACACCCACTGGAATACGAGCTGTACTACAGCTGCTAATCCAGTAGCGCTACTTGACGTAGCGTGACAAGAAAGGCCTCCTTCGGGAGGTCTTTTTTTTGCCCAGGCTTTTTGAACACTATAAAAGAGGGCTGACGCCCTCCCATCAGGAGATCACCGTTGAAACGTCGACTCTTAGTTGCCCTGTTATTCGCGAGCGCCAGTGCCCAGGCTGCGCCGCCTACGCTGGAACCCCTGCTCAACAGCATCGCCGAACGCCTGCAGATCGCCGAACAGGTCGCCCTGAGCAAATGGGACAGCCACAAGCCTGTGGAGGACAAGACGCGCGAACAAGAGGTGATCGCCAGCGTTGCCGCCCAAGCGCCCGGCTACAAACTGAGCCCTGCTGCTGCCGAGCAATTCTTTTCGGCGCAGATCGAGGCCAACAAACTGGTGCAATACACCCTGCTGTCCGACTGGCAGTTCCAGGGCAAGGCGCCCGACGACCCACGCCCGGACCTGGTGAAGCAGATTCGCCCCCGCCTCGACGAATTGCAGAAACGCCTGCTCCAGCAACTGGCGGACTTCACCCCGCAACGCACCGACCCTCAGTGCCCGCAGTGGTTGGCACAGGCCGTCCACGAGCCGCTGAACGAGCCGATGCAACAACTGGCGATGATCCGCGCCACTGCCGAGCTGTGCATCCACAAAGGCTAGAACCTGCAAACCCCATCAAAATGTGGGAGCTGGCTTGCCTGCGATAGCGTCGGTACATTCAAGACCGCTATCGCAGGCAAGCCAGCTCCCACACTTACCCAGTCTCGCGGTCAACTCATCGCCAACCTTCACTTCCTGAACAACCTTCACAAAACCGCACTATATTGGTGCAATAGGCTGCACCCTTCCCATGGACTCAGCCCATTTTGGTTCGAAACTTCCCGAGCAAGCTGGCAGAACGCCACAGTTTCGCGCCTAAAACCCCCATTTCAGGGGTTTCGCGCTTCTTTTCGGAGCCTTGGTTTGGTTTTTGCATTTTCCTTGTATCAGCGTGTGCCCGAAGCCCGCGCCTTGCTCCAAAAGAGGTCCTGATGACCATCAGCGATGCACTGCACCGTTTGCTACTCGACAACCTGACCACCGCGACCATCCTGCTCAATGACGACCTGCGTCTTGAGTACATGAACCCGGCGGCGGAGATGCTCCTGGCCATCAGCGGCCAGCGCAGCCATGGGCAGTTCATCAGCGAATTGTTCACCGAGTCGGCCGAAGCCCTGAGCTCGTTGCGCCAGGCAGTGGAGCAGGCACACCCCTTTACCAAGCGTGAGGCGATGCTCACGGCGCTCACCGGCCAGACCCTGACCGTCGACTACGCCGTGACCCCGATCCTGAGCAACGGCGCGACCCTGCTGCTGCTTGAGGTACACCCCCGCGACCGCCTGCTGCGTATCACCAAGGAAGAAGCCCAGCTGTCCAAGCAGGAAACCAGCAAGATGCTGGTGCGCGGCCTGGCCCATGAGATCAAGAACCCCCTGGGCGGGATTCGCGGCGCGGCGCAATTGCTGGCCCGCGAGCTGCCCGACGAGAATCTCAAGGACTACACCAACGTCATCATCGAAGAAGCCGACCGCCTGCGTAACCTGGTGGACCGCATGCTCGGTTCCAACAAGTTGCCGTCGCTGGCGATGACCAACGTGCACGAGGTGCTGGAGCGCGTCTGCCAATTGGTCGAGGCCGAAAGCCAGGGCTGCATCACCTTGGTGCGCGACTATGACCCGAGCATTCCCGACGTCTTGATCGACCGCGAACAGATGATCCAGGCGGTGCTCAACATCGTGCGCAACGCCATGCAGGCCATCAGCAGCCAGAACGAGCTGCGCCTGGGCCGCATCAGCCTGCGCACCCGCGCCCTGCGCCAGTTCACCATCGGCCATGTGCGCCATCGCCTGGTGACCAAGGTCGAGATCATCGACAACGGCCCGGGCATTCCTGCGGAACTTCAGGAAACCATCTTCTTTCCCATGGTCAGCGGCCGCCCGGATGGCACCGGGCTGGGCCTGGCCATTACCCAGAACATCATCAGCCAGCACCAGGGTCTGATCGAATGTGAGAGCCATCCTGGCCACACCACTTTCTCGATCTTTCTGCCTCTGGAACAAGGAGCCCCATCGACATGAGCCGTAGTGAAACTGTCTGGATCGTCGATGACGACCGTTCTATCCGCTGGGTCCTCGAGAAGGCCTTGCAACAGGAAGGCATGACCACCCAGAGCTTCGACAGCGCCGATGGGGTGATGAGCCGCCTGGCCCGTCAGCAGCCGGATGTGATCATCTCGGATATCCGCATGCCCGGCGCCAGTGGCCTGGACTTGCTGGCCCGCATTCGCGAGCAGCACCCGCGCCTGCCGGTGATCATCATGACCGCGCACTCGGACCTGGACAGCGCTGTCGCGTCCTACCAGGGCGGCGCCTTTGAATACCTGCCCAAGCCGTTCGACGTGGACGAGGCGGTGGCGCTGGTCAAGCGCGCCAACCAGCACGCCCAGGAACAGCAGAGCCAGGAAGCCCCACCCACCCTGACCCGCACCCCGGAAATCATCGGTGAAGCGCCGGCGATGCAGGAAGTGTTTCGCGCCATTGGGCGTTTGAGCCACTCCAACATCACCGTGCTGATCAACGGCGAGTCGGGCACCGGTAAAGAACTGGTGGCCCACGCCCTGCACCGCCACAGCCCACGGGCGGCCTCGCCGTTCATCGCGCTGAACATGGCGGCCATTCCCAAGGACTTGATGGAGTCCGAGCTGTTCGGCCATGAAAAAGGCGCCTTCACCGGCGCGGCCAACCTGCGTCGCGGCCGTTTTGAACAGGCCGATGGCGGCACCTTGTTCCTCGACGAAATCGGCGACATGCCTGCCGACACCCAGACGCGCCTGCTGCGTGTACTGGCCGACGGCGAGTTCTATCGCGTGGGCGGGCACACGCCAGTCAAGGTGGACGTGCGCATCATCGCCGCGACCCACCAGAACCTGGAAACCCTGGTGCACGCCGGCAAGTTCCGTGAGGACTTGTTCCACCGCCTCAACGTGATCCGCATCCATATTCCGCGCATGTCGGACCGTCGCGAAGACATCCCGACCCTCGCCCGCCACTTCCTCAGCCGCGCCGCCCAGGAGCTGGCCGTGGAGCCGAAGCTGCTGAAAAGCGAGACCGAGGAGTACCTGAAGAACCTGCCATGGCCGGGCAACGTGCGCCAGCTGGAGAACACTTGCCGCTGGATCACGGTGATGGCGTCCGGACGCGAAGTGCACATCAGTGACCTGCCGCCCGAGCTGTTGAGCCTGCCGCAGGATTCGGCACCGGTGACCAACTGGGAGCAGGCCCTGCGCCAATGGGCCGACCAGGCCCTGGCACGCGGCCAGTCGAACCTGCTGGACAGCGCCGTACCGGCGTTCGAGCGGATCATGATCGAAACTGCGCTCAAGCACACCGCAGGTCGCCGCCGCGACGCCGCCGTGCTGCTGGGCTGGGGCCGCAACACCTTGACGCGCAAGATCAAGGAATTGGGGATGAAGGTGGATGGTGGGGATGATGACGAGGGCGATGAAGCCTGAACCCCATTTCTGAATCGCTGAAAATCTAATGTGGGAGCCGGGCTTGCCCGCGATGGCGGTGTGTCAGTCACCGAATATGTCGACTGAAACACCGCCATCGCAGGCAAGCCAGCTCCCACAGTTGTTTTGTGTTGGACCGAATATCGTGCACCGCTTCAATGCACCATGAACTAGCATCGGGCACGGATCCAATGCCTGAAACTTCAGCCTTGCTGAAAAGAATCCAAAGACCAAAAACACCAAAGCCCCGTATTCCGGGGCTTTGCGCTTTCTGGAGAAATTTTTTGGTACAACCTGGCCACTCTGGCACGCGCCCTGCAATAACCCTTGTACAACCCAGTTTCGGGGACCTTGGTACAGGCAGGCCGAGAATCCCCTCTTTACACCCGGGGTGCTTGATGCGAACCGCGTCGCGCTCCACACCGCTTTGGGGAACCTCGGTACAGGCAGGCCGGGGATTCCCTCTTTAACACCGAAGCCTTGAAGACTTCACCCCGTTTTGGGAGCCCTGGTACAGGCAGGCCGGGAACTCCCTTCTTTACACCCGGGGCTTATGTGGCACAGCGCCCATAGCCCCAGCCCGTTTCGGGGACCTTGGTACAGGCAGGCCGGGGATTCCCTCTTTTATTGCTCCTGGAGATGGATCTCCAGCCGCCAGCGGCCATCGACCTTCTCCCCCCTCCACTCTCCACGCAACGGCCGGGCCGCCACCAGGTTCAGCAGCAGGCCGCCATCGGTCTTGCGCACGCGCCAGTTCACATCCTTGTCATTGACCTTGAGTTGCCCGCTGGCCGCCTTGCCCTGGGCGTCGAACAGCAAGGCCACGGTGCCGTCGATATGCTCGCCGTGCAGCTTGGGTTCGCTGTTGAACCACACCACCACGCCATCCGCCGCCGTCTCCACCTGCTGCAGTTCGACGGGGTCGGGCGTGGTCAGGCGGCCGATCATCAAGCCGATCATCAGCCCCACAATCGCCAAAGAGCCCATCACCCGCGGCAATAGCTTCGGTCTTGGATCGTCTTCAGGGGTAGAATGCAGCGCATCTTTACCTTCGGAGCCGTGCATGTTTCACGTCATCCTTTTTCAACCAGAAATTCCACCGAACACCGGCAACGTTATCAGGCTGTGCGCCAACAGTGGCTGCCACCTGCATTTGATCGAGCCCCTGGGCTTCGACATGGACGACAAGCGCCTGCGCCGCGCCGGACTGGACTACCACGAGTACGCCACCCTCCAGCGCCATGCCGACCTGGCCAGTTGCCTGGAAAGCCTGGGGCAGCCACGGCTGTTCGCGTTCACCACCAAGGGCTCGCAGCCGTTCCATGATGTCAGCTTTGCCGAAGGCGACGCCTTCCTCTTCGGGCCTGAAAGCCGTGGCCTGCCGGCCGAGGTACTGGACGCCCTGCCCGACGGCCATCGCCTGCGCTTGCCGATGCGCGAGGGCTGCCGCAGCCTGAACCTGTCCAACACCGTGGCGGTTGCCGTCTACGAAGGCTGGCGCCAGCTGGGCTTCAAATAACACACATCACCCTTTGTAGGAGCCGGCTTGCCGGCGATGGCGGCCTTGAATAGTGCATCGATTTCAAGGGCCTCATCGCCGGCAAGCCGGCTCCTGCAAGGGCATAAAAAAAGCGCCGTTACGGCGCTTTTTTACATCGTCGGCTTACTGAACCGTCGAGGAACCTTCCTGTTGCATGCGCTGCAGCTCTTGAGCGTACAGGGCATCGAAGTTCACCGGAGCCAGCATCAGCGCAGGGAACGAGCCGCGGGTGACCAGGCTGTCCAGGGTCTCACGGGCATACGGGAACAGGATGTTCGGGCAGAACGCGCCCAGGGTGTGGCTCATGGACGCTTCGTCCAGGCCCTGGATCAGGAAGATACCAGCCTGTTGCACTTCAGCGATGAAGGCCACTTCTTCGCCGTTCTTGACGGTCACCGACAGGGTCAGCACGACTTCATGGAAGTCACCTTCCAGGGCTTTCTGACGGGTGTTCAGGTCCAGCGCAACGCTTGGGGTCCATTCCTGACGGAAGATCGCCGGGCTTTTCGGCGCTTCGAACGACAGGTCACGCACGTAGATCCGCTGCAGCGAAAACTGTGGGCCTTGAGCTTCTGCTGCTTCGGTGTTCTGTTGGTCAGTCATCGCAGATCCTTCTTGATCTTGGGGTCTTTTAGGGTTTAGGAGTCAGACGAGCAGCAGCGCATCGAGTTTACCGGCGCGCTCCAGGGCGAACAGGTCGTCGCAACCACCGATGTGCCTGGCGCCAATCCAGATCTGCGGCACGGACGTGCGCCCCGCCTTCTGGGCCATTTCGGCACGCACCTGGGGTTTGCCATCGACCTTGATCTCTTCGAAGGCAACGCCCTTTTTCTCAAGCAGGGCCTTGGCCCGCATGCAGTAAGGGCACCAATCGCTGGAATACACGACAACCTGGCTCATATCACTTCACCAGCGGCAGGTTATCGGCGCGCCAGCTGCTGATACCACCAGACAGTTTGGCGGCGGTGAAACCGGTCTTGAGCATTTCGCGGGCGTGGGTGCCGGCGTGCTGGCCTTGGGCATCGACCAGGATGATGGTCTTGGCCTTGTGCTTTTCAAGCTCGGCCAGGCGCGCGATCAGCTTGTCCTGTGGAATGTTCAGGGCACCGACGATATGGCCGGTGGCGAATTCCTTGGCCGGACGGATATCCACGACAACGGCCTCATCCTTGTTGACCAGCGCGGTCAGCTCCGCCGTGCTCAGGCTGCGGCCACCGCGGCTCAATTCATGAGCGATCAGCAGCGCCAGCAGGATGACGAAGGCACCCACGAGCAGGTAGTGGGCAGTGGCAAATGCAATCAGGTGATCAACCATCAAGGAGGTTCCAGGGCGTTAAAATGGCGGTAAGTATACACAGCCGTCAGGGGGGGCCAACCCCCGTAAAGCGGTGACGTCGTCGGAACTTCGCTTTAAACTGCCACTCCCTTTTCAATTGTCTTCCTTTATTACCGCCGCGAGAGGATCTATGACTACTACGCCTAAACCTTTGGTCCTGATAATTCTCGATGGCTTCGGACACAGTGAAAGCCACCACGACAACGCGGTATACGCAGCCAAGAAGCCGGTACTCGACCGCCTGACCGCCACTGTGCCCAACGGCCTTATCTCCGGCTCGGGCATGGACGTAGGCCTGCCGGACGGCCAGATGGGCAACTCGGAAGTCGGCCACATGAACCTCGGCGCCGGACGAGTGGTATACCAAGACTTCACACGCGTGACCAAAGCGATCCGCGATGGCGAGTTCTTCGAGAACCCGACCATCTGCGCGGCGGTGGATAAAGCAGTTGCAGCGGGCAAGGCCGTGCACTTCATGGGCCTGCTGTCCGACGGCGGCGTTCACAGCCACCAGGACCACCTGGTCGCCATGGCCGAACTGGCCTTCAAGCGCGGCGCCGACAAGATCTACCTGCACGCCTTCCTCGACGGTCGCGACACGCCGCCAAAAAGCGCGCAATCGTCCATCGAACTGCTGGACGCCACGTTCGCCGCGCTGGGCAAAGGCCGCATCGCCAGCCTGGTCGGCCGCTACTTCGCCATGGACCGCGACAACCGCTGGGACCGCGTGTCCCAGGCCTACAACCTGATCGTCGATGGCCAGGCCGAATTCAACGCCGCCACCGCCCAGCAAGGCCTGGAAGCTGCCTACGCCCGTGGCGAGAGCGATGAGTTCGTCAAAGCCACCACCATCGGCGAGCCGGTAAAGGTCGAAGATGGCGACGCCGTGGTGTTCATGAACTTCCGCGCCGACCGCGCCCGCGAGCTGAGCCATGTGTTTGTCGATGACGGTTTCAAGGACTTCGAGCGCTCGCGCCAGCCGAAAGTCGAGTTCGTGATGCTCACCCAATACGCCGCCAACATCCCGGCCCCGTCGGCGTTTGCCCCGGGCAGTCTGGAAAACGTACTGGGCGACTACCTGGCGAAAAACGGCAAGACCCAGCTGCGCATCGCCGAAACCGAGAAATACGCCCACGTGACCTTTTTCTTCTCCGGCGGGCGCGAAGAACCGTTCCCGGGCGAAGAGCGCATCCTGATCCCGTCGCCAAAAGTCGCCACCTACGACCTGCAGCCGGAAATGAGCGCGCCGGAAGTGACTGACAAGATCGTCGACGCCATCGACAACCAGCGTTATGACGTGATTGTGGTCAACTACGCCAACGGCGACATGGTGGGCCATAGCGGCAACCTTGAAGCTGCGGTCAAGGCCGTAGAATGCCTGGACACGTGCGTCGGCCGCATCGTCGATGCCCTGGAAAAGGTCGGCGGCGAAGCGCTGATCACCGCCGACCACGGCAACTGCGAACAGATGTCCGACGAATCCACCGGCCAGGCCCACACGGCTCACACCACCGAGCCAGTACCGTTCATCTATGTCGGCAAGCGTGATTTGAAAGTGCGTGAAGGCGGCGTACTGGCGGATGTGGCGCCAACCATGCTGAAGCTGATGGGCCTGGAGAAGCCGGCCGAGATGACCGGCACTTCGATCCTGGTTTAACCCTCACAAGCGCCGCGAGCCCCTGTGGGAGCTGGTTTGCCTGCGATAGCATCAACTCGGTATCGCTGAAACACCGAGGTGTCCGCATCGCTGGCAAGCCAGCGCCTACAGAGGGTAAGCGCCGTTCGGCACCTATCTTGCGGCCCAGCCCGAATTGGGCATTTTTTTTGCCGCGCTTGGCGGGCATACTAGGCCGTCCCTTTCCCTGGTGTCGCCCGCCTCTATGCTTCGCGCCTTGATTACCCTCGCTCTTGTCTGCCTGCTCCAACCGGCGTTTGCCGACGAGCGCGCACAAACCCAACAACAGTTGGACGCTACGCGTCAGGACATTACCGAGCTGAAAAAGCTGCTCGGCAAACTCCAGGAAGAGAAATCCGGGGTACAGAAAGACCTGCGCGGCACGGAAACCGAGATGGGCAAGCTGGAGAAGCAGGTCCAGGAGCTACAAAAAGAATTAAAGAAGAGCGAGTCGGAACTGGAGCGACTCGACGCTGAGAAAAAAAAACTCCAGAGCGCACGCGTTGAACAGCAACGCCTGATCGCAATCCAGGCCCGCGCCGCCTACCAGAGCGGCCGCCAGGAATACCTCAAGCTGCTGCTCAACCAGCAGAACCCGGAAAAATTCGCCCGTACCCTCACCTATTACGACTACCTGAGCCAGGCACGCCTGGCGCAATTGAAGGGTTTTAACGAAACCCTGCGCCAACTGGCCAACGTCGAGCAGGAAATCGCTGACCAGCAGTCGCAACTGCTGGATCAGAAAACCGCCCTCGACACCCAGCGCGATCAGCTCGACAAAGTGCGCAAGGAACGCCAGCTGGCCTTGGCCAAGCTCAACGACGACGTAAAAGCCCGCGACGCGAAGCTGCAGGCTCGCGAGCAAGACCAGGCCGACCTGGCCAAAGTGCTCAAGACCATCGAAGAAACCCTGGCTCGCCAGGCACGCGAGGCCGAAGAAGCGCGGCAAAAAGCGCTGATCGCCCAGCAGGAAGCCGAAAAAAAGCGCCAGCGTGAGGCCGAGCTGGCAGCCAACTCGGACGCCCCGGCGCCCCGCAAACCGGCACATGCAGCGCCCGGCCCGCTGGTTTCCAGCAGCGGCGAGTCCTTCGGCGGCCCTTTTGCTTCAGCTCGCGGCAAACTTCCATGGCCAGTTGATGGTCGATTACTGGCACGCTTTGGTGAAACCCGTGGCGATGACACCCGAGCCAAGTGGGACGGCGTGATGATCAGCGCCGCTGCCGGCAGCCAGGTTCATGCGGTGCACGGTGGGCGCGTGGTGTTTGCCGATTGGCTGCGCGGGGCCGGTTTGTTGGTGATTCTTGACCACGGTAATGGCTATTTGAGCCTTTACGGCCACAATCAGACTTTACTCAAGTCGGCAGGTGATGTTGTAAAAGCCGGTGAATCCATCTCCACTGTGGGTAACAGTGGTGGCCAGGACACCCCGGCGCTGTACTTCGCTATTCGTCAGCAGGGTCGCCCGAGCGATCCTGCACAATGGTGCCGTTCCCAAGGATAGGGCCGCATCTACATTAGGAGTTCGTTCGACATGCTGCATTTGTCCCGCCTCACTTCGCTGGCCCTGACGATCGCCCTCGTGATCGGCGCGCCTCTGGCTTTCGCCGACCAGGCCGCACCGGCTGCGCCTGCCGCCACGGCTGCGACCACCAAGGCGCCGCTGCCGCTGGACGAGCTGCGCACCTTCGCCGAGGTCATGGACCGGATCAAGGCAGCCTATGTCGACCCTGTAGATGACAAGACCCTGCTGGAAAACGCCATCAAGGGCATGCTCAGCAACCTTGACCCGCACTCCGCCTACTTGGGGCCTGAAGACTTCGCCGAGCTGCAGGAAAGCACCAGCGGCGAATTCGGCGGCCTGGGCATTGAAGTGGGCTCCGAAGACGGCAACATCAAAGTCGTCTCGCCGATCGATGACACCCCGGCGTCCAAGGCGGGCATCCAGGCCGGCGACTTCATCGTCAAGATCAACGGCCAGCCGACCCGTGGCCAGACCATGACCGAAGCCGTCGACAAGATGCGCGGCAAGATCGGCCAGAAAATCACCCTGACCCTGGTTCGCGACGGCGGCAACCCGTTTGACGTGACCCTTGCCCGCGCAACCATCACGGTCAAGAGCGTGAAGAGCCAGCTGCTGGAGTCGGGCTACGGCTACATCCGCATCACCCAGTTCCAGGTCAAGACCGGCGACGAAGTGGCCAAGGCCCTGGCCAAGCTGCGCAAGGACAACGGCAAGAAGCTCAACGGCATCGTGCTCGACCTGCGTAACAACCCAGGCGGCGTGCTGCAGGCCGCGGTGGAAGTGGTCGACCACTTCATCACCAAAGGCCTGATCGTGTACACCAAGGGCCGTATCGCCAATTCCGAGCTGCGCTTCTCGGCCACCGGCAATGACCTCAGTGAAGGCGTGCCACTGGCCGTGCTGATCAACGGCGGCAGCGCCTCGGCTTCGGAAATCGTTGCCGGCGCTCTGCAAGACCAGAAACGCGGCGTATTGATGGGCACCACCAGCTTCGGTAAAGGCTCGGTACAAACCGTGTTGCCGCTGAACAACGATCGCGCGCTGAAGATCACCACAGCGCTGTACTACACGCCGAACGGTCGCTCGATCCAGGCCCAGGGCATCGTCCCGGACATCGAAGTGCGCAAGGCCAAGATCACCAACGAGGCCGACAGCGAGTTCTACAAAGAAGCCGACCTGCAAGGCCACTTGGGCAATGGCAACGGCGGCGCCGACCAGCCGACCGGCAGCGGTACCAAAGCCAAGCCGATGCCGCAGGACGATGACTACCAACTGGCCCAGGCGCTGAGCCTGCTCAAGGGCTTGAGCATCACCCGCAGCCGTTGATATGCGTTTTGCCCTGATCATCGCTGTGCTGTGCAGCCTGGCCGGAGTCGCCCATGCGACCCCGGCCGGCGAGCCTCACAAAGCCTACCTCACCCTGATCATCGACGACCTGGGGCAGAACCTGCCCCGGGATCGGCGCGTGCTGGCCCTGCCTGGGCCGGTGACCACGGCGATCATGCCCGACACACCCCACGCCGCCGAATTTGCCCGCGAAGCGCACAAAGCCGGCAAGATCGTGATCCTGCACATGCCCATGGACCCGGCTACCGGCCCGTTCGCCTGGCACCCCGACCTGCCCATCGAAGAGCTTGGCAAACGCCTGGACGCCGCGTTCAAGGCAGTGCCCTACACCGCTGGCATCAACAACCACATGGGCAGCCGCATGACTGCGCAACCCGAGGCGATGGCGTGGTTGATGGCCGAGCTGCAACGGCGCAACAAGTTCTTTGTCGACAGCCGTACCAGCGCGCAGACCGTCGCGGCCGCCGAGGCCCAGAAAATTGGCCTGGCGCACGTCTCACGGGACGTGTTCCTGGATGACGAACGCACGGAAGCAGCGATCACCACGCAACTGCAGACGGCGATCAAGCTGGCCCACAAACAGGGTTCAGCCGTCATGATCGGCCATCCCTACCCCCAGACCCTCGCAGTGCTGGAGCGTGAGCTGCCCAAACTCAAGGACCAGGGCGTTGACTGGATCGACATCAAGTTAATGATCAGCGTGCGCAGCAACCAGGCGATGGCGGCACATGGAAAAAACGGCACCTACCTTCCGGCGCGTAGATAGATACCACTCGGCGACACCCGCCCTGCTCGATAGTTGAGGCTTCAATCAACTGGAGAGCCCTCCATGAAGCCTCTGCAATTCAACGACCTGCTCATCAGCTTCACCAGCGAGTTTCTGCCCCTGTGGAATGACAAAGGGTCGAATGCGCACAATGCCGTCAGCCTTTGGCGGCCCAGCGCAACATCCGACGCGCTGAGCTCGTTCTTCTCCCTGGGGGATGTTGCGGTCGGTCATTACCGCAATATCAATCAGAACAAAGTCGTCGCGCTGGTCAGCGATGCCAACAAAACCGACGGCACCGCCCTGCGTCCGCCAGTCGATTACCAACTGGTATGGCATGACGAGGGAACCGGTGCGCGAAACAATGCGTCCATCTGGCGCCCACTGCCGCCCGAAGGCTACGTGGCGATGGGGCTGGTGTTCGGGGTCGATTACGACAAGCCTTCACGTCACGCCGTGCGTTGTATCAGGGAAGACCTGGTGATAGCGGCTCAAGCAGGCGATCTGATCTGGAACGACAAAGGCAGCGGTTCCACCAACGACTTGAGCCTCTGGTCGACCGCCCTTCCTGACGCCCCCACCGGCGAACTCTACCTGGCGCCGGGTACATTCATCGGCACAGACAGTTATGCCAAGACGGGCCTTGCCGCCTATTCGCTGCGCCTGGCGCTCACTGCGCAGCTCAGCGACTTACCACCGCCGCCCGCGCTCCTCGGGCATGAAAGCCCTGCGCAGGAAGAAAGCACCTACGCGCCTCAAGTGTGCGAACTGCCGTGGTTCTGCGTAAAAGACCCGGAGCTGACCGCGATTGAACAGCTCGAGTCGTCGCCGAGTTATCGGCTGGAGCGTATCGATCGGCACTTGCTCGCAGGGTTTGGGCATAACACCGATGCAACCAGCCAGCCGTTCATGTGGACAGCCACCAAAGGTGAGCTGGGTGGGAATGTAAAAGCATTGGCAGCCAACACCAGCGTGGAACTTGGCAAGGAATGGCCTGCTGGCGAGCATGTCTTTGAATTGAGTTTTTCGGCGCATCTGGGTCGAGAGTTCACCCATACACTGCGCTCGGCAAAAGGCTGGAGCCATGCAGCGCCACTGGAAATCATCACGTACGTGCCGCCGAAAAAAGCCGTTGCGGCTTACCTTCTGCACAGTGAGTATCGCTTGCTGCGTCAGGATGGCAGCCAGGTATCAGGCACCGTCAGCTACACCAATGGCGACCATGTGTACATGAGCGAATCCTCCAACGTTGAGCCAATGCCCGAAGAGGTAACGCCACCGATTGAGATGCCTCAGGCAGTGCCGGAGCTAGAGGTAACGGGCCATGATCTGATCGACAACCCCCTCGCCCCGTAACTGATCGAGCGCCGCCTGCAGCTTCGCGACCAGGTCATCCGGCACGTCTTTGTTCAGCGCGAGGTACAACTGGGCACTGTTGAAACGCAACACGGTTTTCAGTTCGGTCACCCCAACCTGACGGGCCAGGTAACGGCCTGCCGGATCACCGGTAGCCCACAGGTCGATCTGACCGTCCACCAGCTTTTGCGCGTTGTCCTGGTCGCGCAGTGCGACGATCGGGTTGAGGCCCTGCTTTTCCAGGGTCTCGGCGATAGCGTCACCTTTATAGGCGCCAATCTTGTAGCGGCGGGCGTGCTCCAGGTCCGCCAGCTGGATCTTGCTGTCGGCCTTGGCCAACATCACCCAATCGTCCGGGCCAATGGGGCCGACCCATTTGAACAGGGCTTCACGGTCCGGCAGGCGGGCCATCACGAACACGCCGTAACCCGGTTTTTCCAAGGCGAGCTTATAGATTCGCTCCCAAGGGAAGCGCAGGGTGAGGTTGTAGGAAACGCCGGCGCGCTTGAAGGTCTCGCGCACGATGTCCACGGCGATGCCTTCGATGTTCTCTTCCTTGGCGAAGTTCTTGCCGTTTTTCGCCATGTTGTAAGGCGGGAAGTTTTCCGTCAGCAACACCAGGGCGGCGTCAGACGGTTCTTCGGCATGGGCTGAACCCGCCAAAAGCAGGGAGGTACTGGCGAGGGCAAGCAGCAGGTGTTTGAACATGAAGGTTACCGAAATCCATGGCAAGCGCAGAGAGTGCCCCGCGCCTGCCATGGTGTCCAGCAGCGTTTAGCGAACGACGATACCGCGTGCCGCCATGTAGGCCTTGGCCTCGGGCACGGTGTATTCGCCAAAGTGGAAAATGCTCGCAGCCAGTACGGCGCTGGCATGGCCTTCGGTCACGCCGTCGGCCAGGTGCTGCAGGTTGCCGACGCCACCGGAGGCGATCACCGGGATGCCCAGCGCGTCGCTGATGGCGCGGGTCACGCCCAGGTCGAAGCCGTTTTTCATGCCGTCCTGGTCCATGCTGGTCAGCAGGATTTCACCGGCGCCCAAACCTTCCATCTTCATCGCCCACTCCACCGCGTCCAGGCCGGTCGGCTTGCGACCGCCGTGGGTGAAGATCTCCCAGCGCGGGGTTTCGCCCGGGCCGGACACCTTCTTGGCGTCGATGGCAACGACGATGCATTGGGAGCCGAAGTGCTGCGCGGCTTCGCCGACAAACTCCGGGTTGAATACCGCCGCCGTGTTGATCGAGACCTTGTCCGCGCCGGCATTGAGCAGGTTGCGGATGTCTTGCACGGTGCGCACGCCACCGCCCACGGTCAGCGGAATGAAGACCTGGCTGGCCATGCGCTCCACGGTATGCAGCGTGGTGTCGCGACCGTCGACGCTGGCGGTGATGTCGAGAAAGGTAATCTCATCGGCACCTTGCTCATCGTAGCGACGGGCGATTTCCACCGGGTCACCGGCATCGCGGATATTCTCGAACTTGACGCCCTTGACCACGCGACCGTTGTCGACGTCCAGGCAAGGGATGATGCGTTTGGCCAGCGCCATGGTCAGTCCTCAGCCGTTGTAGGCGTCGCAGTAAGCCTGGGCTTCGGCGACGTCCAGGGTGCCTTCGTAGATCGCGCGGCCGGTGATGGCGCCGATGATGCCGGGCGCCTTGGCGTCCAGCAGCGACTTGATGTCACCCATGTTGTGAATACCACCGGAAGCGATCACCGGAATCCTGGTCGCGGCCGCCAGGGCAGCGGTGAACGGTACGTTGCAGCCCTGCATCATGCCGTCTTTGGCGATGTCGGTATAAACGATGGCGGACACGCCGTCGGCTTCGAACTGCTTGGCCAGGTCGATCACCTGCACGGTGCTGATCTCAGCCCAGCCGTCGGTGGCGACGAAACCGTCCTTGGCGTCCAGGCCGACGATGACCTTGCCCGGAAACGCGCGGCAGGCTTCGGCGACGAAGGCCGGGTCTTTCACGGCCTTGGTGCCGATGATCACGTAGCTCACGCCCGCCTTGACGTAGTGTTCGATGGTTTCCAGGGAGCGGATACCGCCGCCGATCTGGATCGGCAGGTTCGGGTAGCGCTTGGCGATAGCGGTGACCACTTCGCCATTGACTGGCTGGCCTTCGAAGGCGCCGTTCAAGTCCACCAGATGCAGGCGACGGCAGCCCCCTTCTACCCATTTGGCAGCCATGCTCACCGGGTCATCGGAGAACACGGTGGAATCTTCCATGCGGCCTTGGCGCAGGCGTACACAAGCGCCGTCCTTGAGATCGATAGCGGGGATAATCAGCATCTGGCAAACCTTATTCGATATTCAGCAATGCTTGGGAAATCAGGGTTTCTCAAGCGACCACAGGTCGCTTTCGATGCTTTCGAACCTTTCTTTAAGGAGCGTCTGCGTGTCGAAAATCGCCCTGTTGTAATAGTGCGGCGCAACTTCGGTGGTAAACAGCTCAAGAATCTCGGCGACCTCGAACGAGCCCAGGCTGAGCTCGAAGCGGTCTTCCATGAAGCGCTTGATCTTCTGCGTAGCCTCACGCTCCTGTTCGGGCGTGAGGTTCAGGATCGGCAGCTTCGGCTTCCTGGCCATCTACCAGCGACCGTCCCAAGCCGCGAAGTTCTGCAGCAATTGCAGGCCATGGGTATGGCTCTTCTCCGGGTGGAACTGCACGGCAAAGCGCGAACCTTCGGCCAGTGCGGCGGCAAAATCGACGCCGTAATGCCCGCCACCCACTACCTGGCGCGGGTTACCGGCGGCGATGTAGTAGCTGTGCACGAAGTAGAAACGCGCCAGGTCTGGAATGTCGTGCCACAGCGGGTGATCCACTGTCTGGCTGACTTCGTTCCAGCCCATGTGTGGGACTTTCAGGTGGGCGCCGTCTTCGTGCAGGTCCTTGCCGAAGAACTTCACCTGGCCCGGGAACAGGCCGATGCAGTCGACGCCGTCGTTCTCTTCACTGCGATCGAGCAAGGCTTGCATGCCCACGCAGATGCCGAGGAACGGACGGTCCTGGCTGACTTCGCGCACCAGGCTGTCAAAGCCCAGGCGGCGGATCTCGGCCATGCAATCGCGAATCGCGCCAACGCCGGGGAATACCACCCGGTCGGCTTCGCGAATCACGTTGGCATCGCTGGTGATCAGCACCTTGCCGGCACCTACGTGCTCGAGGGCCTTGGCCACCGAGTGCAGGTTACCCATGCCGTAATCGATAACCGCGACCGTCTGCATTACAGGACGCCCTTGGTCGAAGGCATTTGCCCGGCCATGCGCTCATCCAGCTCCACAGCCATGCGCAGCGCGCGGCCGAAAGCCTTGAACACGGTTTCGATCTGGTGGTGGGTGTTGGTGCCGCGCAGGTTGTCGATGTGCAGGCTGACGAGTGCGTGGTTGACGAAACCCTGGAAGAATTCCTGGAACAGGTCGACGTCGAAGCCGCCCACGGTGGCGCGGGTGTAGGGCACGTGCATCTGCAGGCCTGGGCGGCCGGAGAAGTCGATGACCACACGCGACAGCGCTTCGTCCAGCGGGACATAGGCGTGGCCGTAACGGCGGATGCCTTTCTTGTCGCCGATAGCCTTGGCAAACGCCTGGCCGAGGGTGATGCCCACGTCTTCCACCGTGTGGTGGTCGTCGATGTGCAGGTCGCCCTTGCTGACGATATCCAGGTCGATCAGCCCGTGACGGGCGATCTGGTCCAGCATGTGCTCAAGAAAAGGTACACCGATATCAAATCGGGCCTTTCCGGTGCCATCCAGGTTGATCGAGGCTTTGATCTGGGTTTCCAGAGTGTCGCGCTCGACGGACGCCTTACGTTCGGCCATCACCAGCTCCGCAAAATCATTGGGCGAAAAAGGCAGCCATTATAGGGGCGCGGGCGCCAAACAGAAACATCGAAGGGGATAAGACTGACGAGTTGAAGCGAGGAATGTCGGGGATAGACATGTGTGTACATGTGAAAGCCAGCTCATGTGGGAGCTGGCTTGCCTGCGATGCAGACACCCCGGTCTTCCTGTATCACCGAGGCGCCCCCATCGCGGGCAAGCCCGGCTCCCACAGGAACCGTGCCCACAAAGTTCTTGCAGTGTTAGTGGAACAGTACGGCGGTTTTCTGCAGGGTGACCCACACGCCCCACGCCAACGGGATACCTACCACCAGCCAGGCCGCAATGGCCAATGGCACGCTGCCGGATGCGGCTTTCCACTCCAGGGAGGTAGTGGCATCCGCGCCTTTGTCGTGGCCCAGCGCCTGTTCGGCGGCCAGTTCGGCGTCGGTCATGAAGTACTTGTCGGCCACTGGGCGAACCAGCAGGTTGCAGAGGAAGCCCAGCACCAGCAGGCCTGCCAGGATGTACAGGGTGATGTCGTAGGCGGCGGCGCGTTCAACGCCGATGCTCAGTTGATATTCACGCAGGTAGTTCACCAGCACCGGGCCCAGTACGCCCGCAGCAGCCCAGGCCGTCAGCAGGCGGCCGTGGATCGCGCCCACCATCTGGGTGCCGAACAGGTCGGCCAGGTAAGCCGGAACGGTCGCAAAACCACCGCCGTACATCGACAGGATGATGCAGAACGCCGCCACGAACAGCGCCACGTTGCCCAGGTGCCCCAGGCTCGGGATCAGCGCGTACAGGGCAAAGCCCAGGGCGAAGAACACGAAATAGGTGTTTTTACGGCCCAGGTAGTCGGAGAACGACGCCCAGAAGAACCGGCCACCGATGTTGAACAGGCTCAACAGACCGGTGAAGCCCGCCGCGATCGCCGCGATGGACGCCAGTTGACCGGCGTCCAGCTGGCCGAACGGCACATCCACGCCCAGCAGCTTGCCGCCGAACACTTCCTGCAGCAGGGGCGAGGCCATGCCGAGGATACCGATACCGGCGGAAACGTTCAGGCACAGCACCAGCCATACCAGGCGGAACTGCGGGGTTTTCCAGGCCACGTTCACGTGGACGTGGCGGTGGGTGATCATCGCGTTGCTGGCTTTTTTCGCCGGAGCGGTCCAGCCCTCAGGCTTCCAGCCAGTCGGCGGAACACGGTAGGACAACGCGCCACCGATCATGAACACGAAGTAGATCGCAGCCATCACCAGAAAGCTCTGCCAAACGCCGACGCTGGTTGGCGTTGCGAAGTGGCCCATCAGCGCTGCCGCCAGGGGAGCACCGACCATCGCACCGCCGCCGAAGCCCATGATCGCCATGCCAGTGGCCATGCCGCGCTTGTCCGGGAACCACTTGATCAGGGTCGACACCGGCGAAATGTAGCCCAGGCCCAGACCGATACCGCCAATGACGCCGGAGCCGATCCACATCAGCCAGATCTGGTGGGTGTAGATACCCAGCGCCGAGATCAACAGGCCGCCACACCAGCACAGCGCCGATACAACGCCCGCCTTGCGTGGCCCGGCATGTTCCAGCCAGCCGCCCCAGATCGCTGCCGAGCAGCCCAGGAAGATGAAGAACAGGGTGTAGATCCAGCCCAGCATGGAGATGGGCCAGTCGCATTGGGACGAGAAGACTTGCGCGATGAAGCTCATGTCCGGTGCACAGGCGACCGGCGCAGTAATGCCCAGTGCCTTGGACAGCGGCAGCCAGAACACCGAGAAGCCATAGGCCATGCCGATGCACAGGTGAATGGCCAGGGCGGCCGGTGGAACCAGCCAGCGGTTGAAGCCCGGCTTGGCGATGATGCGCTCCTTGGACAGGAACGCAGGCTGTGCGGCAGTATGGCCTGCCGCAGTGCTAGTGCTCATTGGTGTTTCCCCCAGTTATTAGTATGTGTCCGTCAGGCGCTCTCTCCCTCGACCTTGCACGCAAAGCGTTGGCCGTTGTTGTTGAGTAAAGCTCCTTTTAAACGCGACGCTATGTCGCAGACGACAGACGAACCTGCGCAGATTAGCACCAGTGGATGACAGAAAAACCAAACTGATATCACCTTTTTCGGGAAATCTGTTTTGTTTGACGCCAGAATCCCGTTCCCCGGGCGCTGGATACAATGTAACGATCCGGGCACTGACGTGAGCCGTCGGGCGTTATACTCTGCGGCTAAATTTTGAATTCGACATACAAGGACTCGCCCATGAAAGCGTTCGGCAAAATCCTGGGTCTGGTACTTCTCGGGCTGTTGCTGATCATTGTGGCCCTGGGCTTTGCCCTGACCCACCTCTTCGATCCCAACGACTACAAAGACGAGATTCGCCAGATTGCCCGCGACAAGGCCCACATCGAGCTGACGCTCAATGGCGATATCGGCTGGAGCCTGTTCCCCTGGCTGGGCCTGGAGTTGCATGAAGCCAGCGTGGCGACCATGACCAACCCGACCCAACCGTTCGCCGACCTGCAGATGCTCGGCCTGTCCGTGCGCGTGCTGCCGCTGTTGCGCCGCGAAGTGCAGATGAGCGACGTCCGCGTAGAGGGCCTGAACCTGCGCCTGAGCCGCGACAAGCAAGGCCACGGCAACTGGGAAGACATCGGCAAGAACGTGACCGAGACCACCGCCGGCGCGCCGACGCCTGCTGAGAAACCTGCCGAAGCCGAGCCGGAGAAACCGCCTAAGCCGATCCGCCTGGACATCGACAGCCTGACCATCAACAACGCCCGCGTTGAATACAACGATGAGCAGACCGGCAAGCAATACAGTGCCGAAAGCATCCAGCTGAGCGCCGGTGCCGTGCACGAAGGCGCCAGTATCCCGCTGAAGCTCACCGCCTTCCTGGGCACCAACCAGCCACTGATGCGCGTCAAGACCGAGCTGAACGGCAACTTGCGCATCCAGCGAGCCCTCAAGCGCTACCAGTTCGAAGACATGAAGCTCAGCGGCGAAGCCACCGGCGAGCCTCTGCAAGGCAAGACTGTGACCTTCTCCACCCAGGGCCAGTTGCTGGTAGACCTGGCGGCCAACATTGCCGAATGGACCAACCTCAAGCTGTCGGCCAACCAGCTGCGCGCCTTGGGCGAAGTGAAGGTCAATGACCTGAACAAAACCCCGCAAGTGAGTGGCGCCCTGTCCATTGCCCAGTTCGACCTGGCCAAGTTCCTCGACAGCATCGGCCACCCGCTACCGGCCATGGCCGAAGGCAGCCTGAGCAAAGTCGAACTGGTCAGCCGCCTCAAGGGCACGCCCACCAGCGTGGCCCTGGAAGACTTGAACCTTAAGCTCGATGGCAGCACCTTCACCGGCCGCGTCGCTGTGGATGATTTCGCCAAGCAGTCCCTGCGCGTGCAACTCAAGGGCGACACCTTCAACGCCGACAACTACCTGCCGGCCAAGTCCGAGTCCGCCAAGGGCGCCAGCGCCGCACGCCAGGCCGAAGTGCAGAACAGTGAAGCCGGCGCCATGGCGGCCGGTGGCACCACACCGTTGCCAGACGCACCGACCAAAGGCGCCTGGAGCACTGACAAGCTGCTGCCCCTGACACGCTTGCGCACCCTGGATGTGAACGCCGATTTGTCCTTCGGCCAGCTGACCCTGAGCAAACTGCCGATCCAGAACGCCGCGCTGAAAGCCTCCGGCATCGATGGTCAGCTCAAGCTCGACACCCTCAGTGGCGGGCTCTATAACGGCACCTTCCAGGCCAACGGTTCGCTCGATGTACGCCAGGACATTCCGGTACTCGCGCTGCAAAGCCATATCAAGCAAGTGCCGGTTGAACGCATCCTGCAGGCCCAAGGGCAGAACCCGCCGGTGAAGGGCCAGATCACCCTCGACAGCAACCTGACCGGCCGTGGCAACAGCCAGAAGGCACTGATCGACAGCCTCAACGGTACGGCAAGCTTTGTGATCAACAACGGCGTGCTGCTCAACGCCAACCTTGAACAGCAAC
Source organism: Pseudomonas sp. GW821-FHT05H12 (assembly GCF_059419385.1). Taxonomy (NCBI): domain Bacteria; kingdom Pseudomonadati; phylum Pseudomonadota; class Gammaproteobacteria; order Pseudomonadales; family Pseudomonadaceae; genus Pseudomonas; species Pseudomonas sp. GW821-FHT05H12. The sequence continues at coordinate 258,435 of NZ_JBWKRS010000002.1, read as the reverse complement.
TGTGCACGGGCATCGCCCTGCTCAACCGCAAGACATTGAGCACCACGCCGCAAGGCAAGGACACCCCGTTCCAAGAACTGCGCGGCAACCTGACGTTCCGCAATGGCGTGGCCAACAACCCGGACCTGAAAGTCCGCATCCCTGGCCTGACTGTCAACGGCAACGGCGACGTCGACCTGCGCGTGCTGGGCATGGACTACCGCGTTGGCATCATCGTCGAAGGCGACCAGCGCGACGTGCCAGACCCGGCTTGCCAGGTAGGCTCCAACTTCCAGAACATCGAAGTGCCGCTGCGCTGCCGCGGCCCGCTGGAACTGGGCGCCAAGGCTTGCCGACTGGACAAGGACGGCTTGACGCAGGTCGCCATCAAGGCCGCGGGCAACAAGCTCAGCGACAAGCTGGAAGAGAAGCTCGACAAGGTCAACCCGCAACTTAAAGACGCTTTGAAGGGCCTGTTCAAGCGATGAGAAACGAGCAGTTTTCAGAGGCCGTACTCAATTGGTACGACCGCCACGGTCGCCATGATCTGCCCTGGCAACAGGGCATCACGCCCTACCGGGTGTGGGTCTCGGAGATCATGCTGCAACAGACCCAGGTGAGCACCGTGCTCAATTACTTCGATCGTTTCATGGCCTCGCTGCCGACGGTCGAAGCCCTGGCTGCCGCGCCGGAAGATGAAGTGCTGCACCTGTGGACCGGCCTGGGTTACTACACCCGGGCGCGCAACCTGCAGAAGACCGCCAAGATCGTGGTGGCCGAGTACGGCGGCGAGTTTCCCAAGAACGTCGAGAAGCTTACCGAGCTGCCTGGCATCGGCCTGTCCACGGCAGGCGCAATCGCCAGCCTGAGCATGGGCCTGCGGGCGCCGATCCTCGACGGCAACGTCAAGCGCGTGCTGGCGCGCTTTACGGCGCAGGAGGGTTACCCAGGCGAGCCGAAGGTGGCCAAGCAGCTGTGGGCCACCGCAGAGCGCTTCACGCCCCATGATCGCGTCAACGCCTACACCCAGGCGATGATGGACATGGGCGCCACTCTCTGCACCCGCAGCAAGCCCAGCTGCCTGCTGTGCCCGCTGGAAAAAGGCTGCGAAGCCCACATGCTCGGCCTGGAGACGCGCTACCCGATCCCCAAGCCGCGCAAGACCATCCCGCAAAAACGCACACTGATGCCGATGCTGGCCAATGCCGAGGGCGCGATCCTGCTTTACCGTCGCCCGTCCACCGGCCTGTGGGGCGGCCTGTGGAGTTTACCGGAGCTGGATGACCTACAAGACCTGGAACACCTCGCCCACCAGCACGCGCTGGAACTGGGCACGCAACAGGAACTGCCGGGGCTCATCCACACCTTCAGCCACTTCCAGCTGGCCATCGAGCCCTGGCTGGTGCGGGTGGAGGAAAGCGCCCATCACGTGGCCGAGGCCGACTGGCTCTGGTATAACCTCGCCACCCCGCCGCGCCTGGGCCTTGCCGCCCCGGTGAAAAAACTGCTGAAGCGCGCGGCCGATGTATTGAATGCAGGAGAGTCGTCATGACCCGCACCGTAATGTGCCGCAAGTACAAAGAAGAATTGCCAGGCCTGGAACGCCCTCCGTATCCGGGCGCCAAGGGCCAGGATGTGTTCGATCACGTCTCCGCCCAGGCGTGGGCCGACTGGCTGAAACACCAGACCCTGCTGATCAACGAAAAACGCCTGAACATGATGAATGCCGAAGATCGTAAATATCTGGCAGGCGAGATGGACAAGTTCTTTTCCGGCGAAGATTACGCCAAGGCCGATGGCTACGTTCCACCTGCTCAATAATTGATCAAAAACCGGGGTCAGCACGTAAGCGACGGTAATAATTAAATATTTTTCGAAAACTTGCTTGACGACCCCCTGAAAAACCCGTTTAATGCGCCCCGTTGCCCAGATAGCTCAGTCGGTAGAGCAGGGGATTGAAAATCCCCGTGTCGGCGGTTCGATTCCGTCTCTGGGCACCACCTTCAGCTTTCAGGTGGTGTAAACATCACGTGAAAGCACACAGAAAACCCGCCTAGTGCGGGTTTTTTGTTGCCTGCGATTTGCTGCCATTCAATGGCACAACCTATGCCGCCGAATAGTGGCGTCGTGATATGATTCAAAATATGCCAAGGCCGGCGAGTCACACTATGCGGATGCATCCCCTCCTGTAACCGTCAGCCACTGCATATTATTCGCGAAGGCAAAACGACGGGTTTAGACATTTTCATGCCTCCCCCCTCCCTTCAAAAAGCTGCAGCCCTTCGCGAACCCACTTCGAAGCCTCTCGACGCCATAAACACGGAAGAGTTATGTCCACCATCAACGAATTGAAAGACAAAATCGACACCAAGACCCTCAACATGGTCTTGCTGTCAGTAGCCACGGCGGGCCTCTACCTACTTCTCTGGTTGTACAAAAGCAATCTGATTCTTAGCGAAACCACAAAAACCCGGGTAGTCGACAACACCTACATCATCTGGCTCGCGGTGTGTCTTGGCATGGGTGGTGCGCTCTCCGGAACGGATAACGTGTTGCTGAGTGCTATTGCGTTGATTCTGCTCATCGCCTCCAACGTGATGTACATCGTGTGGGCATTCAAGGCTAAAAACGCACTGTCTGAATACGCCCTCAGCGAACATAAAATCGACCTGCGGATGAACGCGCTCTACACCTTCTTCCTGAATATTTTCTACATCAACTACTGCATCAACGACCTGCCGGAAGAACAGAGAAAGCAAAATATTCTGCGCGGCCACACCCAACAGGCTTAAGACTTCACAGGGCGCGGGTCTGCGCCCGGCACGCCGTCTCAAGGAGCCCGAGATGAAGCGCACACCCCCACACCTCACAATGGCATTGACACTGCTCGCATCGCTGTTTTGCCTTGGCACTGCTCACGCAGCCAATGAAGAGCTGGCCCAAGAGGTGAAGGAGAGCATGCAGGAGACGTGGGACAAGGACACGTCACCCGGTGAAAACAAGATCAAAGACCTGACCTTGATCAGCAGGGGCAAAAACAAATATCGCGGTTTGGTTGAGGTCGATGGCCCGGACGGTCACGAGACCTTGAGCGTGGATGTCATGGTCGACGAAGACAATTTAATTTGGGAAATCGCCGACTGACACCTGCGCAACCCCACACCACTTGTTTCACAACACCCAGGGATACGCGGCCCGACGTATCACTTACCCGTTTGGGCACATGGAGAGAAAAAATGGCATACACATCAATTATTTTCAAAAACCCGAACACAGGCGCTATGAAAGAAGCTCCTGTAGGTTTTTCGTGGACAACCTTCTTTTTCGGTTGTTTCCCGGCACTGTTTCGCGGCGACCTGAAATACGGCCTGATTCAGTTCGTGATTGCAATGTTCACGATGGGGCTGAGCAATATCGTGTTTGCCTTCCTCTACAACACGTTCTACATCAAGGATCTGATTGGCCAAGGCTTCCAGGCACAATCCATTGGCAGTGGCGATTTCAACTTCGCCTCGGCGAAAATCGGCATGCAGATCCCCGTGCTCCCAGCGGCCTGATCCATAGCCGAGCGGCGCACGCGCCAACAAAAAAGCCTGTTTATCACAGGCTTTTTTGTTGGCCGAAATTTCAAACCGCGATGATCAATACCGCTCAATGCCACGTGCCTACTTGAGTAAGAACACCATCAGCGGATTGTCATTGAGCCGGCCCTCGAAGTTCGGCGCCTGCTGCTCCATTGGCGTCCCGCTCAACAGTGCGGCCTCCTTGCGCGACACAATGACCCACGATGGCCGAGGCAGCGTCGCCAGCTTCTCAAGCTCAGTACGCCCGACAAACAGCGGCTGCTCATCGTGATCCAGGTTCATCATGTAGCGCACCGCCCAGGTGTCTCGACCCAAGTCGACAAACACCAACGGCCCGGGTGTCGATACGCGAAGCGCTTCGACCTGGCCGACAAACTGTCGCGTATCGAATTGCAGGTCCTTGGACGGCTCTACCACTGTCACCAACAACAACCATTGCGCCGCCAGTGCGATCAGGCTGAGCCACACCAACCGGCCTACCTGCCGCCACACAATCAACGCCGCGACTTGCAGGACCACCAACACCCCAATCAGCAGCGGCAACGAAACGTCAGGCCAGTAACCATGCTTCTGCCACCCATGACGGCAGATAAACACCACAACCACGCACAATGCCGGTAGCGCGGCGACAAGCCATTCGTAGCACCGGCGCACGCCAATCAACCAGCCTTGCGCCTGGAGCAGCCCATAGGCGGCGACAGCGGCAAACATCGGGACCATCGGCAGGATGTAGTAGGCGCGCTTGAAGTGCGGCACCGACAGCCCGAGCAGAATCATCAGGCCGCAGGCGCCGAGGCGCAGCATCAGTTGCAGATCATTATTTGCCCACCGCTCAGGCCAACGATGACGCAGCGCAATCAACGTGGCCAACGCCAGCGGCACTACCGGGAAATAGCGATACAGGCTCAGTTGGAAGTAGAAGTAGAACGGCTCGCCAATTTCATCCAGGCGCCCTCCTACCTGCATCTTGTACACGGCATCGGCAAAGGCATCGCCGCCACTGACGCGCGCCAGCTTCATCAAGGCCCACCAACACGCCGCGAGCAAAGCCAAACCGACGACCCCGTGGATCAACACCTGCTTGACCCGCTCCCCGGGCTTGCCCAACGCCCAGTACACACACACCACGCCGCAAACCTCGATCAACCCCAACGGCCCGCGAATCGCAAACGCCAGGACAAACAGCGGGAACACCGCCAACTGCCTCAAGCGCGAACCCAGGCGCTCACCACTGTGCAGCAGGTAGAAACTGCCCACACACAGCAGCGCGACCATCTGATCCAGACACACCGAGCGCGATTTTTCGAGCAGTTGAGTCGTGAGCAACGTCAACAAGACGGTGAGCAGCGCCCAAGGGCGACCGGACGGCGCCAGCAAGCGATAGATCAGAGCAACCACGCCCGCCGAAGCGAGTGCCGTGGGCAGCACGTTCGCCAAGTGGTTAGGTGCGCCAAACAGGCGGGCAAATACAAAGCTGAAGAAGGTCGCGGCGCCGGGATAGTCCGCGTAGGGCTGGCCGTAGGTGGTGGGGAAAAGGCTCGCGCCATGGCGAAACATTTCCTGCAGGAACAGCGCCCAGCGCCCGTCAAACCCCTGGGGCTGCTGGTCCCAGATGCCCAGGGTAAACAACAACAAAGCAATCAGGAAAATGCCCAGGGACTCCAGGCGAAAGCGGTTGCGGTGGTCCATCGGCTGTCCTTTCAGGTTGGGTGCGCTGACGCATGTTGCCGATGGCAACCCTGAATAACGCCTGAACAAACCCGAACAATTGCGGGCTTACCGACCTGCGGGCCACACGAGCATCGGAATCAACCGGATGTAGAGTAGCTCTCCCACCAGCTCAACGAGGGTTTGCAGGATCACCACCGTTGCGGCCACCCCACGCACGTCCTCGGGCAAGGCCAACGCCAGCGGCAACACCACCAGCGAGTTGCGAGTGGACGCGCTGAACGTCACCGCCCGCGCCGTCGTCGCAGGCAGTGCAAACAGTCGCGAAGCCAGCACCCCCATCAACGGCGCCAGCAGCAAGAAACCGATGTACACCGGGACCACTGGCAACAACAGGGCGATATCCCGCACCACCGAGGTGATCTGCGAGCCAATCACCACAAACAACACCAACGCCATGGCCGGTACCGGCAGCCAGGCCCAGGCGTCGTTCCACGCATTGATAACCCTGGATCGCCGCGCCAGGGACGTGGTCAGCACCGCCAACACCATGGGCACCACAATGAGCAGCAGAAACGCCTCGACAAACGGCCCGACCGCCACCACCACCTCCGATTCCGCCCCCAGCATGAAACCCAGGTACACCGGCAACAGCAGCAGTTGCAGCAGCAACAGCACCGGCGTCGCCGCCAACATCAATCGCGAATCGCCCTTGCCGATATGGGTGAACACCACCACGTAGTCGATACACGGCGTGAGCAACACCAGCAAAGCCCCGACCAGCAGCGCCGGGCGCTCCACGAGCCCACGGGTCAGTACCCAGACCAGCAACGGCACAAGAATGAAGTTGGCCAGCAACAGGGCGGATATGAAGCGCTTGTTACTCAACCCTTCGCGCAAATCGAGAAAGGGGATCTGCAGGAACATGGCGTACATCAACAGGGCGATAGCCGGCGTGGCCAGCATGCCGAGACCATGGGCCACAGAAGGGACAAGCAGGCCGAACAGGACGGCCAGGAAGACGGTGGCGAAGTAGACGGGGATCTGATTGCGCTCGAGGGTGTCGCGGGTCATTGGCTGACTCTGCTGGATCGAAAGAACATCAGCCTAAGCATCCAACAGGTCGAGGTCGAGCAACGTCCATTTTTTTGCGCAAAGACTCCGCCAAATTTGCTAATTTCGGGAACTGATAAAAAGCGCGCGGGCCTTCAAACCCACATCGAAAGCGTACATACCGAGCCGCCCTATGAATCTGCCAGCCCAACCTGCCCCCGAAACATTTCGCGAGCCCGCTGCCGATGGTCACCTCCTTGGTGGTTTCACATGGCGCCATGTCCGCACAGACATGACGCGCCCCGTCGTGATCATCAACGCCGCCACCTCCGTGCGTTGCCGCCACTACTCACGCTTCGCGGACTACCTATTTGCCAACGGCTTTGACGTCATCACGTTCGACTACCGTGGCATCGGCGAATCACGGGCCGGCTCGCTGCGGGGGTTCAAGGCGTCATGGTCGGATTGGGGCGTGCTGGATTTCGAGGCGATGCTTCAGCGCGCGAAGCGGGAGTTTCCCGGGCAGCCGATTGATGTGGTCGCTCACAGCTTTGGCGGGTGCGCCGCGGGGCTGGGCGCCTCGGGGGCGGTGATTCGGCGGATCGTGACAGTGGGCGCGCAGTTCGCCTACTGGCGCGACTACCAGGCGAGCGGGCGCTGGAAAATGTTCGGCAAGTGGCATGTGGTGATGCCACTGGTGACAGCCGTGTGCGGCTACTTTCCCGGCAAGCGCATGGGCTGGCTGGAAGACACACCAGCCGGCGTGGTACGGGACTGGAGCACGCCAACGCCCACCTATGAAACGCGGCCCAGCGGGCGTGCCTTGGGCGACCTGCCCTTCGCCCGGGTGAAGGCACAGGTACTGGCGATCAGCATCACCGACGACCCATTCGGAACGGTGGCGGCTGTCGACCGCTTGCTGGGGTATTTCAAGAACAGCGAACGAACTCACCTGCGCATCGCCCCGCAGGACATTGGCGAAAAAGAGGTCGGGCATTTCGCGTTTTTCCGCAGCCAGTATCAGGACCGTTTGTGGCCGATCGCACTGGCGTGGTTGCAACAGGGTGAGCTGGCGCACGGCACGCCCGGGCGCCGGGTGACGGAACGCATCTAGAAGCCCTTGGGATTTAGGCCAACCTGCGCTTCAATACACCACCCAGATCCAGACTCAGGACGTTGAGCCCATGGCCTCGCCGAACAAGCAGCAAAAACGCGCCCACCGGGCAAAGGCCAAGGCCAAGCAGAACCGCACCCAACGCGCCGTCGCGACCAAGCCGGATGCCTTTGCCGGCGATGACAGCCGCATTGACCTTGAGTCGGTGGATTTGACCGAGTTGTTCGTAGAGATGCGCACCGCCAGCGAGATCAGCCAGCAGGCACTGTGCGCCGCATTCTTGTCCCACCCGTTGCTGGCCGTGGTGTTGGAGCAGGAGGGCGAAGAGGAGGCCACCGATTTCATTCTGGCGGCGTTGATCGAGTACCGGCAGTGGGCCACCGACACCGAGGATGAAGCCGCGGCGCTGGCATGGATTGAGTCGCCGCAGTTCCAGGCGGACTACGTCGCAGCCTCCCAGGCCCTGACACAACCCTAACCCTGTAGGAGCCGGACTTGCCGGCGATAGGGCCCTTGAGGACGCCATCGCCGGCAAGCCGGCTCCTACAGTGAGGTGTCAATTAAGTACCGCAGCACCCACGCGCTGGGCCTTGCGACGGCTCGCCACAATCAGCCCCGCCGCCACCACCAACACGCTCAAAATCCCGGTCGCGATGATCTCGACCCGGTGCGCTTCCTGGAACAGCATGATGGTCAGCGTGCCCACGATGAACACCATCACCGCGTAGGTCAGGCCTGGGAACAGCCACATTTTGAAGACAATCTTCTCACCGGCCGCCGTGCGCTTCTGGCGCATGCGCAGTTGCGAGACCGCGATCACCAGGTACACCAGCAGCGCGATGGCGCCGGAGCTGGCCAGCAGGAATTCAAACACTGCAGCAGGCGCCACGTAGTTGGCGAATACCGCCAGGAACGCTGCACCGGTCGACAGCAGAACCGCCCAGTAAGGCGTGCCGCTCTTGTTGGTGCGCTTGGCGACGGCCGGGGCGTCACCGCGACGACCCAGAGAGAACAGCATGCGCGAGGCGGTGTACAACGCCGAGTTAAGGCAGCTGGTCACGGCCACCAGGACCACCAGGTCGACAATCAACTTGGCATTCGGGATGCCCATGCGTTCCAGCACAGTCTGGTAGGAACCCACGGCTGCCAGGGTCGGATCGTTCCATGGCACCAGGGACACCACGATGAAGATCGACAGAAGGTAGAACAAACCAATCCGCCAGATCACCGAGTTGGTGGCCTTGGTGATTTGCTGGCCCGGGTTCTTCGACTCGGCGGCCGCGATGGTCACAATCTCGGTGCCCATGAAGGAGAACATGGTGGTCAGGATGGCGGCCAATACCGCGCCCATGCCGTTTGGCATGAAGCCCTGGGTGTCGAACAGGTGCGAAACGCCGCTGACCTGGCTGGTGGGCAGGAAGCCGAAGATCGCGGCCAGACCCAGGATCACAAAGCCGACAATCGCTACCACCTTGATCAACGCGAACCAGAACTCGAACTCGCCGTAGTTCTTCACGCTGAACAGGTTGGTGGCCGTCAACAACAAGGTAATGACCAGGGTAAACACCCAGATGGCCACATCAGGAAACCAGGCATGCAGGATGGTTGCAGCGGCGTTGGCTTCCAATGGAATCACCAACACCCAGAACCACCAGTACAGCCAGCCGATGGTGAAACCGGCCCAGTGACCGATCGCGCGGTCGGCATAAGTAGAGAACGAACCGGTGTCGGGAGACGCCACGGCCATTTCGGCCAGCATGCGCATCACCAGCACCACCAGGGTGCCTGCTGCGGCATACGCCAGCAGTACGGCGGGCCCGGCGGCAGCAATCGCGTGGCCGGAGCCGACAAACAAACCGGCACCAATAACGCCGGCAATCGACAGCATGGTGACGTGACGCGGTTTGAGCCCCTGTTCGAGGTCATTGGAGCTTTGCGTACTACTCATTGACACACCTTTGCGAGGAATTGCGAAAACGGTCCGCCCGGCCTGCAGTCTTTCTCGTGAAAAGAATCCAACAGGGCGTTCTTTATTTTTTACGCAAGATTTGCGCCAAAATGTTACAGAGCCGCGATTGACGCGGGCTGCAGCGCACTTCAACAGCAATCGCAAGTCATTGAGAACAATGGCATTCCGCTATAGCGTTACCGTGCGACCCACTTTAAAGACGAACGAGCGCACCAAAAACACACACAAAAAGTACGTGACGCCCCATAAAAGGGCTGATACGTACCGTTTGCCCGGTTAACCCTTCCAACACCCGTCCAAAGCTGGCACCATCGCGCCCTTTTTTACGCGAAACCTGCGGGTTTTCGGGTTCAAACGGCTGTTTGGTTGTTGATGGCGCGACACGCTGCTGTGCCGATGCGACACCCTGCCGCAGACCACCCGTTTACCGTCCGCAGCGCTGTTGGCTGTCATCCAAACGCTATGCTAGCTTGGCGCCTCGCCAGGAAGGCGGCCCAACAGCGAAGAACGCAACGAACACATTGAGGACCCCACATGGCTGAGGCCACGCCCGCGCTTGAAATCCGCAACTTGCATAAACGCTATGGTGAGCTGGAGGTACTTAAAGGTATCTCGCTGACCGCTCGCGACGGCGACGTGATCTCGATCCTGGGTTCCTCCGGTTCCGGCAAGTCCACCTTCCTGCGCTGCATCAACCTGCTGGAAAACCCGCACCAGGGCCAGATCCTGGTGGCCGGCGAAGAACTCAAGCTCAAGGCCGCCAAGAACGGCGAGTTGATGGCCGCCGACGGCAAACAGATCAACCGCCTGCGCAGCGAAATCGGTTTTGTGTTTCAAAACTTTAACCTGTGGCCGCACATGAGCATCCTCGACAACATCATCGAGGCCCCTCGCCGTGTGCTCGGCCAGAGCAAGGCCGAAGCCATTGAAGTCGCCGAAGCCCTGCTGGCCAAGGTCGGCATCGCCGACAAGCGCCACGCCTACCCCGCGCAATTGTCCGGCGGCCAGCAACAACGGGCGGCCATCGCACGCACCCTGGCGATGCAGCCCAAGGTCATCCTGTTTGACGAGCCCACTTCCGCCCTTGACCCGGAAATGGTCCAGGAAGTACTTAATGTGATCCGCGCGCTGGCCGAAGAAGGCCGCACCATGCTGCTGGTCACCCATGAGATGGGCTTTGCCCGCCAGGTTTCCAGCGAGGTGGTGTTCCTGCACCAGGGCCTGGTCGAAGAGCAAGGATCGCCACAGCAGGTGTTTGAAAACCCGCTTTCGGCGCGCTGCAAACAATTCATGTCCAGCAACCGCTAACGGAGCAACATGCATGCAGAACTATAAAAAATTCCTTCTGGCCGCGGCCGTCTCGATGGCGTTCAGCGCCACGGCCATGGCAGAAACCTTGAAAATGGGGATCGAAGCGGCCTACCCGCCGTTCAACAATAAAGACGCCAGCGGCAACGTCGTCGGCTTCGACAAAGACATCGGCGACGCCCTGTGCGCCAAGATGAAAGTCGAGAAGTGCGAAGTGTATGTGTCCGACTGGGACGGCATCATCCCGGCCCTGAACGCCAAGAAGTTCGACTTCCTGGTGTCCTCGCTGTCCATCACCGATGAGCGCAAGCAGGCCGTCGACTTCACCGACCCGTACTACTCCAACAAGCTGCAATTCATCGCGCCCAAAGCCACCGCAGACTTCAAGACCGACGCCGCTTACCTGAAGGGCAAGACCATCGGCGCCCAGCGCGCGACGCTGGCCGGCACCTACCTGGAAGACAAGCTGCCGGACACCACCGCCAAGCTGTATGACACCCAGGAAAACGCCTACCTCGACCTGACGTCCGGCCGCCTCGATGGCATCCTCGCCGACAAGTACGTGCAGTACGAATGGCTCAAGAGCAAAGACGGTTCGGCCTATGAGTTCAAAGGCGACCCGGTTGTAGAAAGCGACAAGATCGGTATCGCCGTACGCAAGGGCGACCCGCTGCGCGAGCGCCTGAACAAAGCCCTGGCAGAGATCAAGGCAGACGGCACCTACAAAAAGATCAACGACAAGTACTTCCCGTTCAGCATCGAATGATCTGAGCGACTTGCCCGACGCGCTCACCTGAGCGCGTCGGCTTTTAGCAATGCCTTGCGATATGAAAACACCATGAATTTCGACCTCTACGGATTCGGCCCGGCGCTTGCCGCTGGCGCGCTGATGACCGTCAAACTGGCGCTCACGGCCCTGTGCCTGGGGCTGGTGCTGGGCCTTGCCGGCGCCTTGGCCAAGACTTCCCCGTACAAGCCACTGCAATGGCTGGGCGGTGCCTACTCTACGATCGTTCGCGGCATTCCTGAATTGCTGTGGGTGCTGCTGATCTACTTCGGCACCGTCAACCTGATGCGCGCCCTCGGTGAGTTCTTCGGCAACCCCGACCTTTCCCTCAGTGCCTTTGCCGCCGGGGTCATCGCCCTGGGCCTGTGCTTTGGTGCCTACGCCACGGAAGTGTTCCGTGGCGCAATCCTCGCCATTCCCAAGGGCCACCGCGAAGCGGGCGTGGCATTGGGGTTGTCGAAGTTTCGCATTTTCACCCGGTTGATCATGCCGCAAATGTGGCGCATCGCCCTGCCGGGCCTGGGCAACCTGTTCATGATCCTGATGAAAGACACCGCGCTGGTCTCGGTGATCGGCCTTGAAGAAATCATGCGCCATGCGCAGATCGGCGTGACCGTCACCAAGCAACCGTTCACCTTCTTCATGGTGGCGGCCTTCATGTACCTGGGCCTCACCGTGCTGGCCATGACCGGCATGCACTTCCTCGAAAAACGCGCCGCCCGCGGCTTTGCAAGGAGCGCCCAATGAGCGGTGACTACAGCTGGCTGTCGCATTTTGACCTGGGCCTGAACTGGGCCGTGATCATCAAGTGGCTGCCCAAACTGGCCCAAGGCGCAACCCTGACCCTGGAATTGGTGGCCATTGCCGTGATCGCCGGCCTGTTGCTGGCGATTCCGTTGGGCATCGCCCGCTCTTCGCGCCGTTGGTACGTGAGCGCCCTGCCCTACGCCTACATCTTCTTCTTCCGTGGCACGCCGCTGCTGGTGCAACTGTTCCTGGTCTACTACGGCCTGGCGCAGTTCGACACCGTGCGCGAGAGCTTCATGTGGCCCTACCTGCGCGATCCGTTCTGGTGCGCCACCGCCACCATGACCCTGCACACCGCCGCCTATATCGCCGAGATCCTGCGCGGCGCCATCCAGGCCATCCCGCCGGGAGAGATCGAAGCGGCGCGCGCCCTAGGCATGTCCAAGCCCAAGACGCTGTTCTACATCATCCTGCCCCGCGCCTCGCGCATCGGCCTGCCGGCCTACAGCAACGAAGTGATCCTGATGCTCAAGGCCAGCGCCCTGGCCAGTACCGTGACGTTGCTGGAATTGACCGGCATGGCGCGGACCATCATTGCCCGCACCTACTTGCCGGTTGAGATCTTCTTCGCAGCCGGCCTGTTCTACCTGTTGATGGCCTACATCCTGGTACGTGGCTTCAAACTGCTGGAACGCTGGCTGCGCGTCGATGCCTGCCAAGGACGTTGAGGCACGCTTCCAGGCGCTGGATGCGTTTCTGATCGAGCACCAAGGGCTGTGGCGACCACGGCCCTTTACGCATCTGCACTTACCCTGGGAAACCGAGCATCCCGAGCTTGCGAGTTGGCTGCGTCAACGCTCGTTGGAGGACGCCGAAACCAGCCACAACCATCCCCATGACCTGCCCGCGCCGGTACCTTTTCCACAGCTGGCCGCTAGAGCACGCCAGCTCAGTGCTGTGGATAAGTTACCGACCCGACCCCTGGCACCCGCTCACCCTCGCTTGAACGTCGACGTTCCCGGACGCAAGTGGCAGCAGATCGAAGCGTTCGGCGGCGCCCTGACCTTTACTGACACGCCCCAACACTGGCTGGACTGGTGTGCCGGCAAAGGCCACCTCGGCCGTCGCCTGCTGCAGCCCGGCCAGCAACTGACCTGCCTGGAATACGACCCGGCGTTGATTGCTGCAGGCCAGGCCTTGAGTGATCACCATCACTTGCCCGCGACCCACACCCTGCAAGACGTCATGGCGAACGTGGCGATAAGCCCCGAGCACACCCCCGTCGCCCTGCACGCCTGCGGCGATTTGCACGTGCGGCTGTTGCAATTGGCCAGCGCCGCCGGCTGCAAACAACTGGCAGTGGCGCCTTGCTGCTACAACCGCATCGGCGCGGAGCGCTATCAAGCGCTGTCCGCTGCGGGGCGTGCTTCGGCCTTGCAGTTGTCGGTGGATGACCTGGGCCTGCCGCTGAGCGAAACCGTCACCGCAGGTGCACGGGTGCGCCAACAGCGCGATATCTCGATGGCCCGACGCCTGGGGTTCGACCACCTGCAACGCCAGCTGCGCGGGTGTGACGACTACCTGCCCACGCCCTCGCTGCCCGCCAGCTGGCTGGGCAAGCCGTTCGCCGAGTACTGCCAGGCCCTGGCAACCCTCAAAGGGTTATCCACAGGCGAACAGGATTGGGACGCGCTGGAAGCCCACGGCTGGTGGCGCCTGGCGCAGGTTCGTAACCTGGAACTGGTACGCGGGCTGTTTCGGCGCCCGCTGGAGATGTGGCTGGTGCTGGATCGGGCACTTTTTCTGAAGGAAGCGGGCTATAAGGTTGAGATAGGCACCTTCTGCGAACCGGCCCTGACCCCACGCAACCTGATGGTGCTGGCCGAGCGCGATTAAGGGGCAAATTCTTCGCGCCGCGCCCTGTGGATAACTCTGTTGATGAATTCTTTACGGAGGCTGTAGTTATAAGCGCTACAGCCCAAAAGCCCTACTGGTCATTTTTTGTTCATAAAATAAAATGCACGCAAAACAGGCAGTTGCAGCGTGTTGAGAACGGCTCCACAAAATGGCTGTTTCGTGACAGCCCCAACCAACCGATTGTGCATAAGCGTCTGGTGTTAAGCGCATAAACCGCACTTCATGCGGTTTTTTTTGGCGCCTTCAACACACGGCACAGGTCGTTGATATCGTCACACGCCAGGCTGATCGCCGGGCTGTCCAACGGGTCGGTGCCAAACGCCAGGGCTTCGCTGATCGCCGCGTCGTGATGCACTTCCATCGGGGCATTGCCCAAGCGCTGCTTAAAGGCTTCGAGCATGTCCAGGCTGAAGGCATTGTCCTCATCCAGCTGGTTGATCACGTAATGAACACGCGGCGCCTTGGCGTGTGCCAGGTACGGCGCGAGCAATACCTCCATCTGGTCGAGGGTACCCAGTGAAGCGGCATCCGCCTGGGCCACGACCAGCACCACATCGGCGATGCTCAGCGCTTGATGGAAATACACGTTATTGCCGGCCTGCGTATCGATGATCAGCGTTTGCCGCTCGCTCAAGCCAAGGTCCGCGACGTGCCGCGCCAGCCAACCGGTTTCCTGCTTGAGCCAGCGGTGCAGGTTTTCCTGTTGTTGCTCGGTGGTATCACCAAAGGCAATCACTTGGCAGCCGGCAAACCCGGCTTGTTGAAGTGGGCGCCACTGGCCGTGTTGCAGACTTGTGCGACCGATCCCCGGCAACGCGGCGCTCACGCCGAAGTGATGACGCAAGGCGTTTTGCGGGTCCAGGTCCAGCGCGACCACCGATTCGCCCTGGCGCTGCAAGCCGCTGCTCAAGGCCGCCGCCAAGGTGCTGCGGCCGACGCCGCCATTGATCGACACCAACGCCACGACTTTCGGGCGCTGCGCCATCACCTGCACCGGCAGGGCGTGTTCATTGGCACTGGGAGGGGGAAACGGAGTGCCGTCGTCGACGGGAATGCTGCCAAAGAAATGCAGGCGCGCATTCAATCCTTGGGGATCTCGGGCGACATCCTTGCCTAGCAGACAGAAAATTCGATCAGTAAGGCTCATGGCCTGAACTCCACACGGCGCATCTTAAAGACGTGAGGGGTCGGCAAGAAAAACGAGGGCTTACCGCAGGTCTTTTTGTGTGCGTCTCTGTGCAAGCATTCTGTTACAGAGCCGTCAAAGTGTCATTATTTTGGTATATGGGCGCCTATTTTTTAGACAGGCGGCAAATCGTCAAATTACTGACTTACGTTGATCGGATCGTAAGGCGTTTGCAGATCCCGCTCAGGAATCTCCCAAATCAACAACTTAGGCGGTGTTTGCTTGAAAGCCGGGCTGTCGAAGTACGCCTTGGCCGCGCCAGAAAATTCACCACCGTCCTTGCTGAAATTACCCACCGGCGCATTCAGGGCCTTTTGCAGGAAGCCGACAAAGTTGGAGTTGCGCGAGAACGACGTGCCGATCAGTGCCACATTCGGCAGGCCGGCATCGCCAAACAGATCGTCGGCATTGCTGGTGGCACCGCCGGTTTCATGGGCGCTGCTCGCTGCGACTGACTCCCCTGGCGGTTGCAACTTCGGCGGCAGCCAATCCAGGCCGGCCAGGCGCACCAAGTCACCGGGACGCACCGCGAGCGGTGCCTGGGTGATGTCGAACGCCTGCTCCGGCGTGGCCTGGATGCCGCGCTGCTGGATGCGCTGCGCCAGGGCCTTCGCACCGGCGTTGGAGCCGATCTCGCTCCAGTGGGTGTCGGTGCGCAGATACGCCTCGGCGCCCAAGGGTTTCAAGGTGTCGGTCAGGTCCAGCGCCGACACGCCAGCGGCCTGCAATACACCGGTGAAATCCTCAATCCGGCTGTCGAGCACGGCCGGGCGATACAGGCCACAACGCTCGGCGGCGGCGATGCGGCTCTTGTCCGGCACCACCAGCACTTGCAGGTCGATGCCCCTGTTGGCCAGTTGCTTCTGCAAGTCGATCACGGCCTGGGCCTTGGTCTGCTCGTTGGCGCCAGCGTGGCGGTTGATGCGCAGTTCATCGCTGATAAACAGCCAGCCCGGGCACCCCTGGCGTACACGCGGCCCGGTGTCGCCAAACGCCAGCCAACTGCCGCCACGCTCAAGGTTGGCGGCCTGGATCGCCATCGGCGCCTTGGCCAGTTCCTTGGCAAAGCGATGGGTTACATCACCGTGCAGCAGCATGTCGCTGTCGACCTTGACCGGCAAAAAACTGATCGGCCCTTTGACCATCAGCCAGGCGCAGGACAACAGCCCGGCCGCCAGGAAAGGCACCAGCACCCAGGCCGCCAGCGGGCTGGTACGAACGGCCACTTCACTCGGTGGCGTCGGCGCGGTAGGAGCAGGCATGGTCGGGCGTCCTTAGAACTGAAAGTACAGAAACGGTACGGCGTCGCGGCTGGCAATCAGCGCGAACGACAACACAAACCCGGCCACCGGCCACAGCGAGGCCGCCACCACAAACCACGGCTGTGTGCCAAAGCGCTGCTCGCAGCGCACCTGCCAGATCGGCGCAATGATGCACACCAGGCCGAGCACCGCGGCCATACCATGGGCCGGGCGCATGGCCACGGCCATCGCATCACCCAGGCCCATGCCGTGCAGGCCGAACTGGCCGGCGTACATGGTCAGCGCCGAGTGGAAGTCCGGTGCGCGGAATAGGGTCCAGGCCAGGCACACAAACAGCAGCGTGAGGATGTGCGACAACACCGGCGGAATGCTCGGCAGGCTCGACCGTGACCACGCACGGTCAACACACAGCGCCACGCCGTGGGCCGAACCCCACAGCAGGTAGTTCCAGCTGTCGCCGCCGTGCCACAACCCGGCAATCGCCATGGTCAGGAACAGGTTGCGATAGGTGCGCCACACGCCATCGCGATTACCGCCCAGGGCGATGTACAGGTAGTCGCGCAACCAGCTGGACAACGACAGGTGCCAGCGCCGCCAGAAGTCCTGGATGCTGCTGGCCAGGTAAGGCCGGTTGAAGTTTTCCGGGAAGTGGAAGCCCAGCATCAGGCCCAGGCCGATGGCCATGGCGCTGTAGCCGGCGAAGTCGAAGAACAGTTGCAGCGAATACGCCAGGCAACCGATCCAGGCGTCCACCAGGCTAGGGTTTTCCAGGTGAAAGGCGATGTCGACCAAGGGCGACAAGGTGTCGGCCACCAGCACTTTCATGCCCATGCCGATCATGAAGCGCCGTGCGCCGAGGGCAAAATTCGGCCAGTTGAAATAACGCTGGTTCAGCTCGCGGCGAACCCAGTCGTAACGGATGATCGGGCCCGCAATCGAGTGCCCGAACATCGAAATGTAGGTGGCGTAATTGATGAAGCTACGCTCCACCGGCACCGTATGACGGTGCACGTCCACCAGGTAGGAAATGGCCTG
Source organism: Pseudomonas sp. GW821-FHT05H12 (assembly GCF_059419385.1). Lineage (NCBI taxonomy): Bacteria > Pseudomonadati > Pseudomonadota > Gammaproteobacteria > Pseudomonadales > Pseudomonadaceae > Pseudomonas > Pseudomonas sp. GW821-FHT05H12. The sequence continues at coordinate 240,826 of NZ_JBWKRS010000002.1, read as the reverse complement.
TAGCACGATGAACGACAAGCCGGCCGGCAAGGCCACGCGTTGCCAATCAAGCGGCATGTAGCCGTACCAGGTGATCACCTCGCTCACGGTGCCCGCGACGATGTTGGCGTACTTGTACCAACACAGCACCGCCGTGTTGAACACGATCAACGCGATCAACAGGCGCACCCGGCCTTTGCCGTCCTCACGGGAGCGGTCCACCAGCAAGCCGCCGACCCACGCCACCACGGTCAACACCATGTGCAGGAACAGGAACAACGGGCTCAACCAGCCGTAGAACAACCAGCTGCCGATCAACAGGATGACGTTGCGCCAGCTCGGACGAGCCAGGGCATAAATCAACAGGAAGGCCGGCAGGAACAGCGTGAGGAATTCGAGTGAGGCAAAGACCATGGTGGGTTCGGGCCCGATCAGTTAGCGAGCGTGTCAGGCGCGAACAACAACCTGGTACCGGCAGCGGATGGCAATGCCAGCACGCTGTAGCGCTCGCCGGCCTTGAGGGTGAACGTCAATGGCTGGCCGGTTGGCGTACCCGCGCACTTGAGCTGCACCGACAGTTCCACCGGGTTGATCATGCGACGTTGCACCGAACCTTCGGCGGCTTTCTTGAACAGTTCGGCCTTTTGCGCCACGGCTTCCAGGCTGGCATCGGCGCACGCGGCATCGGCGTTGACGAAGGCCAGCGAGGCCTTCAACGCGTTGAAGTCGTCCGGTTGCTCGTGGATCACCAACTGGCGAATACCGCCTTTGGCATCGGCCACCGCGATCACCGTGGCGAACTCGCCCGGGGCCACAGTGACCGCCAGATCAGCGGTTTTGCTGCCCTGGCTCAACACACCCTTGATCGGCGCGTTGCCGCCCGACACGGGCAGGTAGTCGGAGACGAGCTTGTCGCCGCCCAGCACCAGGCTGGCCTTGGACCCGTCGGCCACCAGCTTCAACTCGCTGCTGGTGCCGTTGGCAAAACGCAGGAACGCCGAGTCTTTTTCCGGCCCGGTGGGGTACAGCGGGATGTCGGCGCTGTAGGCGCTGACGCTGGCGAGCAAGGTCGCCAGGCCCAGAGAAAGACGCTTCATCACTTGGCTCCCTTCACAGCGTCAGCCGGCAATGCCGACAGCGCGCCGCCGATGGCCTTGGCCCACTTCTGGTAGCCGTCGATGGTGAAGTGCTGGCCGTCAGTGGTGATCCACTCGCCCGGCTTGGAGAAGGTCAGCGAGTCGATGTAGGTGCACGGCGCAACGTTGGTGGCCAGGAACGACGACATCAGCTTGGTGCGCGCGTCATCCTTCTTGTACATGGTGCCGACCTTGCCCCAGGCCGGGCCGACCCACACGCACTTGGTGCCGGTTTCGCTGATGGCCTTGGTCAGGGATGTCACGCTTTTCCACGCCCAGACTTTCGGGAATTGCGGGTCCGGGTAGGACGCCATGGTGTCGCCAATGATGATCACGACGAGATCGGGCTTGTCCTTGGCGATCAGGTCCTTGACCGGCGTGGTGCTCATGGCGTTCTTGCCGAACACTTGCGGCTTGGCGCCCGGCAGGTTCTCGGCGCCGCAGTCGACTTTCTTCGGCACGATCCAGTCGGCCGCACCGGCGCCACAGGCGCCGATGGTGTGGACCTTGGCGCCTTGCGCCGTCAGGTTGGCTTGCAGCGGGTCAAGCAGGTGATCGGGAAAGCTCAAGTGGCTTTCGCCCAGTACCAGCAGGGTCAGGCCGGCAATCGCGGAAACAGGCATGGATGACTCCTATCAATCAATTCGAATACGGGGAACGGTAAGGGCTGACCGGCAGCGGCATAGGCCCACTCAGGTCTTCAAACAGGTAGCGCAGGTACGCGTTGCCGACGTACTGGCGATAATCCTGGGCGTTGTCGACACCGACTTCGCCACCCAGGTAAAAGCGCGAGCTGAGGCGGTATTCGGCGGCCGCGTTGAGGCTGTAGCCGATACCGGTCTTGCTGCTGCTGTCGTATGTTTTTGTACCTATAGCATCTCGCTGAAGATCACTGTCCCTCGGGAAGTAATCACCGCCATCTTGCGCGATATGCTGCACGCCTACCGAGCTTTTAATCTCATAGCTGAAGCGGTCGAAACTCTGCGCCCAACGAACCGGCACGGCTAGCGAGTAGAATTGTTGCGGGCTGAAATAGCCGCCGTTGCCATAGGTGTAGAAACCCTGGTTGTCCTTAAACCCCATGGCCATGCCGCTGACGCCCAGTGTGAGGGTGTCGGTCGGTGTGTTGCGCAGGTACCAGTAGACGCCGCTGCCCAATTCCATGCGAGTATTTTCATCGACATGGTTACCGATCAACTGGTGCAACGACGCGTAGCCGTAGGCACCCACTTCCTGGTCGTCGTAGCTCAGCTCGGCACGCCCGCCGTTGGCGGTGACGCCGCCCCACTTCTTATCGCGGACCTGGCCATCAGCGTCCGTGATCCTGGCAGTCGAACCGGCAAACGAGGTCACGCTGTCTGTCACCGGGCGCCGCGAAACGTTGACGCCATAGCGCAGGTTACCGCCTTCGGTGAACGGTCGATTCACACTCACGCCACCCACCACGGTGTTGTAGGTAAAGCCCAGCGGGCTCACACCGATATCAGCCTTGACGCCTTGCGCCGGGTCTTCAACGGCAACGGCCAGGCCGACGCCGTTTTCTCGCTTGGCTTTGTCATTCCCTTCACCACCACCAAAACGCGCGGCCGAAATGGCTTTGACCGCACCCGAACTCAAGCTCACCGGCGTCGCACGCAACGCCACATTCAAGTCACCCACTGGCATGCGCGCTTCGAATGGCGTGTCCACTTCGGTGATTTTGCTCAGGCCACTTTCACCGTTGTTACTGCGCACGCTCAAGCCCTGCACCAGGTAGCCACTGCGATCACGCAACAGGCCATCGAGGGCACGGCGTGCCGGGCTCAAGGTCGGGTTGTCCAGCGCGGCAATTCGAGTCGGCGGAACAAACGGGTCGCTCAATTTGTTCGACGCTACAAAACCGTTGGCAGGGACGGCAGCGCCCGGCACAGCCACCGGTGCCGGTACCGTACTGGCCGGCGCATCGATGGGCGGCGGCACGGCGCCGCGATCCACGGCCAGGTCAGTGATCTGCCGACGCTGGCCCGGCAAGCCGACGAAGGGGTTGTAGGCCACGCCTTGGGCATCAGCCAGCGCCGAACGCGCCTGGACGCGCTGGGCGCTCTCGATGGCCAGGGCGCGGCGCAGCAACTCGGCCGCCTCGGCATTACGGCCCAGCCCCTGATAGATCTGCCCGGCAGCGGTCAGCGTTTCGGCACTGGTCGGGTCCAGGCGCAGGGCCTTGTCGGTGGCCGATTCGGCCAGGCTGCGATTACCGCCCTTCAAGGCAATGCCGGCAAGGCCCAGTTGCAGGCGAGCGTTGTTGGGGTTCTGCTGCACCAGCGGTTCGTACAGCGCCATGGCTTTCTTGCCATCGCCACCATCGGCGTACATGCGCGCCAGCACACTGATCGCCGAAGTGTCGTGAGGACGCTGCACCAGCGCCGGCGAGAGCATGTCGTAGGCAGCCACCAAGTCATTTTTCTCGCGCAGCGCATCGGCCTGCTTGACTCGGTACTGGAAGATCAGGTCTTCGTAGCGCTGGCGCCCGGCGTCGGTCAACGGCTGGCCCTGCAGGTCGCGCAGGATGTCGCCCGCTTCGGTGTAGTGGTTGGCCTTGAGCAGCACGCCCGCGTAGAGCAGCTTCTGGTCGGGTGTCGGGTTCGAGGTCTTTTCCAGCACGCCTTGCATGATCTGCAAGCCTTCTTCCGGTGCACCCACTTCGACGTAAGCCGAGGCCAGCACCGCCAGGCGCTCGGGCTTCTTGCCGGCCAGGGAAGCGCTGCGACCGAGCAGCGCCAAGGCTTCGGGGCGCTGGCCACGGCGGGCGCTCTCGATGGCGATCTCAGTCTGTTTGTGCAGGGCGATGTCACTCGCCAGCTCATTCATGTCCGGCGTGCGCTGGGCCGCAGGAATGCGCGACAGGGTCGCGTCCGCCGCTTTCCACTCATCCAGCTCAACCGAGAGCAAGGTGCTGGTGTACAGCGCATCCGGCTGGCTGGGCTGGCTTTTGAGCAGGCCATCGATCAGGGCACGGGCGTTGCGGATTTGCCCGTCGCGCAGGTACACGCGCGCCAGGGCGAAACGTGTCCAGGGGTTTTCCGGGTCGGCGTCGAGGGCTTGCTGGTAAGCCGCCTGGGCGGCCTTCAAGTCGCCGCGCTGGTCGGCCACCTTGCCCATCTGAGTGGCGCGCAGGGCCTTGATCTTCGCACTCGAAGAGAACTTGCCACGGTCGGCCGCGGACAGCGAGTCGATCAGCTTCAAGGCTTCATCGGGCCGGCCGGATTGCGACAACACGCCGATCAGGCCACTCAGGGCATCCGGGTCGTTGGGGTTGCGCGCCAGTACTTTGCGGTAGCTGGCTTCGGAGGCGTCGAGCTGGTTGTCTTGCGCCTGGAAACCGGCCAGGGCCATGGTGGCGTCGGTCTTGCCGGGGTTCAGGCGTTCGGCCTGGGCGGCCAGGTCACGGGCCTGGCTGCTGCGGCCGGCGTTCTGTGCGTCACGGGCCTGGTTCAGCAGGCTCCAGTAGCGCACGTCATTCAAGGCTTTTTGCCAGGCGCCACCACCGGGCAGGCGCGTGGCTTGGCCGAGGTAGTTCTCTGCCTCGCTGAAACGCTGCTGCTGTTGGCGCACCACACCCATGCCGCCGAGGGCATCGACGTCATTGGATTTTTCAGCCAGGCGCGCTGCCAGCAACGGTTCGGCGGTTTTCAGGTCGCCTTCGTCGAGGGCCTTGAACGCCTTGACCAGCTTGGGATCACGCTGCCAGCCGCCATCGCCCTTGCCTTGGGCAATGCCTTTGTTCATCAGGGCACGGATCTCAGTGTCGTCCGGATGCTTGGCCAGGAACTGCTGGAACAATGGCACCTGCTCACGGTTCGGCGCACCGAGCCAGACCAGCGCAAAACGCCAGCCTTCATCGGCGGCGCCGCCCACGTCGTTGTCGGTCGACAGGCGCTCCATCGCACGAATGCCTTCGACGCGCGAAGACGGGTTACGCGCCAAGTGCCGGGCCAGGAACAGCGCGGCGATCGAGTCATTCGGACGCTCACGCGTGACGCGTTGCAAGCCGGCAATACCTTCGGCGGTGCCTTTGGGCGTGAACGCCAAGGCGTTGTAATACTCACGCGCAATCAAGCCTTGAGGCTGGCGCCCCTGGAAAATCTGGCGGTACAGCGCCACCGCCTGCTCGCGCTCTTCCACCGGTTCACCCAGTTCACGGGCTTGTTCCAGCAGCTTGGCGTTGGCGGGAATGTTGACGGCAATGTCTTGTTCAAGCTGTAAGGCTTGGCGCGGCAGTGGCGAAATCGCACGCAGGCGGGCCAGGTATTTCTGTGCCTCTTCCGGATGTTGCTGTTGCACCTGGACCAGGCCGATACCGTACAGCGCGTCCGGCTGCTCGGGGCTCAGGCTGAGCAGTTTCTGCCAGCTTTCCAGGGCACGCTCGGGGTTCTTCTTCGACTGCCAGTAGTTGCCCTGCTCGATCAGCAAGGCTTGTGGGTCGCTGGTTGCAGCCAGGCTGGCGCTGGACGCCAGGGTGGCCAAAATCGCAAGGGCTAGCGTGTGGCGGCGCATGCGCCCTCCCAGAATAATTTGACCGTACCGTCTTGTTCGAAACGGTACTTTTGATCGGCAAAACCTTTGCCGAACAGGCTCAGCATGTAGTCGTAATAAACCGGCTGCGCGGTATCGGGCGCGGACGGCGCCATGGCCTTGCCCAGCACGTCGTCGAGCTTCTGCTTTTGCAGCTGCGCCAAGGCGGTCTCGCCGCGTGCCTGGAAGAACACCATGGCCGACGCCGAGAACCCCAGCGGCGAGTAGCCATTGTTTTTCTCGACTTCACCGGTGAGCACATGGACCTTCTCCGGCGGCAGGCCATTGGCCGACGCCGCCGTCGCTCGCGACAGGCCACCCAGGGCCTTGAGCATCGGCGCCTCGAGCGGGTCGCTCTTGGCGGTCATGCCGGCCCACAGGTAGGCGCGGATCGCGTCGTAACTGCCCAGGTCGTCAGAGTACGGATCGACCACAAACACGCCGGCATTGGTGCTGGTAGCGCGGTAGCCCACCCAGTTGGCGGCAAAGCCATGGGGGTTGCTGTGCGGGTCGGCCAGCATCTTCGCGTTGCTGTCGGCGACTTCATTCCAGCCGCCGTTCGGGCGCTCTTTATTGAAGCGACGCAGTTGCGCCAACACTTGATAGCTGGGGTTGAAGCGCCACAAACCGCCCGGATAGGCATAGCCCACCGGCCCCGGCAACAGCATCTTGCCCAGGCCCGGTACGCGTACGATCAGGGTCTTTTCCACATTGGCCAACACCAACTGCGCATCGGCGCGGTATTGCGGCACGTTCCAGATGCGCGCCGCTTCGAGCAACGAATAGGCGATCCACAGGTCGGCATCGCTGGCGGAGTTGGCGTCGATCACGCCCCACTCGCCGTCCTTGTTCTTGCCCCACAGCCAAGCGAACAAATTGCGATTGATGTCGTTGCCGGCCATGTTGGACTTGGTCCAGGTCCACAGCTTGTCGAAACGCGCACGGTCGTTGCCCACCAGGGCAAAGAACATGGCGTAGGACTGGCCTTCGGAATTGCTCTCGCTGGGGTTCAGGGACGAGTTCAGCACCCGCCCGTCTTCCTGCACAAAGCGCGTGGCGTAGTTCTGCCACAGCGGCCATTGCGCGTCACACGTCTGGGCCTGGGCCGCCCCCGCACACATCGCGGCGCCCACCACAACCCAAGCGGCTGGACGCATCATGCCAACCGCCGTTTTGCACGGGCACGCAGGGACAGGTAGATCAGGCAGGAGACAATCGCCATGCCAAGGAAGGTGAACAACAGCATCCAGCCAAGGTTTTGCGACAGTTGCCATTGCACCGACTTGAACAGGCCCAGTTTGCCGACGTAGTACTGCTGGTCGGCCACCAGTGAGTCGACCTGTGTGCCTTGCACCACCGCCAGGCTGCCCTGGATGGTGTCTTTGTATTGGTCACCGCCAATCAGTACGGCGGTTGCGGCTTGCAGGCCTTCGGGCTTGGTGCTGGAGATCAGCACCACGCTGCGACCGGCCTTGAGCGGCGATTCGAAACCGGCAAACCAGGTGCTGGTGCTCAAGCTGTTGAAGCTGATGGCCGCGTTGGCCGCATGCTTGTTGGCTGCGGCGTCCGGGCTGATCCACGTGCTGACGTAGCGCGGCAGGTCAGACAGTTTGAAGTGCTGCTGCGGGCCATTGGCGGTCGCCGGCAGGTATTGCTGCCATTGCTTGAACAACGGCTGGTCGGCACCGGTGGCGATCACCAGCAGGTCTTTATCGGCAACGCTTTGCACGTCCTTGGCTTGCACCACTTTGACGGCCGTCGCCGGGTAACCGGTGGACTCGCCGAAGCGACCCAGGATGGTCAGGTACGCGCTCAGCTCCTCGGTGCCAAAGGTGTCAGGCAACACCACGGCCGACTCGGACAGGTCTGCCAGGCGGGTGAACGGGAAGCCTGCGTCATTGAACACACCCAGGTTGGGCATGGCGATGAAGTGCTGGTAGCCGCTGATGTCGAGGCTCGAATCCGGATCGATCGTGCCGCGCATGTTGTCGACGATGATGTCCCGGCATTCGCCTTCCTTGATGTAGTCGTACATAAAGCGCAGTTGCAGCTTGGACATCGGCGACGCGGAGCTGATCGGCAGCAGCACAGTGGCTTCACGCGGCAGCGTGTTGTCCTTCTGCATCATGCTCAACAGGGTCTTGCCGTCCGCCAGGTTGGTGATCGACGGCAGTGGCATGGACTTCATGAACTGGTCATCCAGGCCCACCAGCAGCGAGGAATTGGTCGACACCTGCTGCGGCGTGTAGCGGTATTTGAGGTGCAGCGGCACACCCTCTTCACGCCAGTTGAACAGGTCGGGCGGCAGGCGGAAATCCACGTTGATGGCGCCCGGGTTGTAGCCCGAGACGCTGAGTTTTTTCAGCTCGACCAGTTCACCCAGACGCACCGGGCGATCACTGGGCACCCAGTTCGGCGCGTCATAAGGACGGCGCGGTGCCAGGCTTTCGAGTTTGTCGATCACCACGCTGCTGCCGGCCAGCACCGGGTTGCCCAGCGCCACAGCGGTCGCTGCGCGCTTGAGTTCGGCGCCGTCGCGGCCCGACACGATCAGCAATTTGCCCTGAGGGTCGTTTGGGTTGGCGATCAGGTTCAGGGTCGGCCCGGTGGCTTGCGCCACTTTCACGCCATTGACGTCGACTGCGTTGGGGCTGAGCACCAGCACAATGGCATTGCCCTTGGCCGGGATCGTGCCGTAGGTCGTGGGGAACGTAGCGCCACGGTAGCTGGCCATTGCGCCGAACCACGAAGACAACGTAGCCGCCGCTTCCAGGGTGGCGTTATCCGGTGCGGTGGCGAACACGAACGGCAGGTTGACCTGGCGGGCATCGCGCTTGTCGAAGAACGGCAGCGGCAACACCGACAGGTCATCTTTCAACAGGATCGGCGAGACCTGCACTTTCAGTTCGCTGGTGTTGCTGATTTTCGCCCACAGGCTGCTGTGCAGCGGGTCCTCGCAGGACATGCTGTAGTGACCGATGAACTGCAACCGCAGGCGGTTGAACTCGGTGATCAGGTGCGGCGGAATCTGTACCACGGCCTGTTGCGCCGTGCCGGCACCTTCTTTGGGCAACGGCAGGCTGGCGGCGACTTCGTCGTTGACCAGCACATTGATCTGCGACAGGTCAGCCAGCAACGCCGGCGAGTAGCTGTAGTTGAGCAGCAGTTGAGCGCCTGTCACGACCTGGTCGGCACGGATGTCGAAGTTGACGCTGTCGGACGACTCCACACCCTGCAGGTTCATGGTGTCGCGACGGCCCAATTGCTTGAGCGTGAGGCTGTAACCGTTCTCGGCACCTTGCGCGGCAACGGGGGCAATCGCGGCTTTGTCGGCCGCCTGCAGCAGTGGGCTCAGGCCCAACAGCGAGGCGATCATCAACGCGAGTGCGGCACGCGAATGAGCGCGCGCAAAAAGAGGTGTGAAGGTCATGGCTTGTCCATCAACGTATCAAGCGGTTGTGAGGGAGTGCGGCGCAGGGCCATACGTAATTCATGCAGGGTGGCACGGCACAACGTGAACAGACCGCCGATGCCGATACCGCCGACTTCGCGCAAGGCGGCCAGCGGCGTATCGGGTTGGCCGGCACCCCAGCTGGCGGCCCAGGTGTCGGCACGTGAGAACGTCAGGCGCACCAGTTCGCTTTGCTCGCGCAGGGTCAATGACTCGAACTGCGCACCAATCTGGGCGCCCTTGCTGAACGCCACTCGCGCCTGGAACAGGTTGTCCTGGCCGTTGCGCGACAACACCAACTGCACCCGTTCACCTTGGACAATAGAGTGGCCATCATCGAGGATCAGGCCGAAGCCGTTCTGCGAGAAGTCCTGGGTGATCCCGTGAAGCACGCGACCGTCGGAACAGATCACACTCACCGGCAGCTTCGCACTCACACGCGGCTCGGAACGCACTTGGCGCGTCTCGGAGGCCACGGCCACGGCGGCGCTGGTGATGATCAGGTTGTAGAGGGTCCAGGTCATGTTGATGGCGACGGTGACGGCGGTGTTTTCCGCGCCGTACACCAGTTGATGCACACCGAAGCCCAGGCCCACCAGGTTCACCACCAGCAACACAAGGTACGGGCGCGCAAGCTTCCAGTCGAAGAACTGCTTGTCGATGATGCCGCCCTTGTCGGTGACGTTGAAGCCACCGGCCTTGGGATTGACCAGCGCCACCAGCACCGGCGGCAGGATGTACCAGGCCAGTACCGTCTCGTACACCTCGTTCCAGAAGGAGTGACGGAAACGCCCCTGGATCCGTGAGTTGGTCAGGCTGGAGTGCACCAAGTGCGGCAGCACGTAGGCCACGATCATCAGCGCCGACGCGTGGAAGATCTCGGCGCCGAACACCAGGTAAGCCAGCGGCGCCGTGAGAAACACCAGGCGCGGCAAGCCATAGAAGAAGTGCAGCATGGCGTTGGCGTAGCAGATGCGCTGGCCCCACTTGAGGCCTTTGCCCAGCAGCGGGTTGTCGGTGCGGAAAATCTGCGCCATGCCCCGTGCCCAGCGGATTCGCTGGTTGATGTGGCGTGACAGGCTTTCGGTGGCCAGGCCCGCGGCTTGCGGGATGGCCAGGTAGGCGGTGTTGTAGCCCAGGCGGTTGAGCTTGAGCGCCGTGTGGGCGTCTTCGGTCACGGTCTCGACGGCAACGCCGCCGATTTCCAGCAGGGGCTTACGGCGGATCACCGCGCAGGAACCGCAGAAGAAGGTGGCGTTCCACAGGTCGTTGCCGTCCTGCACCAAGCCGTAGAACAGCTCACCCTCGTTGGGCACGGCGCGGAAGGTGTCGAGGTTCTTCTCGAACGGGTCCGGCGAGAAGAAGAAGTGCGGCGTTTGCAGCATCGCCAGCTTCGGGTCTTTCAGGAACCAGCCCAGGCTCACCTGCAGGAAGGAGCGCGTCGGCACGTGGTCGGCGTCGAACAGGGCAACGTATTCGCCGTCGGTGACCTTCAACGCTTCGTTGAGGTTACCGGCCTTGGCGTGGAAGTTGTTGTCGCGGCGGATGTAGTTCACGCCGATCTTGCGGCAGAAGTCGCGGAAGTCGTCGCGGCGACCGTCGTCCAGCACGTGGACGCGCAGCTTGTCTTTTGGCCAGTCCATCGCCTGGGCGGCGAAGATGGTCAGTTTGACGATGCTCAGGGCTTCGTTATAGGTGGGGATGAACACGTCGACCGTCGGCCATTCTTCCGGTTCGGTCTTGAGCCACACGGGCTGGCGGCGCAGGGGCCAGGCGGTTTGCACGTAGCCGAAGATCAGCACGACCATGGCGTAGAACTCGGCCGCCACCAGGCCATAGCCGAAGAACATGTCGACCCAGGTTTCAAACCCGAGCGTGGAGGTCAGCCGCCAGAAGATGTAGCGCAGCGACGCCACCAGCGACAGCACTACCAGCGCAAGAATCGCCAGGCGCCCCGGGATCTTGCGCAACACCAGCACCGCCAGGAAGCACACGCCGGCAAACAGGAACTGGCTGTAGAGGTCCAGCGGTGCGGCGATGATGCTCATCAACAGCAGGGCGCCGAGCACGCCACTGGTGACAACCAGTACCGTACGCAGCGCCGCCGGCCAGCGATTGAAGCGCGCAATGGCGCCATTTAGGCGCTGTTCAGCGCGCCCTTCAACGAAGGGCGTGGAGGACGTAGTGTCGGTCATGGAAGGTCCGAGTCGATGCGTTCGAGCAAGGCGCGGCACAGGGCGTGGACGTCCTGGCAGCCGATACTGTTGACGGTAGGGTCGAGGGGGTCACGCCCGTAGGCCTGGGCTTCGCTGAACGAGGGGTCACGGTGCACGGTGCCCAGCAGGGCATCGCCCAGGCGCGTCTTGAACACCTCGACCATGTCCAGGCTGAAGCGGTGCGCGGCGTCCAACTGGTTGATCACATAGAAGCGTTGTGGCGGGGTTACGCGCTCGAAAGCGGGCGCGAGCAAAGTGTCAATCTGGGCCAGGGTGCTGAACGACGCCACGTCGGGCTGTACGGCGACCAACACGACGTCAGCCACCGACAGGGCTTGGCTCAGGTACAGCGAGTTGCCGGCCGGGACATCGATGATCACCGTGTCCTGGCCGTTCAATTTGAGGCTGTCCAAACGTTTGCTCAGCCACTCGGCGTCCTGGCCGAGCCAGCGGTTCAGGCTCTGCTGTTGGGTGTGGTCGGTGCTACCGAATGCCACCAGGCGGCAGCCGGCAAAACCACGTTCAGGCAGCGCTTCCCAACCTTCATTGAGCAGGCTGGTGGCGCCGACGCCGGGCATGTTAAGGCCCAGGCACAAGTGATGGCGCAGGGCGTCTTGAGGGTCGAGGTCCAGGGCCAGCGCTGGGCGGCCCTGGCGCTGCAAGCCGCTGGCAATGGCTGCCGTCAGGGTGCTGCGGCCAACGCCGCCTTTTACCGAGACCACCACCACAACGGCCGGGCTGGAAAGCTCCGAGTACACTTCGCCGTCCAGGCCCTCCACCACTTCAGGCGGGTGCAGGTGTTCGGCTTCGCCGTGGTTCAGCTCTTCGAGCAACCGCAGCAAGGGGGCGGACGGCGCTTCCATGACCGGGGGCATTTGCACAACCGCAGGCGCTTCAACGACTTCCGGGCTCTCCAGGACCTCTACATCGTCCTCGAGGTACTCGTGGACAACGTTGATCTCGCGGTAACCATTCGGGTTGGCACCCAGCTTGTTGAATAGTTTTGAAATGTCATCTGCCCGACTCACTCACTGCCCCTCCCCACCTTGTTTGCGCTTTAAAGGCGATAAAAAGGTCAGCAATGTGCTGACCTTGAATTCTTCTAGTTATGTGGTGTGGCGCGCATTCTGTGATATCACATTGATGGTGTCAGTATTTTGATGCTTTTAGTTCAATTTAATCCGACGAACGGCATGACGCCATTTTTATGACATTTTTGCGAAGAAAAAGGCATTCACTGTTAGAACATGAACTTGCGTTATTTTTTCGCGGAGATTGCTGCCCGAACGGACAACAACGGCGCAAAACTGACATATCCATCAACAAATATTCGGCAGCCCCACACTGTCTCGAAAACTTGCCTACACGAAACCGCGATTAAACCTACGGTTTATATCGCGCAACAGAATACGGAAACCTCACCCGGATTCAAGGGAAAACCGGCTGAGCGGTCGACTCAAAATCACCGGCAAAGCCACGGCCCGTGTATCTCTGTGTATGAAGGCCTGGCCCCTATACACAACGAAGCAAAACCCGCGCCGCCGGACACAGGCCAGATACCTCCCAGGCGTTCAATAAGCCCACACCCTTATTGAACCCGGAGGATACCCACCATGAACTGGAACACCTTGATCGCCGTCAGCCTGCTGGCTTTTGCCGTAAACGCACACGCCGACATGAAGCCAAAGCCCGATATACAGCGCGTACTGTCCACCACCGAAACCGTGGGCACAGGTTGCGGTGTGGTGGATGCACGCATGACCTACCTGGACTCGAAAGGCCAGACCCAGGTACTGGCCTACAAGAAATTTGCGGATAACTGCGGGGATGGAAACTGAGAAGCGCGCCAACCGGGCACAGCGGTGCCCGGTTTTAGCGCGAAGGTGAGTCAGCCGCGAATGCGGTGCTCGGTAAACGCATAGTCTTCCTGGCAGTCCCCACTCGGGCTCGCCGACACACTCACGTAATGCACCGTGTCCGGGTCCACCAGCTTATAGGTGTACAGATCCGGCGTGCGCACACCGTCGGTGCGCAACTCATTCTTGCCATTGGCCGCCGACCAACTGCCCTGCTCGGTCTGGATCACCTGGGTCTGCTGCGCATCGCGGAAGAAGGTGATGGTGAAACGTCCGTCGGAACGCAGGTTGTTGGTCCACGAGAGGAACTGGCATTTGTCCGTTTGCGTGCGCAGGCCTTTCCATGTGCCCACCAGGGCGGGGTCGTTGGCAGGCTTATTAGAGGAGCACGCGCTGAGGGCGGCGGTTAGCAGGAGGAGAGACAGGCATAGCGTCCGTTTCACGTGAGGCTTCCTTTTGATTTGGATGGGTTGCGCGCTGGCGCTGAAGGCTCTGAGGCGCGGTAGGCATCCTAACCTTGCCTGTAGGAAAAAGGAGCGCGAGGGAGAAAAGCGTGGGTTTTGTAAAAATAGTCAGAATTCAGGGGTTTACAGAAGCTTGCCAATCGCTATAATCGTCGCCCTAACACGCCGGTATAGCTCAGTTGGTAGAGCAACTGACTTGTAATCAGTAGGTCCCGGGTTCGACTCCTGGTGCCGGCACCATTCAAAACAGGGCCTCGCAGCGATGCGGGGCCTTTGTTTGTCTGCTAGACGTAACAAGCGACGTAACAACGGAATGACGCGATGAATTGGAAGTCGATCGACTGGAAATATATCGTGATGTTTGTGGTCACGCTTGTATGCGCGCTTGTCCCTGTTTTATGGCAGTCAAAACAGGATGCGCGGGCGATCACCGTCAAGCACCTGTCTTCAACAACCCTGCAGCTCGACCAACAAGCCGGCATCAAAGACCTCCAGGTAACCATAAACGGTCGTAATATTGATCGTCCTTACCTCTCGCTTTTGCAGGTGGTTAATGATGGGGCTAAGCCAATCCTGAGCAGTGATTTTGAAACGCCCATCGAACTATTTGCGAAGAATGAGGCTTTGGTTGTAAGCGCCCAAGTCACTGATACCTCCCCTGCTGGCATCACGGCAAAGGTATCGACAGATGACAAACGGGTCATGATCGCGCCATTTTTGGTGAATCCAGAGGATTCAGTCTTCCTAACGATTCTCACGTCAGGAGGAGCACCTAGCTTTGAAGCGAAAGCGCGAATTGCAGGCGTGAAGGGAGTCAATTATGTCGATTCGTCCCTCCCAGCCCCCCATCGGGTCGGCTTTGTTATGAAGCTTTTTGCAGCTCTAAGCATGCTTACCCTTTACTTTGTATATATGGCATCTGCCAGCCGCAAACTCATCGTATCCAGACCACTTGCCTATATGACAGGTATCACTTGCATAGCAGGTGCTGTTCTCATCCTTGAGACTGTGGGGGCCGAAATAGAAGTATTTCTCCCGATAGGGAAAGGCGGTTTATTCATACTGATCCTCATTATCGCGGGTTTGGGCGCAAGACAGATTGGCAAGCGGATTGACCGGGCGACGTATCGGTAAATGCGATTCGGAGAACACCATGCCAAGGCCCACCTCCGTCGCTCCCATTCAAAAATGGAAATGATCAATTAAGGCGCCAGTTGGGAGGTCCATTGGACTACCAGGAGGGGCCGGCCAGACAGATTTTGTTCAACCGCGCTGACTACCTACGGGGCTATATAGATGGCGCGCTGGACTTCCTTGGGACTGCCCCGCCCTATTTAGTGTGCTGCGCAAGCGGCGTGACTGGCACGGCATAACGACTGACTCAACATCAGTTGAGTCCTAGGTTCGACTCTTGGTACGGCACGAATTAAATCAGAGGCTTGCAGCGATGCAGGCCTTTGCTTTATCCGCGATGCGTAACAACGCGTATAGCAAGACTTGATAATGCGCACACGCCTGCGCGCCTCATGTAGCTGGCATCCGCCCCAAGGTACTGGGGGGTGCGCAGAAAGAGTAATTTCTGTAACCGCTGCCGATAAACAGGCGCAATGCCTTGATTTACAAAGGTTTTTCGGCAATGGGAAAAGGTAACTTTAGAGTAACTAAAAGGTAATCTGGTTACTCTTTATTAAGGTGATATTTAAGCTCCAAAAAATCTTTATAAATCAATACCTTATAAAAAATTACCTTTTTGATTACTCATAAGTTACCTCTATTTGTAATGTCAGAACCCACGGACGGCGCGGCCTCCAGGGTAGGTTTGCCTGCAGATTGCTGAAATTACTCTTTCCGAAAATCATCCCCGACCAGCCCCTCGAATTTGGGTGCACCTCATAGCCCATAAAAGCCCTTCCAGTGCAGGGAACCGCAGGTTTTTGCCTCACCCCATACCTACCGCCAGCCCGCCGCCTGGGTCACGTTGGGCGGTCTGCGGGGGTGCAGAAAAAATGACACGTTTAGCCCGCGGGCGTGGCGGGGGGACGAGCGCGCGCGCCAGGTGAGGATGCAGCCGCTGGCAGCAGCGACTACGATCAGTTGACCGTTGTTATGGGCATAACGGAACCAACGAGCTCCCCGAGCAACGCTCCTTTATATAGAACGAATCAGCGAGCCATGTGATGAACCTCAGTCTGCCAACCAGTACTTCATTAACAGACCTGAATCTGCCTGAGGCGATGCTAGAGCAAGCCGTAAAATTGCTGAGAGGCATACAGCAGGCTGACACGGCGGACGAAATGGGGCGAGCTGCAGACCGTGCAGAAGGATTTGTACTAGGGATCGAGACGGTAAGGGCATTGAACGCTGCAAGCGTCGAAGGTCTATATTTGGCCTTCGCCAATGCCGCCAATGCGTGGCACAGGGAGCGTGAGCAGCAATAAGCGGGCAACGCATGACAGATAGATCACCCACCTCCACTCGACTGGAATCTGCTAGCAGGCAGGTGAAAAAATCCATATACTGGATGCATGCACAGTATTGAATTTTCTTGTATCAGCAAAAATATTGTGATAACGGGTACAAATGTTATTGGTAATGCGGATATACTCGCGCGCCGCTCAATAGGTCAACAGGGCGAGTAAAAGGAGGGCTGAATGATCATATCCATGCCGAAAGCGATTGAGGTCGCTAAACAAGCGCTCCAGATTGCGTGGAATGGCGCCCTGCCAGTCAATCCTGAAATTATCGCAACCAGTTTGGTTGTCTTCAAAAGAGACGAAACCACAGGGCTTGATACAAGCATCCCTATTCGCGTCCGCGCGCTAAGCCCATTTGAGCTTGATGCCAGCGGCAGGGCCTCCCTCATCAATACTACTGAGGGACCAGTTTTTTATTGCGATTATAATGACAGCGAGATTATTTATCGCAGTCGCTTTACTTTGGCACACGAACTCGGCCATGTGCTACTTGGCCACGTGAATGAAGTTACTCCGCAGCAGCGGGACACCACTTTCGGGAACTACAACCCGATTGAACGTGCAGCAAACGCTTTCGCTGCTGAACTAGTCATGCCTGAACAAAAGGTGCGTGAGCTATTTGGCGGTGCTTCTTCGGTCCCACAAATGTCAGAAGCATTTGGAGTGTCTAACGCTGCCATGTCCTACAGGTTGAAAAATTTAGGACTTGCCGGATGACAGAGGATGCACCGAATTTCGGACCCAGTGATATTGCAGGCTCAAAGTTTGAAACTCCGAATCAGACCAATGATGCAGAGACGCGTCTCATTCAGGAGTCACTCCGACGTAAAGAGTTCAGTCGGTATTTTGCAACGTCAGCACTGGTGCTGCTGACGCTCGCAGCATCGTGCTGCCTGGCCTTCTCCATGTGGGTCGGGTGGCACTTTTTAGTTGGTTTGGACAATCAAAAAATTAGGGAGGACGCAATTGCTGCCTCCCAAGTGGTAATTACCCCTGTTGTAACGCCGCTTACCGAAAAGCCTGCCTCCAAAATCAAGGCTCCAACTGTCGAAAAAAGCCATCCTGCTCCCACCGCCGAAACAAACAAAGAAACATTCTATGTTAAAATTCTGGCACCCTTAATCCCAGCTTCCTTTTCTTCTGCCATTGCAATTATATTATTTATAACAATCGCTCGGCTTGTAACAAATTTTGAAAAGATGGGGCGGGAAAATCCGGAAAAGGATCAAACTGAGGACTACGGAACGATTGCCGCATTTTTTCAAGAGCTTGTAAAATTAATTAAAAGCTTTAAGAAAGAATAAAAGAGGCCGCAATAATAGCGGCCTCTTTTCACGTTGGTTAGCTCCTAGGGATGGGAATCTCGTATGGTCGGAACCGCACAACCTCATCCCCCAGCCATTCATCATCTGCGCCAGTCGAGCCTGTGGCAGTACCAGCTCGTTGAGCCCACACCTGGGCAGCGTCCCGTTTCGATCCAAACCCTCCAAAGTTCTGCGGCACGATACCCACGACGTGGATAGGGATGCGCGGCGCCGCCAGCAGTTCATCGCGGCTGATGTTGTTGATCGAAGTGAAGTCGTCCTTTGCCGGGACCTCGCTGGTCGGGATCAACTGCATACCATGCTTCTTGCCGCCTGGGGCGTACATGAACAGGTTGAGGAGGTTGTCGGGCCCGTTGCCGCTCTTCATCGCATTGCACCGGTCAATGACGAGATCCTCGTTCTGTGACGTCTCGGTCAACCTTCGGGAGATGGCCGATCAACTGATTGAGAATGGCCGGCCTTTACGTTTAGATAGCGCACTGCGCCAGGCACTCTGGCAGAGTCTTACCCCGCGTTGTCTACACAAAAACCGCGCGGTTCGCAGTCGATTGACTGGCAAGAGCATCAGATGTTGGTTTTTTGAAAAATAAAGGAACGCCGGGTATGCAAGCGGCGCAAGGAAGATGCACTTAACCTGGAAAAAAAGGATGGTCATTATGGGTACAGTTCGCAGGTGCAATCTTTGCTTAAAAAGAAAAGAAATGACGCGCGACCATATATTCCCCCAGTCAATTGCCTTGCCGGTTCAGCGCCAAATAAATCTTATCTTGAAACAACTGAAGCCAGCGGAAAGAGGTAAGAGAACCACCTCTATTGCCCAAAACGGTTTGCAAAAGCGGACTCTCTGCGGGAATTGTAACAACACGATCCTAGGTACGACCTTAGATCCAGCATTAGAACACCTCTGCAAAGAAACTTCTATTCAACTGCGAAACTCCATGTTCTTAATGAACTCAGTTATGCACTTGAAAAAAATTCAACTAAACAAAGTAGCGCGAGCTGTCGCCGGCCACTTCATCGCGCATGACGATCAGGCTACGCCCAAGCATTTGGTAGTGAAAGCGCTACGCCGTTTCGTGCTTAACCCCAATAAATGTTTTCCTGAAGAATACAGATTTCACATCTGGCTGTACCCTTTCAAAGAACAGGCCGTGTTGAAAGATTTATTCCATGCTCAGCTTGGAAGTGGTTACGAACCATTTGGTATTTCCGCTTACAAAACTTACCCACTGGCCTTTTCATTCAGCAACAAAGTACATAATCCAGCATATGAAATAGAAGGAACGATAGACGTAACAGATCATTTAACTGGAAATCTGGAAGATCTGTTCACGATAAAGTTAGATACCAGAACTATAGTTGATAGAAACTGGCCGTATGCCCCTGTAAAAGATGGCGCGATTTTGACTGCAGAAAACGGGAGTATAACTACAAAGCCGCATATGAACACAAAACCATACCCGTACTAATCAGCACCCAATATTGTTTGCTAGCGACGTGCCGATAGCCTGAGAATATCGCGGCCGGGAAGATGGACAGCAACCGGGATGAAGAAAGCCGCCTCAAGGGCGGCTTTTTCGTATGCGATCAACCGTCAGTTGACGGCGGCAGGCAGTTCATACGGGTTGAACCGCACTACCTCTTCTCCAAACCAATCGTTGATCTGCGCCAGTCGAGCCTGAACCGGCTCCAGTTCGTTGAGCGCCCACACCTGGGCGGCGTCGCGGATCGACCCGAACCCGCCCGCGTTCTGCGGCACGATCCCCATGAGCTGGGGCGGGATGCGCAGCGCCGCTAGCAGATCATCGCGGCTGATGTTCTTGATCGAGGCGAAGTCGTCCTTGGCCGCCACTTCGCTGATCGGGATCAACTGCATACCATCCTTCTTGCCGCCCGGGGCGTACATGAACAGGTTGCGGAAGTTACCCGGCCCCTTGCTGCTCTTCATCGCGTCGCGCAAGTCAGTGACGAAATCCTCGTTCTGTGCCGCGTCGGTCATGTACAGGATGAACCCGGCATGCGAGCCGTTCTGGTAATACTTGCGGCGGAACAGCGTGGCCGACTCGTTGAGCAGGGCGCTCTGCAGAGCCGCCAGCCACTCCGGCAAACCGTAGACCTCCTGGTTGATATCCGCCTCACGTAGGTGGCAGACGCTCCCGCCCTTGAACTCGTGCTCGTCCTTCCATCCGCGCACCTGGTAGTAGGTCACCAGGTCGGTACCGCGCCGCATATACTTCGCCAGGCACGGTTGCAGGCCAAGCGTCTGGCGCAGCATGTTGTCGCGCTTCTCCAGATACAGGTTGCCGCACCACCCCCAGTCCATGACTATCTGCTCGAACGCCGCCCGGCTCAGCAACGGATGAGGGATAAAGGTGCGCGCCAGTGCGTTGCGTTTGAAGTTGAGCCCAGACTGCAGATACACGCTCGCCTTCGTCGAGCGGGCAAGGCCGTCCAGGGATATAGGCGGCTCATACCACCGGCCATTGGCCCAGCACTCCAGATAGTCGAGGATCTCCCGACCATCGAGCACCGGCACCGGATCGCCGAAGGTGAAGGCCATCGACTGGCCTCCCTGATCCTTGACCAGCAGCTCGCCTTCTCGCGCCTGGGTAGTTGCCGCCAGGTCCTGGCTGCGGCGGTTGCGATTCTTGCTCATCAGTAGATCTCCATGATGCCGGTGTTGGCCGCTGTCCGGCCCTCCAGCGGCTCGTTGTGCAATGCGTGAAAGAGCGCCCACGCCAGATCGGCGTGGCCGGTGCTGTCGTTGCGGCCCGCAACATAGGTGAACTGGCGTCCGCCTGGGGTGATGGTCTTGCGGATGGCCATGAGCGACTGCGCGATGTCGATCCAGCCGGCATCGAATTCAAGACGACCCTTGCTGATCACGTCCCACGCCTTCATCACCAGGCGGGTCTTGACTTCGGGGTTGTAGGAAAACGTTTTAAGAGCCGGGAAGAACTGGCGCACCAACTGAGCAACGGCGCTACCGATGCCCGTTGTGTCGATCCCGATATAGGCCACGTTGTAGCGGCGGGTAACCTGCCGGATCGTTTCGGCCTGCGCGGAGAAGTCCATGCCCCGGAACTGGTGGCGTTCCAGTACACGGAACTTGCCACCAGCCACCAGCGGCGGTCCCACAACCACCAGGCCGGCAGAGTCGCCGCTCTCGGCGGGATCGTACCCAACCCAAACGGGCCGCTCGCCGAAGGGCCGCATCGCAAAGGGGCTGTAGTCTGGCCAATCCCAGCTTTCCACCATGCACGGCTGCAGCATCGACAGCGGGAAGATGCTCTGCCCGTCATCAACAAATTGGCACATCAGCAAGTTCTGGAAGGCCGCCGCGTCGTATTCCTCACGCAGTTCGTCCAGGTCAAACAGATCGCAGCCGCGTGCCTCCGCATCGAGGATGGTGACAATCTGGCGCCAGATGCGGTCCTCGCAGTACCGGCCCTGCTGCAGCGCCTCGTGACTCACGTCCAGCTGGATATGCTGGGCCGTTGGCTTGCCCTTATTGAAGCGCTCGCCCGTCCAGTAGTTATAGGCTGGGTGCGCCATGCTGCTGGGCGTCGAGAAGTAGGTCTTACGCCACTTCTTGTGCAGAGCCATACCCGAGGCCACTTTGTTGATCTCGGCGAAGCCATGAACCCAGAAAAACTCGTCGAAATAGAAGTTTCCGCTACGCCCCTGCGCCGTGCGGTAGTTGGTTCCCAGGAAGTGCAGCTCGGCGTTGTTCCACAGCACGATGGGGTCGCCAGTCAGCTTTACCCCCAGCACTTCGTTGAGGAAGGACTGCATGTAGGTCTTGAACTGGTGCGCCTGCGCCTTGCTTGCCGACAGAAAAATCTGGTTGCGGCCTGTGGTGATGGCGTCGATCAGCGCCTCGCGGGCGAAGTAGAACGTCGCGCCAATCTGCCGGCTCTTCAAGATCATGCGGGTGCGCATGTTCCCCGCGCGGTGCCAGTCGAGCTGGTAGTCGAAACAACTGTCGCGGAACGCCTCGACCAGCGTCTCGATCTGTCCTTCGTCCAGCTCGTTGCGCTTGGGTGCCTTCTTCGGCCCCTCGTTGCGCTTGGCGATGTTCGGGTTGAGTTCCGTCTCGCTCCCCCCGTCCTGGTAGCGCTGAATCCTGGCTTGCCGCTCCAGCTGCCGATGCAACAGGTCGATTTCCTTGAAGTCACCGCCGGTCTTGCCGTCCTTGAGGATCAGCTGCACCAGACGTGCCTCCAGCGCCCCGCCGATCCGCTCTACGTTGTCCGCCCGGTCCCACTCGTCCCGTGTTTTCCAACTGTGCAGGGTCTTCTCTTTCTCGCTGAGGTAATCGGCGATATCGGTGATGCGCCAGCCCGTCCAATACAGGAACTTGGCGTGGCGGCGCGGATCGGTGGTCGGCTGGGCGATTGCATTCATGACGCAGATGCTGCCGCTCACGCGCGCGAGCCCCTAACTCCGCGTCCTGTAGCGCGCCCCGCTACAAGCTCAGAGCGTTGCCGCGCGTTCCTCCACTGTCGACCATGCCCTCAACGCAACGGCAACCGCCGCCAACGCATCGAGGACAGCCCCCATGGCCGCAAGCAACGCCCCCGCCCAGAAATTCCGCTCTAACTGGTTCCGTGTCGCCGTTGAAGGCGCCACCAGCGATAAGCGCAAGATCGAGCGCACTTGGCTGGAGCAAGCCGCCAAAAATTTCAGCCAGAACACCTATGGCGCCCGCGTATGGCTGGAACACTTCCGCAGCCTGCTACCGGACAGCCCTTTCAAAGCCTACGGCGACATCACGGCGGTCAAGACTGAAGAGGTTGAGATCGCCGGTCAGAAGAAGCTCGCCCTGTTCGCCCAGATCGAACCAACCCCTGACCTGGTGGCCATGAACAAGGCCAAGCAGAAGATTTACACCTCCATCGAAATCGACGAGAGCTTTGCCGACAGCGGCGAGGCCTACATCGTCGGCCTGGCCGTGACCGATTCGCCAGCAAGTCTGGGTACCGACGTGCTCGCATTCTCTGCACAGAAGCCAGACGCCAGCCCATTCAAGGATCGCCACTACTCCGCGACCTCGATGTTCACCGAGGCCCTGGAGACTGAAATCAAATTCGAGGAAGTCGCTGACCCTGAGAACAAGGCCATTGGCCTGTTCAACCGGGTCATGGAAGCCCTCGGCAAGAGCAAGGAAAAAACGGTCAAGGATGACGCCCAATTCTCCGAACTGACGGAAGCTGTTGAGGCGCTCGCCAACCACGCCAAGGACCAGGGCACAGCCTTCACCACCGAGCAGACCAAACTCAACACTCTGCAAACCGCCCACGAAAAACTGGCCAGCGAATTCGCTGACCTGCTCAAGCGCCTGGGTGACACCGAAGACCACAGCCAGCAGCACCGCCCACCAGCTACGGGCGGCGACGGCAAAGTGCTGACCAAGTTCTGACACCACCCAGCCCGCACCCGGAGAACACCTAATGCGTAACGTAACCCGCCTCGCTTTCACCGCCCTGGCCGCGCAGATCGCTCTGCTCAACGGCGTTGCCAGTGCAACCGAGAAATTCAACGTCGCCCCCAGCGTTCAGCAGACGCTGGAAACTGCCATGCAGGAATCCAGCGCCTTCCTCAAGGCCATCAACCTGATCGGCGTCAACGAGCAAACAGGCGAAGCCCTGCTCGCCGGGGTCAATGGTCCCATCGCCAGCCGCACCAATACCGCAGCGGGCAACCGCCGCAACCCGGCCGACGTCTCCAAACTGACCAAGGACGTGTACGCCTGCAAGCAAACCAACTTCGACACCGCGTTCCCCTACGCGCTACTCGACGCCTGGGCCAAGTTCCCTGACTTCCAGGTACGCCTGAGCAACGCCATCATCGAGCGCCAGTCCCTCGACCGCATCATGATCGGCTTCAACGGCACAAGTGCGGCATTGGCTACCGACCGCGCTAACAACCCCCTGCTGCAGGACGTCAACAAAGGCTGGCTGCAGAAGATCCGGGAAGGCGCCGCGGATCACGTTATGGAAGAGGGCGCCGTCGCTGGCAAAGTTACCGTAGGCGGCACCAAAGTGATCAAGGTGGCCGGCGTCGACACCGGAATCAGTGGCGACTACCAGACCCTCGACGGCCTGGTGTTCGACGCCATCCAGATGCTCGCCCCTTGGCACCGCAGCCGTCCCGACCTGGTGGTACTGGTCAGCCGCGACCTGATGCACGAGAAGCTGCTCAAGGCCGTGGAAAAAGGCGCAGCCTCCAGCCAGGAAGAGAACGCCGCACAGGAAATCGTCAGCCGCGCCCGTCTCGGCGGCCTGCCAGTGGTCGATGCTCCATTTTTCCCGGAAGGAACCGTGCTGGTCACCTTCCTCAAGAACCTCTCCATCTACTGGCAGGAAGACGCCCGCCGACGCCACCTGAAAGACGAACCGGAGTACGACCGCATTGCTGACTACCAGTCCAGCAATGACGCCTACGTCATCGAGGACTTCGAGGCGGTTGCCCTGGTGGAGAACGTCGAGGCCATGACCTACCCAGCCCCGACTGAGGCATAAGCCATGGCCCTGACCCTTGCTCAAAGCACCCAACTGCGCAAGCGTGCCGCCCAGGAGGCGGCGCGCACCGCACCCGCCGCGCTTATGGATGGCCTCACCAGCTACGAGCTCATGCTCGCCAAGCTTCAGCAGGATCAATTGCGCCTCAAGCAGGTCCAGTCGCAACAGAACAAGGCGAAGGTCAAGGGCGAGCTGCTCCCGGAATACGTGCCCTACGTCGACGGCGTCCTCGCCGCCGGCCAGGGTGCCCAGGACGACGTGCTGGTCACCATCATGGTCTGGCGCTTCGACGCGGGCGACTACGCCGGAGGCCTGGACATCGCCGAGTACGTCATCCGCCACAACCTGCAGACGCCGAACCGCTTCAACCGCACCACCGGCTGCCTGGTGGCCGAGGAGGTGGCAGAAGCCGCACTGACGGCCCAGAAGGCCGGCAGCGTATTCGCGCACGACATCCTGACCCGCACTGCTGTACTCACCGCGGAACAGGACATGCCGGACGAAGCTCGCGCCAAGCTCACCCTCGCCCTGGGCCGTTCCACCTTGGTCGGCCTGGACGAGAGCAACCCAGGCCAACCTGGCCAAATTCAGGCCGGCATTGACCTACTGAAAAGCGCCATCCAGCAGCACAACAGCTGCGGCGGCAAGAAAGACCTGGAGCGCGCTGAGCGCCTCCTCAAGAAACACGCTGGCCCCGCCAGCTAACCGAGCGGTCCCCCGCACCCGGGCGGCTCGGGGCGGATCAGCAGGGTTACTCCTTCCCGAGCTGTGAAGCCCCGACCACCGCCCACTAATTCAAGGCCCAACCATGAGCGGATTCATTGCGGGCGGTGACACCAGCGCCGCCTACCCGATCAGCAACGCGGACTTCTGGCCGGAGATCGATGGCCAGCAACTGCGCGCCGCCATGCGTATCGACTCCAGCGTCACCGACGACCGTCTCGAAGTGGCCACCGTCAATGCCATGATCGAGGCCAACCGCGAGCTCGCCACCTACCGCGCCGCGCGCCAGGCCGAAGGCCACGCCACCCTGGCCGAAGTGCCGGCCGAGCAGATCAAGGGCAAAAGCCAGCTGCTGCACCTCTACTGCCGCGTCATCTACTGCGGCGCCCTGGCCGAGCTGATCGAGCGCTACAACAGCTTCGACGCAACCAACAGCGGCGAGCAGAAGGTCACTGAGGAAGAGAGCAGCCCCGACCAACTGCGCCGCGACGCCCGCAAGGCTCTGCGCACCATCCTCGGGATCAGCCACGCCACCGTGGAGCTGCTGTAGTGGCAACCGTCATCGCCGCGCAGGGCGACACCGTCGACAGCCTCTGCTGGCACTACTACGGCCGCACTGCGGGCGTCACCGAGGCCGTCCTCGACGCCAATCCAGGCCTCGCCGACCTGGGCCCAATCATCCCCCATGGCACCACCGTCATCCTGCCGGACGCCGCCCCTCAACCCGAACAGCGCCAAGTGGTGAACCTATGGGACTGATCTACCTCACCGCCTACAAAGGCGAAGGCAATCTCTTTAGCCGCCTGCCATTCGTGCAGCTCGCCCGCTCTCTTCCACAGGACGCAAGGAATGTCACAGATGCCTGATCGCCCCGAAACCTGGGCCATGCTGCTCGCCTGGATGGAGCAGCACCACCCACTCATATACGCCGCCGTGCTCTCGGCGTTGCTCGCCTCGGCCCGCTTCATCTATTCCGGCGGCAGCCTACGTCGTGCCCTTGGCGAAGGCTTCATCTGCGGCCTCATCACCCTGGCAGTGACCAACGGCCTGGCACTGTTCGGCATCCCTGAGCAGTTCGCCCCCTTTTTCGGTGGTGTAGTCGGCCTGCTCGGAGCCGACTACGTCCGCTCCAGCCTCAAACGCATCGCTACCCGCAAGGCAGACCAGCTATGACCGAAGCCCTCAAACACGGTGACAAAGGCATCGCAGTCCGCCGCCTGCAGCAACAACTCAACGCGCACGGCTCCAAGCTGGTCACCGACGGCGACTACGGCGACGAAACCGAAAAGGCCGTCCGCGCGTATCAAGCCAAGATTGGCCTGGTGGTCGATGGCAAAGCCGGCGAGAAGACCCTCGCCGCCCTAAGCGGCACCGACTGCAGCAAGCTACTGCGCAATGCCACACTCGCAGCAGCGGCTAAGCGCCTGGGCGTCGAGCTGGCAGCCATCTACGCAGTCAACGAGGTGGAGAGTGCTGGCTCCGGCTTCCTGGAAACGGGCAAGCCGAAGATCCTCTTCGAGCGCCACGTTATGCACCGACGCCTGGCCTTGCCGCGCGCCGAAGGTGACGACCAGGCCGCTCTGCGCCGCCACGCCGACGAGCTCGCCGCCCTGTATCCCGCCCTGGTGAACACCAAGCCCGGCGGCTACATCGGCGGCCCCGGGGAGCACCAACGCCTGGCCCAGGCCCGCATGATCGACGCGCTCTGTGCCAATGAGTCGGCCAGTTGGGGCGCTTTCCAGATCATGGGCTACCATGCCGAGCGCCTGGGCTACGCCAGCGTCGACGAGTTCGTCCGTCTCATGAGCCAGGATGAAAACCAGCAGTTCGAGGCGTTCGTCCGTTTCATCGAGGCCGACCCGGCCCTGCTCAAGGCCCTCAAGGGCAAGAAGTGGGCAGCCTTCGCCAAGGCCTACAACGGCCCGGCCTACGCCCGGAATCTCTATGACGTGAAACTCGAACGCGCCTACAAGCTGCACGCTGGCTGCGGCAAGGAGGCGGCATGAACCTGATAGAGCAGGCCCGCCGCCTGGAACTGCGCGACGGGGACGTCGTTTGCTTGCCTGCTGACACCACACACGAGCAGGCCAGCGAGCTTGTGGAGGCCCTCGGACCGAACGCCCTCAACATTCGCTGCCTGATAGTGCTGGGCGACGTCCATGCGCTAGATGAGGCCGCCATGAACGCCGCGGGCTGGTACCGCAAATGATCACCCTGCGCCAGGGCCTGTATAGCGCAGCCCTGCTCGGCGCCCTGGCCCTGCTGCTGTGGGGCACCTACCAGCGCAGTGAGGCAGAGCAGGGGCGCACCGCCCTGGCCCAGGAGAAGCTGGCCACCGTCAACGCCCGTGTCGAGCGCGACGCCACCACCATCACCACCCTGCGCACCAACCTGGCAGACGAACGCCAGGCCCAGACCACGCTGCAACAGACTGGCCAGGACCTGCGCCGCGAGCTGGACGTCCGCAAGCAACAGATCAAGGAGTTGAAACGTGAAAACGCTGAACTACGCGAATGGGCTGCTGCTCAGTTGCCTGTTGCTGCTCGCCGCCTGCGGCAGCGTCCCGCCATCACCGGAGCAGACGCATATCGTGACTGGCTGTCCGGCCGTAACGCGCTGCACCCTAAGCGCGACTGACCCGGCCACCAACGGCGAGCTCCTCGACGACCAGGACATCACCGAGGCCGACTGGGCAGCCTGCGCCGCTAAGGTCGACATCGTCTACGAGTGCCAGCAGAAGGCAGCCAATCCATGAACAAGCCCAATAGCCTCCGCGAGCACCTGCTCACCGCCGTCGCAGGCCTCAAGAAGAACCCCGACCGGCTGCTCATCTTCATCGACGCCGGCAGCGTCCGCTGCACCGCGGCTAAGGGCCTGTCCTTCGAGTACACCTACTCTCTGCAGGTCCTGCTCACCGACTTCGCCGGTCACCCGGACAGCGTATTCATTCCGGTGCTGGAGTGGCTGCGACTCCAGCAGCCGGATCTGCTCACCAACCTGGAGCGCGGCAAGGATGCCATCGCCTTCGAGGCCGACATCCTGGACGGCGGCAAGGTCGATATGTCCCTCAAGCTGCCGCTCACCGAGCGCGTCATCGTCAAGCGTCTGGATGATGGCAGCCTCGACATTAGCCACCCCGAAGAGCCGGACTTCGAGCTGTGACAGACAACCTCCACGCCCTGGAAGAGTGGGCCGGCCTGCTGCTCGCCAAGCTCTCCCCCGGCGAGCGCCGCAAACTTGGCAACAACATCGGCCGCGAGCTGCGCCGCAATCAGCAAAAGCGCATCGCCGCCCAGCGCAACCCGGACGGCACCCCCTACGCCACCCGCAAACCCCGCCAACTGCGCGGCAAGGTCGGCCGCATCAAACGCCAGATGTTCACCCGTTTGCGCCAGGCCAAGTACCTGCGCCTGCAGAGCACCCCCAATACCATCGCCATTGCCTTCGCCGGCCGCGTCTCACGCATCGCCCGCGTCCACCAGTACGGCCTGCGCGACCGCCCCGGACGCGGCCAGGCAGACGTGCAGTACGACCGCCGCGAGCTGCTCGGCTTCACCGATGCCGACCTCGAAATGATCCGCGACCTCCTCCTGACCCACCTCACCGCCTGACCTCGCGCTGTAGCGCGCCCCGCTACAGACCGCGCCAAGTGCACCCCGCGCGCGCGAGCTGCAGCATCAGCGGCATGAACCAACTCGCCGAACTTGCCCGCCTCATTGAAAACCTCGTCCGCCTCGGCACCATCGCCGAGGTCGACGTCGCCAAGGTCCGCGTCCGCGTGAAATCCGGCAGCATCACCACCAACTGGCTGCCCTGGCTTGCACTGCGCGCAGGCACCTCTAAGGAATGGGACCCGCCCACCGTCGGCGAGCAAGTCGTTCTGCTGAGCCCATCCGGCGTTCTTGCCCAGGGAGTCGCCTTGGTCGGCCTGTTCAGTGATGCCAACCCGGCGAACGGCGACCGCGAGGGCCTGCATCGCCGTACCTATCCAGACGGCGCTGTTGTCGAGTACGACTTCGTTGCGCATGTGCTTCGCGCAACCCTGCCCGCCGGCGGTGTAACCGACCTGGTCAGCACCGGTGGCATCAATATCGACGGCCCTATCAACCACACCGGTGACTACACGCAGACCGGCAACCAGCACGTTACCGGCACCGTAAACGTCAGCGAGGACGTCATCGCAGCCGACATCAGCCTGCGCAAACACCGAACCAGGGGCGTCGTCAGAGGCACCGCCGTTTCGGATGAGCCAACACCATGATCGGCATGAGCGCCAAGACCGGGCGCACCCTCCGCGACCGCCAGCACCTGGCTCAATGCATAGC
The DNA here is from genome assembly GCF_059419385.1 of Pseudomonas sp. GW821-FHT05H12. Lineage (NCBI taxonomy): Bacteria > Pseudomonadati > Pseudomonadota > Gammaproteobacteria > Pseudomonadales > Pseudomonadaceae > Pseudomonas > Pseudomonas sp. GW821-FHT05H12. The sequence goes on along the minus strand of NZ_JBWKRS010000002.1, from coordinate 211,802 downwards.
CGATATCGTCACCACGCCGCTCGGGAGCCGCATCATGCGCCGGGAGTACGGCAGTCCGATGGCCGACCTCATGGACTGGCCGCTCAACAGCGCAACCCGCCTGCAGGCCTATGCCGCCATTGCGATGGCCCTCATGCGCTGGGAGCCGCGCATCCGCCTCAGCCGCGTGCAACTCACACCCACCGACGTACCGGGCGGCGCCGTGCTGGACATCGAGGGGACCGTAACCGACACCAATGAAGCGCTCAGCCTGCGCGTACCGCTGAGCCTGGGGGCCTCCACATGACCACCACCTTTACCCCTATCGACCTCAGTCGACTGCCAGCGCCCGTCGTCGTTGAGCAGATCGACTACGAGTCGATCCTCGCCGAGCGCAAGGCATACGCCGTCAGCCTTTGGCCGGCCGATCAGCAGGCAGAGGTGGCCGCCACCCTCGCCCTGGAATCCGAGCCGCTCACCAAGCTGCTCCAGGAGAGCGCCTATCGCGAAACGCTGCTCCGCCAGCGCGTTAACGAGGCCGCCCTTGCCGTGCTGCTGCCCTTCGCCCAGGGCGCGGACCTAGAGCAGATCGGCGCCCGCTTCAACGTCGTGCGCCTGGTCATCACTCCGGCCAACCCGTCCGCAGTGCCTCCGGTGGCGGCTGTTCTGGAGGACTATGAGAGCCTGCGCGAGCGCATCCAGATGGCCATGGAAGGTCTCAGCACCGCCGGCCCACGCAACGCCTACATCTTCCACGCTCGCAGTGCAGACGGTCGCGTCGCCGATGCTTCTGCGATAAGCCCGGCCCCGGCCGAGGTCGTCGTCACCGTACAGAGCGCCTTGGGCAACGGCACCGCAGCGCCCGACCTGCTCGCCGTGGTCGCCGCCTACCTCAGCGACGAGGACCGCCGACCTGTGGCCGACCGCCTCACCGTACAGAGTGCCCAGGAGCTGCCCTACACCGTGGAGGCCGTGCTTTACCTGAACAGCTCCGGCCCCGAATCCGAACCTGTCCGCGCCGCCGCCGAGACCCGCCTTGCTGCCCTGGTCAATGCTCGCCGCCGCCTCGGCCAGGAGGTCAATCGCTCCGCCCTGGACGCCGCCCTGCACATCGAGGGCGTCAAGCGCGTTGAGTTGCCTGGCTGGGCTGACGTCGTCGCTAGCCTCACCCAGGCACCTTACTGCACCGCCTACAGCGTCACGGTGGCCGAGTAATGGTCGCGCGTCTGCTGCCGGGCAACGCCACCGAGCTGGAGCGCCTAGCCGCGCAGGCTCTGGCGCAGATCGAGCGTGTGCCAGTGCCGCTGCGCGACCTCTGGAACCCAGACGCATGCCCAGTGGCGCTGCTGCCCTACCTGGCTTGGGCTTTCTCGGTCGACCGTTGGTCCCAATCCTGGCCCGAGAGCGCGAAGCGCAACGCCATCAAGGCCTCCTACTTCATCCACTCCCGCAAGGGCACCATCGGCGCGCTACGCCGCGTGGTCGAACCGCTGGGCTATCTGATCGAGGTGGTGGAGTGGTGGCAGACCGTACCGGCAGGCGTGCCCGGCACGTTTGCCTTGAAGGTCGGCGTGCTGGACACCGGCATCACCGAAGAAATGTACCTGGAGCTGACCTGGCTGATTGACGACGCCAAGCCGCTCAGCCGCCACCTCATCGGGCTGGCTATCAGCCTCGAAAGCACCGGCACCGTATACATCGGAGCATGCGTTTCCGAAGGCGACGAACTCAGCGTTTACCCACCGACCCAGCGCGATATCAACGTCAGCGGCGTGTACCGCATCGGTGGCCGCGAACACCACATTGACACGATGGACATCAACTCATGACCGACCAAAATAGTCAGTTCTTTGCGATTCTCACCGCCGTCGGTGAAGCCAAGCAGGCGAACGCCGCAGCCCTCGGCACATCCTGGACGTTCGCCCAAATGGCAGTGGGTGACGCCAACGGCACCGACCCTATCCCCAGTCGCACACAAACCAAACTGATCAACGAGCGCCGACGTGCACCGTTGAACCAGGTGAAGGTGGATCCGGCCAACGCCAGCGTGATCATCGCCGAGCAGATCATCCCTGAGAGCGTCGGCGGGTGGTGGGTGCGGGAACTTGCGTTGTATGACGCGGACGGCGACATGGTCGCGGTCGCCAACTGCGCGCCCACGTTCAAGCCGCTGCTCACTCAGGGCTCTGGCCGGACGCAGGTGATTCGCATCAACCTGATCGTCAGCAGCACGGCGAACATTGAGCTGAAGATCGACCCCAGCGTTGTCTTGGCGACTCGCGAATACGTCGACACCGTCATTGTTGAGGCGCTATCAAAGCTGGACTACAAGCACTCAGTGCTGGCGGCAACAACGGCAAATATCACGCTGAGCGGTATCCAGACCATCGACGGCGAGCTGTTGCCAGCCGGTGCCCGCGTCCTGGTGAAGGATCAGGCTCAAGCCAAGGAAAACGGTATCTACGTTGTCCCTGCAGCGGGCGCCTGGAAACGTGCGCAGGATGCTGACACCAGCGTCGAGGTGACGCCTGGGCTGTTTGTCAGTGTTGAAAAGGGCACGATCAACGGCGATAGCGTGTGGCAGCTGGTGACTGACGCTCCGATTGTCCTGGGCACCACTGCGCTGGCCTTCGAAATGGTCGCTGGACGCACGGGTGTGAGCGCGGGCGCTTACACCAAGGTAACGGTCGATAAGTACGGCCGGGTGATTGCCGGTACCACCCCAACCACCCTGGCGGGCCACGGGATTACCGACACATACACCAAGGATGAAATCGCGGCGATGATCGCTCAGGCCTCGGCGCTGCCTGTCGGCTCGATGATTGGCTTTCCCATGGACAAGCTGGCGCCGGGCTTTCTGGAGTTGGACGGAAGTGTCAAAAGCGCAGCGGCTTATCCAGACCTGGCAACTTTCTTGGGAGGTGCATTCAACAAGGGTGACGAGGGCGCCGGTAACTTCCGTTTGCCCGAGTCGCGTGGTGAGTTCCTCCGGGGCTGGGACCATGGGCGCGGGGTGGATGCCGGGCGCGCAATTGGCTCTATGCAGCTCGATAGTCTGCAAGGTTTCCGCATGGAGTCGATGCGGAGTAAGGCCAGTACATCCTGGGGTAACGATGATGGCGGCGCTGGTGATCCAGCGTACGGCCCGCCGATGGGCTCAGTCACGCCGGGCACAAGACCCCGTAACTTAACGGGCGCTTTCGTAAGTGATGGTGTGAACGGCGTGCCCCGTGTTGGCTCGGAGACCCGCCCGCGTAGCTTGGCCGTAATGTGGTGCATCAAGGCTTGGAACGCACCGATCAATCAGGGAAATATTGATATTGCGGCGTTGGTGCCTTTGGCCGCTCAGGCGACCGAGATCAATCAAGGCACCGCCAAAGTCGCTACCCAAGCTCAAGTCGACCAAGGACTTGATGACGCAACTATTGTCACGCCCAAGAAGCTGCGCGCGGGCTTCAAGGTCTCGTTGGGCGTTAATGGTTACATCTACTTCCCCAGTTGGATGGGTGGCCTGGTGTGGCAATGGGGGAACAGAAACTTCACCTCCGGCTCCTCCGTTCCGTTCGCAATACCATTTCCGGTTGAGTGCCTTATTGCCTGGGCCGTACCCAACTCAATTGTAGGAGGGAGCCCAAGCACGGTCGCGGCAAACGTGCAGTCGTTGACTACAAACTCGATGATCCTCAGCTGGACTGCCGGCGGGACGTATTCTTTTTTCTGGTTTGCATTGGGGCGCTGATATGTCAGTTATTTACGCTGTGTTCAACGATGACGGACTGTTTCAACAGATGCTCATTTCTGGTGTGCATGCCATCCCAGATGGAGCGGTAAGGCTTAGTGACGACTTGTCCACGCGGATCCTTCAGCAACCTGATTCGATCTGGCGGATTGACGAATCAGGTGCCATTACCTCGACCGAGCCCGAATCAATTCCACCCACTCGTGAACAGATCGAGGCACTGCGCCTTCGGTCATATGCTGACCCCCTGACCGGTTCGGACCGCTACTTTGCTGAAGCGCAGCGCATGCAAGTAATGAACGAACCAGGCTGGGAGTCCGTCCGAGCCGCTGGAGTGGCTCGCTTTGAGGAAATTCAGACTCAGTTCCCGTGGACTGCTGTCGACGAGATCCAGTAACTCATGCAGCTACAAGCTGCACAGCTCGCACACCGGCAACAACGTCAGTTGATCACGCACCACCAGGAACAAGCCCCGCGAGTCGGGGCTTTTTCTTGCGCGTCCTGTACCGCGCCCCGCTACACCGCCCGCCGCTCGCCCCGCTTGCGCGCGCGCGTCACTCTCAAGGCTCACTGAAACGGCATCATGCCCACCAGGAGCTGCCCAAATGGCAACCGACTACCATCACGGCGTTCGCGTCCTCGAAATCAACGAGGGCATCCGCCCTATTCGCACTATCGCCACCGCCGTGGTGGGCATGGTCTGCACCGGCAGCGACGCCGACGCGGCTACCTTCCCGCTCAACACCCCGGTCCTACTTACCGACGTACTCACAGCTTCCGGCAAAGCCGGCGAGCTAGGCACCCTGGCCCGCAGCCTGGACGCCATCGCAGACCAGGCCAGCCCCGTCACCGTCGTAGTGCGCGTGGCCGACGGCGAAGGCGCCGACGACGCCGCCAAGGAAGCGAACCAAACTACCAAGATCATCGGTGGCGTTACCGCCCAGGGTCAGTACACCGGCCTCAAGGCCCTGCTGGCTGCCGAAGTACAGCTCGGCGTGCGCCCGCGCATCCTGGGCGTACCGGGCCTGGACAACCTGGCCGTGACCACCGAACTGGCGGCCATCGCCGAGAAGATGCGTGCCTTCTCCTACGCCAGCGCCTGGGACTGCGAGAACGTCTCAGAGGCCATCGCCTACCGTGAAGGCTTCGGCTCCCGCGAGCTCATGCTCATCTGGCCGGACTTCGTCAACTGGGACACCGCCACCAGCGCCAACGCCCCAGCCTCGGCCGTCGCACGCGCCTTGGGCCTGCGAGCCAAGATCGACGAGCAAGTCGGCTGGCACAAAACCCTGTCCAACGTGCCGGTCAACGGTGTTTCGGGCCTGTCCAAGGACATCTTCTGGGACCTGCAGAACCCCGCCACCGACGCCGGCCTGCTCAACGCCGCCGATGTCACCACCCTGATCCGCCGCGAAGGCTTCCGCTTCTGGGGCAACCGAACCACCAGCGCCGACCCGCTGTTCGCCTTCGAGAACTACACCCGCACCGCCCAGGTGCTGGCCGACACTATGGCCGAGGCCCACTTCTGGGCTGTGGACAAGCCCATGCACGGGAGCCTGGTCAAAGACATCGTCGACGGCGTGAACGCCAAGTTCCGCGAGCTGAAAACCGGCGGCTACATCATCGACGGGCAGTGCTGGTTCGACCCGGCTGCCAACGACGCCACCACCCTCAAGGCCGGCAAGCTGTTCCTGGACTACGACTACACCCCCGTCCCGCCGCTGGAAAACCTGCTGTTCCGCCAGCGCATCACCGACCGCTACCTCATGACCTTCGCCGAGAGCGTCAAGGCCTGATCCCATTCACCCGCGCGGCCCCGGCTGCGCTGTAGGAGCGCCACACCATGGCCCTAGCCAAGAAGCTCAAGCACTTCAACCTGTTCAACGACGGTAACGTCTACGGCGGCATCGCCAAGACCGTCACCCTGCCCAAGTTGGCCCGTAAGATGGAGGCCTACCGCGGCGGTGGTATGGACGGCCCGGTCAAGGTCGACCTCGGCTTCGGCGATGACGGCATCGTCCTCGCCTGGACCCTGGGCGGCTGGGACCTACTCGCCCTGCGCCAGTTCGGCGCGGTTCGTGCCGATGGCATTGCTCTGCGCTTCGCCGGTTCGGTCCAGCGCGAAGACGACGGCCGCACTAGCTCCGTGGAAATCTCCGTGCGCGGCCGGCATGAAGAGATTGACTTCGGCGAGTCCACCCCGGGCGAAGACACCGAGCACCAGATCAGCACCACCTGCACCTACTACAAGCTCACCGTCGACAGCGAGGTCATCACTGAAATCGACCTTCTGAACTTCGTGTTCATCGTCGACGGCGAAGACCTGCTCGCCGCACACCGCAAGAACATCGGTCTCTAATCCGCTAGCCGCCGGCGCCCATGCCGGCTTTCCCCCTGAACCAAGGAGCACCACCCCATGCAGACTCCAGAAGCCAAGCACGACGACAGCACCACCGCTGCAGCGGCTGCACCGGCCCCGACCAAGAACCCCAACGAGGAAGTCATCAACCTCGACACCCCGATCATCCGCGGCGAGCAGAAGATCGATCAGGTAACTCTGCGCAAACCCATGAGCGGCGAGCTGCGCGGCGTGACCCTGTCCGACCTGGCACAAATGGACGTACTCGCCCTGCGCAAGGTGCTGCCGCGCATCAGCACGCCCAGCCTCACCGACATCGAGGTTGGCCGCATGGACCCGGCGGACCTGTTCCAGTGTGGGCTGGCTATTGCAGGTTTTTTGCTGCAGAAGTCGGCGAAGGAAGCTGTCCTCGTCGCGTAGAAGACGCCATGGCCGACCTGGCCATGGTCTTTCACTGGGGGCCGGCGGACTTGGACCCGTTGCCCCTGTCGGAACTGATGGAATGGCGCGAGCGGGCCAGAAGCCGCTGGGAGAAAAGCGATGGCCAATGATCTGAGAATGGAGGTGATCCTCCAGGCTATCGACCGCGCCACCCGCCCCATCCGCGCAGTGATGCAAGGAAGCGTCGGCCTCGGTCGTGCACTCAAGGAGTCCCGCGACCAGCTCAAGCAGCTGCAAGCAACGCAGAACGATGTCAGCAGCTGGCAACGCCTGCGCGCGATCAGCGCCAACACCGGCACCGCGCTCCAGGGCGCGCGTGATCGAGTGAAGGAACTCGGCCGCCAGATGGCTGCCACCGGCGCGCCGACCAAACAGGTGACGGCGGACATGCAGGACGCCATCCGCGCCGCCACCACCCTCAAGAAACAACACCAGGAACAGCAGTCCGAGCTGCAGGGGCTACGAAGCAAGCTCAGCGCCGCCGGTATCAGCACGCGCAATCTCGTGCAGGGCGAGCGCGAACTCCGCGACCGTATCGCAAGTACCAATCAACAGATAAGCGAGCAGACCCAGCGCATGCAGCGCCTGGCTGCCCAGTCAAAGCGGCTGGCAAATGCCCGTGCCAGGTACGATAAAACTCAACAACTTGCCGGCAGCATGGCCGGCGCCGGCGCTGGTGCGGCGGCTGCCGGGGCGGCAATGGGCGTGCCCGTGCTAAGCATGGTCAAGGACTACATGAGCTTCGAGGACGCCATGGCAGGCGTCGCCAAGCAGGTATCAGGTGCGCGCGACGATAATGGCCAGCTCACAGCCACCTACTTCGAAATGGCCGATGCCATCAAGTCCATGGGCGAACGCATCCCCATGGCCACCACAGAAATCGCCGCCCTGGTGGAAGGTGCCGCACGCATGGGCGTCCAGGGCAAAGACAACCTGCTCAGCTTCGCCAAGGTCGCCGCCAACGCCGCCACTGCCTTCGAGTTGCCCGCCGACCAGATCGGCGAGAACCTGGCGCGCATTGCGGACTTGTACAAGGTGCCAATCAAGAACGTGGACCAGCTCGGTGACGCCATCAACTACCTGGACGACAACGCCAAGTCCAAAGGCGCCGACATCATCGACGTCCTGCAGCGCACGGCGGGCGTCGCCAGTTCGGTAGGTATGAGTTACAAGGACGCCGCCGCGCTGGGCTCCACCTTTCTGAGCTTGGGTGCCACCGCCGAAGTCGCTGGCACCGCCACCAATGCGATGATCCGCGAGCTCGCTATCGCCACCCAGCAGCCCAAACGCTTCCAGGAAGGCCTAAAAGCGGTGGGGCTTGAGGCTGAGGCGCTGCAGAACGGCATGGCAACCAATGCCACCGATACTCTGAAAAACGTGCTGGACGCTATCAACAAGCTGCCGAAAAACCAACAGCTCAGCGTCGCCACTCAACTGTTCGGCAAGGAGTTCGGCGACGACGCATCCAAGCTCGCACAGAACATGGGCGAGTATCGCCGCCAGCTTGCTCTGGCAAACGACGAAGCGGGTAAAGGCTCCATGCAGCGCGAGGCGGACATACGCGCCGAGCTGCTCTCGGCCCGTCTAGATATGGCCAAGAACAGAGCGTTCAACCTCAGCTCTACCCTGGGCGAGACGTTGCGTCCGACCCTCATCGAGCTGATCGAGAGCTTCAATAGCGTGGCCAGCCGTGTTACCGCATGGGTCAAGGCCAACCCCGCGCTCGCCGGGCAAATCCTCAAGACAGTGGCTGGCATCGCAGCGCTGGCTGCAGGCTTCGGCGCCGTCACTCTGGCCATGGCCAGCTTCCTAGGCCCATTCGCCATGCTGCGCTACGGCCTCACACTCCTCGGCATCAAGAGCCTTACGGCTGTCACTGCCGTCAAGGGTATGGGCAGCGCTCTGCTGTGGGCCGGCAAGGCCGTACTCTGGCTCGGCCGTGCGTTGCTGATGAACCCCATCGGTCTAGCCGTGATGGCCATCGCCACTGCCGCCTACCTAATCTACAAATATTGGGACCCCATCAAGGCCTATTTCCTGGGCCTATGGGCAGAGGTGAGGGAAGGCTTCAACGGTGGATTCGCCGGCATCGCCGCGCTGATCCTCAACTTCTCCCCGCTGGGCCTGTTCTACCGCGCCTTCGCGGGCGTAATGAACTACTTCGGCGTCGAGATGCCCGGCAAGTTCAGCGAATTCGGCACCATGCTCATGCAGGGCATGGTCCAGGGCATCACCAATGGCCTAGCCGCAGTGAAGGGCGCTATCACCGGCGCCGCAGACAACACCATCACCTGGTTCAAAGAGAAGCTCGGCATCCACTCGCCGTCGCGCGTCTTCGCCAGCCTAGGCGGCTTCACCATGGCAGGCCTGGAGCAAGGGCTCGTCAAGGGCCAGCAGGGGCCGCTGGCTGCAGTCACCAACATGGGCAAGCAAATGGTCGCGGCCGGAGCCATCGGCTTCGGAGCTGCCGGAGGCACCATGGCTATGGACAACCGCCCACCGCTGTCGGCCAATTCAGGCAGTGGCATCGTTGTTCAGGGCGACACCATCGAAATCAACATCAGCGCTACCCCGGGCACCGACACTGACGGGCTGCGCAACATGCTCAACCAGTTGCTGGACGAACGCGAGCGTGCCAAGGCCGCCCGCATTCGCTCGCGCCTGGGTGACCAGGAGTAAAACACCATGATGATGACCCTCGGCATGTTCGTTTTCGGACTGCCAACGCTCGCCTACCAGGAGCTTCAGCGCACCACTGAGTGGCGCCACGCTTCCACCAGCCGCATCGGTACCAACCCGGCCAGCCAGTTCCTGGGACGCGGCGAGGACACCATCACGCTGCCCGGCACCCTGCTGCCCGGCCTGGTCGGCTCGCCCCTCAGCCTTGACGTGCTGCGCAAGATGGCCGACACCGGCAAGGCGTGGCCCCTGATCGGCGGCACCGGCCGCATCTACGGCACCTGGGTTATCACCTCGATCAGCGAGACGCAGCAGGTATTCTTCGAGGACGGCACACCGCGCCGCTACGAGTTCACCATCAGCCTCAAGCGCATCGACGACGGCCGCATCGACATGCTCGGCAGTCTCATCGGCTCGGTCGGCGGCATCCTGCGCGGTGCTCTCGGGGGTCTGCTGTGAGCCAGCTGAATCAAGCCGGCGAGCTACTCGGCCAAGCCGCCCAGAAGTACCGCGAGCTCACCGCCTATCCGCGGCCGATCTGCAAGGTAGTGGTCAACGGAAACGACATCACCGCCATGCTGCTCGGCGGCCAGCAACCGCGCCTGATCAGCATCGAGCTCACCGACAACCGGGGACTGGAGGCCGATCAGCTCGACATCACCCTCAGCGACCACGACGGTCTGCTCGCCATCCCGCCTCGGGGCGCCATCGTGCGACTCTGGCTGGGCTGGGATGACACCGGCCTGATCGACAAGGGCAGCTTCACCGTGGACGAAACCGAGCACAGCGGCGCACCGGACACGCTCAGCATCCGCGCCCGCAGCGCGGACCTACGCGGCGGCCTCAAGGCAAAGAAAGAACGCAGCTTCGACGCCACCACCCTGGGCACGGTCATCGGTGCCATCGCCACCGCCCAGGGCCTCACCCCCGTGGTCAGCGCCGTGCTCGCCGGCATCGAGCTGCTGCACCTGGACCAAGCCAACGAGTCAGACGCCAACCTGCTCAGCCGTCTCGGCCGAGAGCATGATGCCATCGCCACCGTAAAGGCCGACCGCCTGCTATTCCTGCCCACCGGCAAGGCCACTACCGCAAGCGGCCTATCCCTGCCCCACGTCACACTCACCCGGGCAGACGGCGATCAGCACCGCTTCCTGCAGGCCGACCGCGACTCCTATACCGGCGTGAAGGCCTATTACTACGAGGTGAACAGCGCGGAGAAGAAAGAGGCCATCGCCGGCGGCGGCGAGAATATCAAAGAATTGCGCCACAGCTTCACAGACCAGGCCAGCGCATTGCAGGCCGCCCGTGCAGAGTGGAACCGCCTGCAGCGCGGCACCGCCACACTCAGCTACACCCTGGCCAGGGGCCGCCCGGAGCTGATCCCGGATCAGACCTATAGCCTGACCGGCATCAAGGCGGAAATCGCCGCCATCATCTGGCTCGGCGGCAATATGCGCCACAGCTTCACGCCCGACAGCCTCACCACCTCTATGGAACTTGAGTCCCAACTACCAGACGGCGACGAACTGGGCGACTTGGCCGATGACGAAGGCGACTACACCGGCCTTGTAACCTGGTACCGCGACGAGAAGACCGGCCAGCAGCATAAGGTCTCCGAGGGCGACCAAACCAAGCCCCGCCGCCTCACCCATCTCTACCAGAGCAAGGCATCAGCCAAGCGTGCCCTGGATCGAGAGTGGAAGCGGATGCAGGAAAAACAAAAGACCCCGTGAAGGGGCCTTCTTGTATCAATCGGACATTGAGTCCTTCGCGATAAGCCCCTCTACCGCCCGGCGGATGAACCACTGCTCCTGCTCTTCTAACTGACGATAGAGTCTTATCAGCAGCCACTCTTGAGGGGTTATGCATTGCTCCCTCGGCAACGCTGAATTCAGTTCATCCGGACGGTCAAGCGCTATCGATTCCAACAACATCTGCTTACTCCTTCATTGGCAGTACTCCGACGGTAATGCCAATTCCAAAAATGCAAGCAGGGCTACTTTAGCCGTTGTTCACCAGGTCTCCACCAGCCGCTTTGATGGCTTCAAGCAGCCTGATCTGCCCCTTGTCCGTCATGTAAGCATCTTCGAACTTAGGAGCCCAGTTATCCAACTGGATGGTGCCGGCCTGCTCGGGGCGCACCAGGTCCGCTGCCGACTGCACCTTTAGGAATTGGCCGGCAGCCTTCAGCGCCTGGGCGCGCGTGACAGTGATTGAAAGCGAGGGTTTGCTCAGCATCTTGGACGTCTGCTCGCGGATGTTGACCTCTCGCGGCACAGCTACCGACGTCACTTTGTCGGCATCGGTATGGACCAATGTGCGATAAACACCGTACAGGGCCGCGCGCCGAATCTCGCGCGCATTGTTTTCAGGCAGGTCGCCCGGAACGATAGATGGTGCCAGCTGGATCTTTAGCGGCTCTGTAGATAGCAGCTTGAAAGTCCCGTTCTCTGCCGCATAGTCGCCTAGATCCTCGATCATCTCGCCGACCGTGGCGAAGTGAAGCGGCTTCAAGTCGGCGGCAGGAGCCTGGCCGACCGGCGCCAGAGTAACCACCAACGCAGCGGTTACGAGGGAGCGGCGCAAACGCGAAAGCCAGGCAGGTGTCTGGTAACCCTTGAAATCCATTTCTAGATCCTTCTTTGCTAGGTGGTTTTGCTGACTGCGGCTAGGCCCGCGGCCATGCGTGTAAGCGTGTCCTGGTCGGATTCGGTGAGCGCGCGGAAGGCCTCCAGGAGACTCGTTTCCATGGGACTCAGCGAGCCGGCAGCAGCCAGCAACCTGACACCTGTCACGACGAAAAGCACATCAACACCTTGAACCGCAATCGCCGAAAGGTAGTTGAGGTCTGGGGTGCGTTCATTCTTCTCGTAGCTCCCCTGAGTGTTTCGATTTACGCCACCAATCTGCGCAAATTCTTCCTGCTTAAAGCCCAGCCGCGAGCGCTCTTCGCGCAGGCGCTCACCTGCACTCAATGGGGGTAAATCCGAGGATGCACAATTTTTCAAGCGAATTGCCTTTACAAGCCCAAACAGTTGGGCATAATGAAGCTCACATGAACACGATTGAACACATAGGAACACTATGCCCGCCCCCCTCACACCTGATCAAGTCCGCGAGCAGATGGACCGCCAAGGCGTGTCCATTGCCGACTTCAGCCGCAAACACCGTCTGAACAAGAATTTGGTCAGCGATCTGTTGAACGGTCGAAAGAAAGGCAAACGCGGTGAAGCCCACCGCGCTGCCGTACTGCTCGGCATCAAGGAGGGCACGGTCGCACAGTAGTGCGGCTGTCCCAGGGAGAAAACGAGAACATGGCCCGCCCAATTCTTGATAGCCGCCGCAAGGCTGTGATGGCCGCCGTCGGCGCCTTCCCGGGAGGCCGCGAGTGCGCCGCCGCCCACCTGGGTCTGGACCTCAAGCAGTTTGATAACAAGCTGTACGAGAACACCGGCCACCGCCCACTGACTGACGAGCAGGTTCGCCAGCTGGAGCGGGTAGGCGGTACCAGCTTCCTCCCCGACTACGTGTCGGGCCTCTACGGCGGCGTTTTCGTCCCCATGCCAGACGATACCCCCCTCGACAACCTGGACCTCTACCAGCGCTCCCTGGTCACCGACGTGGCCGAGGGCAAGGTCGACCAGATCATTGCCAAGGCTTTAGCCGATGGCCGCCTCGACGAGGCCGAGCTCGGCGACATTATCGCCGCCCACCGCGCGCACATTGCCGCACGGCACGCCGAGGTGGGAGCAGTAATCACGTTGCACCGGAAAAACCCGGGTAACCAGGAACAGAAGTAGGCGCACGAAGCGTCGCATTTTTCGGCTTCGGCCAATGCCGCACTCGCGGCGGGGAGAGTTCATGAGCACCAATCACGGCGGCGGTTACAAGTGTCTATGCCCGGCCTGCGGCAGCCGGATGCGTATCCGCAATTCGGAAGAGCAGACGCCTATCTTCAAGACCATGTATGGCGAGTGCACCAACCTGGGATGCGGCGCCACCTATGGCGGCTCCCTGTCGTGGGAGTACGAGCTAACCACCTCGGGTCTGGACCGGCCCCGGGTCCGCCTCCCGTTGGCCCCCTCGGTAAAACGTAGGCAAGCCATCCGCGACAGCGCTGAGAAAACTAACCAACTCGACATGCTCGCGATCCTGGAGGCCTAAGCCATGGAACTCGCCCAGTCCACAGCCCCACAGCTAAACGACTACCGCACCGGCATGCAGCGCAACGCCGCTGCCTTCATCGAGCGCCACCAGCAGGAACACCTTCACGACGACAGCCTGTTCGACCGCACTGTCAACCACCTGGTCGACGTATGGGATGTGCCCGTGTTTATGGCCGACCGCCTCGTCCACCTGGCTATGACTGAGCGTTTTCCCAAGGGCAGCCGCTGGTTCGGCATAGACATGGCCAGCGGCCGAGACCTGTGCGTTTTCCACGACTGCCGCACCCACGAGATCGTGCCGGCACAGCGCTCGGAAAGGCTGCATAGCTTCCTGCAAGAACTGGCCAACCCGACCCCACGCTAACCCACAAAAGCCCAGCCCCACTCCCGTGGGTTTGGGGAAGTTGCACCCGCAATCCGAGGAGGCGCCATGCAAAACGCCGTTGCGATCCAGCTGGACCTGCCCAAGCCCTGGGCTGAAGCGCTGCTCAGCAGCCTGCGCGCCGAGCTGCGCCGGAGCATGACCGAGCACTGGTATGACGACCGCTACCGAACCGTCCCGGCTGGCCTGCGCAGCAACCGCATCCTCGACGACTACCCGGCCCTTGCCGGCCACAAACGCACCATCGGCGCGCTGCAAGCCGCCCTTGCCGCCAATCAGTAAGGCAACTCCATGACGATGCAAGAGAAACTCAGGGGCGAGGTGCTCCGCCGGATTGAGTCCGACTTTGGTCTCAAGCACATGACCGGCACCAACTACATGCGTAAGGGCAGATGCCCCGCGCATAAGTGCGGCAAGAACACCCTGTACACCTTCCACGACTCGCCCTGGATGCTGATCTGCGGCCGGCCGGAGGCGTGCAACCACCGCGTCCACGTCAAGGACCTCTACAGCGACCTGTTCAACGACTGGAGCGAGCAAGCGCCGGCCACTGCCGAAGAACCAACCGCCACCGCACGCGCCTACCTTCAGTTTGCCCGGGGATTCCGCCTCGAGCTCATTGACGGCTGGTTCACTCAGGAAAACTACTGGAGCCGCGATATCGGCGCCGGCAGCGCCACCGTGCGCTTCCCTCTGGACAAGGGCGGCTACTGGGAAAGACTGATCGACCGCCCCGAGCGCTTCGGCAAACAGAAGGCCCGCTTCAAACCGGGCGAGAGCTATAAAGGCGTCTGGTGGTGCCCGCCTTCCCTCACGATGGTGGACGTCGACGAGCTGTACATTGTCGAGGGCATCTTCGACGCCATAGCCCTGCTGCACCACGACACCCCTGCCGTCTCCATGATGAGCAGCGCCCCCTTCCCCGAGGAGTCGCTCCGCGCCCTCAAGAAGGCATGCCAGGAAGCGGACAAGCGCCTACCACGCCTGGTCTGGGCGCTGGATAACGAGCCAGTGGCCAAGACCAACATGCGCCGCTGGGCCAAGGAGGCCCGCGCACTGGGCTTCAAGTGCGACGCTGCTGTCATCCCGCAGCGCGGCGCCAAGAAGGTCGACTGGAATGACCTGCATCAGCGCTGGGCCTTCATCGAGGGCGACGACGAGCGCGCCAAGCGCATCGAGCAAGACCTCGACGAGGCCCGCCACCAGGGCGCCCTGCTGCTGGCCGACTCGGCCGAGGAAAAGGGCCTGCTCATGTACGAGTGGGACGAGCGCAAGGAATTCCACTTTACGTACCGCTCCCGCCTGTACTGGTTCAACCTGGACCTGGAGAAGTACGAGCGGGCCTCCCGCGAACTGGAAGGCTCCGAGCGCCAAGAAGATCAGTTGCTCAGCGACAAGCAGCGCCGGGATAAGGCCCTGCGTCAGAGCGCTTCAGTGGTGCGCATCGCCAACTGCTACTTCGACGCCCTGTATTACATGCGCAACGAGGTGACCGACGAGGCCTGGTACTACTTCCGCGTCGAGCGCCCCGAAGCGCCCACCATCAAGAGCACCTTCACCGCGGCGCAAATTGCGTCCGCCCCGGAGTTCAAAAAGCGCCTGCTCAACGTCTGTAACGGCGCCATGTTCACCGGCACTCCGCAGCAGCTGGAGCGCATGCTCGGCTTCCAGCTCGACAGCCTCAAGACCGTCAACACTATCGACTGGATCGGCTACACCCGCGAGCACGGCGTCTACGTGTTCAACGACCTAGCCATCGCCGGCGGAAAGGTACACAAGCTCAACGTGGAGGACTTCTTCGACGTAGGGTCACTGAGCATCAAATCGCAAAGCCTGTCCCCGATCCTGCACATCAATGCCGACCTGGCCGACTACGACGAAGAGTGGTTCGAGCTATTCTGGCGGTGCTTTGGAGTGCGCGGCGTGATCGTACTGACCTGGTGGTTGGGCGCCTTGTATGCCGAGCAAATCCGCCAGTTGCACAAGTCCTACCTGTTCCTGGAGCTGATCGGCGAAGCCGGCTCCGGCAAGACCACGCTGGTGGAGCTGCTCTGGAAGCTCACCGGCCGCATCGAATACGAGGGCTTCGACCCGTCCAAGGCCACCCCAGCGAGCCGCGCGCGGAACTTCGCCCAGGTCGGCAACCTGCCAGTCGTGCTCATTGAGTCCGAGCGCGAACAGAAGGAAGGCGCCCCGGTGAAGCACTTCGACTGGGACGAGCTCAAGACCGCCTACAACGGCCGCAGCGTGCGCTCCACCGGTGTGAAGAACAATGGTAACGACACCCGCGAACCACCGTTCCGGGGCGCTCTGCTGATCGCGCAGAACAACGCCGTCAACGCCTCCGAGCCGATCCTCCAGCGCCTGGGCCATGTGCATCTGACTCGCGAGCACCAGACCCCGGAAACCAAACTCTTCGCCGAGCGCTTGGAGCGCATGCCGGTTGAGCAGCTCAGCGGCTTCATCATCAAGGCGCTGCAGCCCGAGGCTAAGGTTCTCAAACTGCTGGACGAGCGCACCTCGGGGTACGAGCAACAGCTCCTAGCGCTGCCGGGCATCCGCACTGTGCGTATCGCCAAGAACCACGCCCAACTGCGCAGCCTGGTGGACGCCCTGCAGCTCGTCGTACCGCTGAGCGACGAGCGTGCCGCCCTGGTGCATGCCGAGGTAGAGCGTATGGCCCAGGAACGTCAGGAGGCCATCAACGCCGACCACCCACTAGTGCGTGAGTTCTGGGACATGGTCGAGTTCCTCAACGGCCCTCTGGGCGCCCCCGGCGGCAAGCTGAACCACTCCCGCAAGTCGGCCTTCTTCGCCGTCAACCTCAACGAGTTCATCGAGACAGCGGCCAACAAGCGCCAGCAGCTGCCGAACCTGAGCGAGCTTAAGCGCGTGCTCAAGACCAGCAAGTCGCCGAAGTTCCTGGAAACCAACAAGCCCATCAACTCAGCCATTGCCGTCGACACCCACGGTTCCGCAAGGACAGTGCGCTGCTGGCTGTTCCAGCTCGTTTAACCCAACCCCCGGCGCGGCAACGCCGGCATCAACCCCAAGGAGAAGCACCATGCACGACGACAACGACCACTTCTACCAGAGCAACCGCATCGACACGCTGGTCACCCTGACCGTCAGCGGCCTGACCCTGCTGGCAATCGCGCTGGCTGGCTACTACGCCCCGTCTCTTCTGGCCGTGGCACTGCACTAAACCCACCGCCCGGACGCGGCAACGTCCGGGCAACCAACTCAAGGAGAAGCACCATGCACCACTTAGAACACCACCACCGCTGGCCGTTACTGGCCATGGTCGCCGCACTGGCGAGCGTGACCGCCACGTCGGTGGCTCTGGCCATCGCCGCGCTGATCGACAACACCCTGCTCGCCGTTCTCTTCGCCTCGGCCGCGGTGGTCCTGGACCTGTTCAAGTATGTCGCCTGGCCGCTGGCCCTCGGCCTGCTGGTCGTGCGCCGAACCCTGTGCGCGCTGCTGATGATGGCCTGCGCGCTGACCCTGGGTTCCGTCTCCGGCTGGGCCACTTACGACCGGCTCATGTCCTCGATCATCAACAGCCGCGCCGAGCACCAGGCCCGCCAGGAACAACGCCAGATCGACCTGGTGGAGCAGCGCGACGCAGACGCCGCCCGCATCGGGCAACTCGACAGCGATGCGGCAGCCGTCCACCAGCAGGCCAACGCGCTGCGCGAGCGAGGCATGGTCACCCGTGCCCTGGAGCTGGAGACAGCCGCCATGGCACGCATCGACGCCGAACGGGAGCGCACCCATGTGCGTCGGGACCAGTCGTCGCAAGAGCTCACCGCCCTGCTGGCCCTGCCAGCCAAGGCCGCGGGCCTGCCACTTGAACTGGCCACCCTGCTCTGCCTCGGCTTCGCCGCTGCGCTGGAGATTGTGCCGGCCTTGATCCTTTCCGCCCTACGTCCAACACCCGCGCAGGAAAGCGCCCCGGTACCAGCAGCGGAACAGGAACGAGCCAAGGAACAGCAACAGGAACGCCAGGAAACGGAGCAGGCGCCAGCAGTCGGCGACGGCTTACCGGGCGATCTGCTGCAGCTCATAGCCAGCACGGAAAGAGGAACGAAGGTGGCAGTGCGTCAGGTCGCCAAGATTCTGCGGATAGGCAGTGACAGGGCCACCAAGCTGATGCAGAAGGCCGCCGAAGCCGGCCTGCTAAGCAAGACCGCCGCCGGTTACGTGGCGGCATAAAAGATGGCCCCGGAGGGCGGCAACCCTCCGAGACCGACCAACCCCAAGGAGAAGCACCATGCAAGTGAACCCCCAAGAAGTCAGCGCCGATAAGGCTACCACCGAACGCACCCGGCCGACGATGGCTAGCCACCGCCTGGACCTGCCCAGCATCTGCGATATCTGCGGGAAAGCACGTTCGACGCGCAAACATGAAAAATGCAGCCGTCAGCGCCAACAGCGCAAGTCCACCGAATGGGCTGCACTCCTAGCGGACAAAGCGGCGGCGAAGCAAGCAAGGGGGCGTCGTTGTGCTTAAGCGTATCCATACCAGAAGTACGCCCAGTGATTCCCGTGCATTCCGCAACGCCCTGGCCATGCTGGCCCGGGCCGACCGGGTGGAGGTGAGCCTTGTCTGACCAGGACGAACGCCAGCACATGCTGGAATGCGAGGCCAGGTACTGGCTCCGGCGAGGGAACACCACGCCGGAGAAAGTGGCCGAGCTGAAAGAAATCCACCTCAATAAGCGCGGCAAGCAGGCCGTCACCCGGCTGATCGAGGAAATGCGCAAGCAGTGGCGTCGCCGCCATGAATGGCTAGGGAGGGAGAATGGGTAACGACGTGCGGCGAGAAGGCCAGAGCTGCGATTCTCGGCGGTGGCCAAAGGCCGTCGGCAGTAAACTGGAGACCCAGCGATGAGCGAAGTCTCCCGCGTGCTGACATTCGACGACCTCAAGCGCATTACCGGATATGCCCGACGGGCAGACGTGGAGCGGACCCTGCACGAGCAGGGCATCCGCATTTTCCGGGGCCGCACCGGCCCCTGGACCACCGTGGAGCTAATCAACCAAGCCGGCGGACTGAAAGCCGGCACCCAGGAGCAGTACGGCGTCGAGATTCTATGAGGCGATCCAGGAAGAACAACCCCAACATCCCCCCGCACATCGACCAGGCCGCTATCCCAGCGGCCGTTTTCTTTGACCACAGAGGCAAGGGAACTTGGTACACCCTGCACCGCGATGAGGCCGGCCGGCAGCGACGGCAGAACATCGCCAGCTGTTCGGCCACGCTAGCCGAGCTTCACAAAATCATGGAAGTCCGCAACGGCATCGACCGCGAGAGCCTGAACCACCTTTGCGAGCAGTACCATGACAGCGCCAGGTTCAAGAGGCTCGCGCCGAAAACCCAGGACAGCTACACCTGGTCACGCGACGTGCTGGCTAAAATCCCCACCAAACTGGGCAAACCTCTCGGCGAACTAGCCGTGCGGAAGTTCACCCCTGCGCTGATCCAGCGGATCATTGACCGGATCGCCGACGAGGGCACGCCGTCGAAGGCTGCCCATGCGCTACGGTACCTACGCCTGGTGATGCAATGGGGCCGCAACCGCGGCTATCTGGACAGCAATCCGGCCATGGGCATCGAGGCGCCTGTAGAGCGCAAGCAGCGTCGGCTGCCGTCGCATGACGTAATGCAACGCCTGATCGACCGCGCCCGCGAGCTGGGCCAACTGAAACGCGGGCAGAAGGGCGCGGTACCTCCGCACCTGAGCTACGTCATGGAACTGGCCTACCTCTGCCGGCTGCGCGGCATTGAAGTCGTCACCCTGACCGACGCCAACGAGTTGGCAGACGGCGTGCTCACCAACCGTCGCAAGGGCAGCCGTGACAATGTGGTCACCTGGACGCCGCGCTTGCGAGCCGCCTGGGACGCTGCAAAGGCCCGCCGCTCCCAGGTATGGAAAGCCCGGGGCACGGCCGTGCCGGTCAATGCCGAGAAACGCTTCATCATCACCGCCGACCACGGCGGCCCGCTGGGCAAGTCCGGCCTGGACACCGCCTGGAACCGCTTCATGCGTAATGCCATCGTGGCGGGCGTCATCACCGCCGAGCAACGCTTCGGCCTGCACGACCTCAAGCGTCGCGGCATCACTGACACCCCTGGCACCAGGGCAGACAAGCAGGAAGCAAGCGGCCACCGCGACGAGTCCATGCTCGACATCTACGATCTGAGCGTCCCGAAGGTCGCCCCCTCAGCTCTCTGATCCCACCAAAACCTGCGTAACAAGCGCGCCGGACTCCGCATGGAATCCGGCCGCCAGCGTTTCCATTACGTAACAAGCCGCGACCTAAGTGACTGACCAGCATGCCGAAAATGGTTTTCTTGTAATCAGTAGGTCCCGGGTTCGACTCCTGGTGCCGGCACCATATAAGACGAAGCCCCTGCAGAAATGCAGGGGCTTTGTTGTTTCTGGGGTTTGGGTGAACGTCCACAAAACGTCCACGCGTAAGGGCGTAATTGATTATGGGGTGAAGGTATTGGAGTCGCCTGAAACGTCCATGTAATAGGTTGTTGATGCAGTGACTGAGCCGCCACCATCGCGGGCAAGCCCGGCTCCCACAAAAAAGCGCCCCAGCCTGTGAAGGCTGGGGCGCTTTTTGCTGTCAGGCAAACCGCCCACCTCGCCTACGCAGGTAAACCATCTGCGCAGCCACCCCAACCACCAGCGCCAACGCAATCCCCCCCTGCGCCCCAATCAACACCGGCGACTGCAAATCCGTCACAAACGGATGCCCATCCGGCACTCTGCGCAACGTCTCGGAGACCGTCGGCACCATCAGGAAAAACGCGGTCAGGCTCAGGAAGATCGTTTCCAGATACGCCCGCGCCCTACCCAACCAGCTGACATATCCCACGCCATACCCCGCCAGCAGCAGCGCAATCGTGATGACGCCAATCGCGTTGCTGACCGGTTGCTTCGCGACCAGGAACACGGTGAAACCACCGATCAGCATGGATGCCAGGTAGAGCACACCTGGCGTCGAGCGAGGGACGATGCGGCCGTGGCGGATGAACATATAGGCGGCCAGTGGAATGGCCGGCAGGCTGCCGAGGGTGTGCAGCCAGCCGAGGGCGGAGATTCCGAACATGGTGGGGTTCTCGTTTGATTGGACGATAGGCATAAACGGCTGATGTGTGGCGGTTGCGTTCTGCTTGGCCCAGCGCGCTATGATCTTGGGCTCAGCTTAGTGAAGACGTGGTCGGACCAACATGACGAATCCCCTCGAAAACTTGATCATTCATCCGGAAATGCAGTTGGAGGGGCTGGCCAAAGGGGATCTGCTGTCCCAAGTGCTGGCGCAGATCCGTCTGACGGGCGATCGGGTGTATTCCGCGGCACTGGTGGAAGCGCAATGCCTTGAACTGGATGAGAAGAGCGCGCACATCGGCGTGCTTCAGCAAGGTCGGTTGCTTCTGGAGGGCGCCGGTCAGCCCACCACGATGCTTGAGCAGGGCGATATCATTCTGCTGCCCCATGACCCCACGGGCATCACGATCACGGCGGTCGACGGGCCGGCGACGGTGGTGATCTGTCGGTTCTGGTTCGACGCGAGCAGTTTCCAGGCGATGCTGTTCGCCCTGCCCCGGCTGATCCTTCTTCGTCACGCCGACGCCGCGCCGTGGTCGGAAGGGATTTTGCATTTCATGTTGCTCGAAGCCCATGACACGCAGCCGGGCGGTGCGTTGATGATTTCGCGTCTGATCGACCTGGTGGTGATCCGCATCTTGCGCACCTGGGTGCATCAGGGTGCCGCGTCGGGATGGCTGGGTGGGTTGTCGGATGCGCGTATCGCCCGGGCGCTGAGGGCCATTCATGCGACACCGGGGCAGCAGTGGCGCATTGATGCGCTGGCTGATCTGGCAGGCATGTCGCGCTCCAATTTCTGTGAGCGCTTCAGTTCATTGATCGGGCGTTCGCCGTTGCGCTATCAGAATGAGTGGCGGCTGACCCTGGCGAAAACCCTGTTGTCGCAGCACGACAGTCGAATCGGTGAGGTGGGTTTCGCGGTGGGTTATGAATCGGAGGCGGCTTTCAGTCGTGCCTACAAGGCCTTCTTTGGCCGCTCGCCACGGGAGGACAACGCCCGGCCGGGTTAGGCCGGGCGTGTGGATCAATGACCGGCGCTTTGCCCGCCGTCCACGTGGAGAATCTCGCCGGTGACGAACGCGGCGGTCTCCAGGTAGATGATCGCCTGGGCGATATCACTCACCTCCCCCATATGCCCCACCGGGTGCAGTTGCCCCAGCGCGGCGTGGGTTTCCTCGCCATGCATGGGCGTCTTGATGATGCCCGGGCTTACGGCGTTCACGCGGATGCCGCGCTTGGCGTATTCAATCGCCAGTGATTTGGTTGCCGAGTTCAACCCGCCTTTGGTGAGGTTGGCGAGCACCGAGGGCACGCCGTCGATGGCGTGGTCGGCGAGGCTGGTGGTGACGTTGACCACATGGCCGGCGCGGTTCTTTTCCATCTCGGCGATGGCGAGCTGGGTGATATAGAAGAAGCCGTTGAGGTTCACCGCGAGGACGTTGGCGTAGTCCTCCGGGGTGTAGGCGGTGAACGGTTTGGCGATGAAGATGCCCGCGTTGTTGATCAGGCTGTCGATACGCCCGAAGGTGGCCAGGGCTTCACGGACCACGCGCTGGGCGGTGGCGGGGTCAGCGATGTCGCCGGCCACGGTAAGAATGTTCGGGTTGGTGGACGGCTGGATCGAACGCGAGGTGGCGACCACGCGGTAATCGAGGGCGCGATAGGCCTGGACCACAGCGGCGCCGATACCTTGGGAGGCGCCGGTAATGATGACGACTTTGCTCATGATGCTTCTCCAGAAGAGGCTTGGGATTTGCGGTATTCGGTGGTGGTGATGCCGGCGTAGCCCCAGTTATCGGTGTCGACTTCTTCGATGACGATGTGGGTCAGGTCCGGGCGTTTGTGCAGGACGCGTTCGAGGGTTTCGGTGAACTCGGCGATCACCTGGGCTTTTTGCTCCGGGGTGACGCCATCACGGGTAATGCGCAGGCTGACAAAGGGCATGGCAGAGGCTCCAGTGGCCGGGCATCGGGATGATGGGCCGGCAGTGGAGCCAATTTAGGCGTGCGCCATTGAGGGATAAAGGTGGCGCGGAGTACTTCATTAGTGATGCGGTGTAACAAGTGTTCACGCCAGTTCCACAAGATTTCACACCCGCCCGCGATACTGGCTAAGTAGCATCGCCTGGTGTTCCCCTCAAACCCTCAACGCGCATCCTGACGATGCAAGGAGCTCCAATGTCGTGCGTTCCTCCTTCCTGCGGCGGCGGCAGCAAGCCACCGGCCACCAGCGGGACCGGCAGCACCAACAATGCCGATTCGGCGATTGCCAAGATGGAAGCCACGTTCAACATGGCGATCGAGAAGTCGGCAAAGATCACCGAAATCAGCACGGCCAAAAAGGCCGAGCTGGACGCCACCAAACAGCGTCCGCAAAACTGATGTGAAGGGCCGGCAGCGCTTGGGCGCTGCTTGCTTCGCACACACATTCCCGCTTTTTTCGCGCCCTCGCCTGGCTGTTTTCCTGTGCAAAAGCCAGGCATAAAAAAACCCCGAACCAGTCGGGGTTTTTATCGCCTTGGATCAGGCGCTACATGCGATCAATCAGAACACGTTGATCGGGTAGTCAGCGAACAGACGCAGTTCGTTACCACCTACGTTGTAGTTGCTGGCGTTGTTGGAGACGCGCAACCACGAGGCTCGAGCACGCAGGCTCAGGTCTTTGGCCGGGCCGCTCTGAACGACGTATTTGAACTGGTTGAAGATTTCACGCTCGGTGCCACTGCCGCGGTTGGAACCGTCATCAATGTTGGTGCCACGCACGTAGGCGATGTTGTAGGTCAGGCCAGGCACGCCGAAGGCGCTGAAGTCCAGGCCGTAGCCGGCTTGCCAGGAGCGCTCGTCCTTGCCGTTGAAGTCAGACCAGTAGGAGTTGGCCAGCAGGATGGTGTTGCCACCGTCGCCGATGCCGCTGTCCTTGGTGTTGTTGCGGTAGCCGCCGTACAGGTAACCGGTGTCACCGGTGCTGCGCTGGTGGGCCACGGTGAAGCTGTGCGGGCCGACAGCCCAGGTAGCGCCCAGGCTCCAGATCTTGTTGTCGCGGGCGTCAGCGTCACCTTGGGTCAGCTGGGCGAAGCTCTTGTCCAGCTTGGTTTTGTAGCCGTTGAAATCAAAGGTCAGCGATTGCTTCTCTGGCAGGGCCAGCACGTAGTTGACGTTGACGTATTGCTTCTTCAGCACGTCTTCCATGTCGGAAGCGTACAGGGCAGCCGACAGGCTTTCGGTGAATTTGTAGCTACCACCGATGTAGTCGATGCTTTTCAGGCGGCCGCTGTCGGTGCCTTCAGCCGCTTTCTGGGCTTCCTTGGTGAAGTGACCGGCGTCCAGTTGCAGACCGGCGATCTCTTTGGAAACGATCGAAGTACCGGTGTAGGTCTCGGACAGCAGGCGGGAGTTGTCGTATTCCAGCACCGGTACGGCCGGGAACTGATCACCGTACTTGAGCACAGTGTTGGAGACGCGGAACTTCACGGCAGCGCCGCCTTTGGACAGGTCACGGGCTGCTTCGCCGCTGTCGCCCTGCTTGAAGAAGTTGATGCCGCCCGCGCCGCTGCGACCTTTACCACCGTCCAGGCGGATAGCGTATTGGCCGATGGCGTCCACACCCACACCGACGGTGCCTTGGGTGAAGCCGGACTCGAACTTGCCGATGAAACCCTGGCCCCATTCGGCTTTGTCTTGCTTGCCGTTTTTGTAGTCACGGCTGATGTAGGCATTGCGTGCTGCGATGTTCAGGTGGCTGTCTTCAACAAAACCCTTGGATTGCTCCTGGTCGTTGGCCATTGCCTGAGTGGCGCTCAAAATCCCCAGAGCGATCAGACCCATCCGTTGCTTCAACATTTTCTTGTATTCCTTATTACTGGTTGAGTACGCGCTGTGACACCAGGCTCCGTGTTGCTTTTCTGGTGTCGACTTTTTCCAGAAAAAAGAAGGCCCGCGGACGACTGAACTGCCGCGGGCCTTTTTTTATTGGATGAGTCATGGCGGTTAGCCACAGGCGTTGGGCGCAATCCTATGCGCGCGTTGAACTATGTGTCAATTTCGTGAATCGTCTGTATTTAGGCGAAATAATTCTAAGCAACGTCCTACGGCAGTTCGCGAAAAGTCCGTAATCCTTCCAAATACCCCCAAAAAACACATGCGGTAACACATTTCCAGGCGACATCTTTGGTAATGGATAACGCGCGCAAATGCAAAGCATTACCATTCGCGCGCATTTTTCCCTCCCAAACTTTCTGGATACATGCCTTCATGCCTGCCTATCGCCTGACGCCCATCACCCTTGGGTTTTCTGTTTTGCTGTCTGCCGGTTTTGCCTGTGCGGCCACGGTTTTGCCTGAAACCTCAGTCAGCGCAGAAGCTGACGAAGACGACCCACGCGTCAGGGAAACCAACACCGCCACCCGCACCGCCACCTCGGTGCGTTATGTGCCCCAGGCGATCGATTCGGTGAAAACCGAAACCCTGCGTTCCTACGGCACCAATGACCTGGGCCAGGCCTTGAGCGGCATCCCCAACGTGAGCAGCGGCGCCGACACGCGTTTCGACAGCCTGCGCATCCGCGGTTTTGACGCCAGCAATGACTTCTACCTCGACGGCATTCGAGACGACAGCCAATACGTGCGCGACCTGCACAACATCGAGCGCATCGAAGTGCTCAAGGGGCCAGCGGCAGTGCTTTACGGGCGAGGCGGCCAGGGAGGGATCGTCAACCGTGTGAGCAAGCTGCCCCAAGCCGGGCACAAATCGAGCATCGAAGCCCAGGGCGGCAGCGATGATTTGCGCAGCCTGTACGCCGACCTCAGCACCGACCCCACCGAAAACATCAGCCTGCGCCTGAACATGGGCAACCAGGACAACAACAGCTTCCGCGATGGCGTCAGTGGCAACCGCCAGTTGTTCGCGCCGTCCATGAGTTGGCAGCTCACGCCCGACCTGAACTGGCTGGTGCAATACGAATACAGCCGCTACAACCGCACGCCCGACCGAGGCATCCCTGGGGTCAACGGCCGGCCGGCGGATGTGAGCCGTAGCACCACCTACTTCGATAACCACGACTACATCGACGACAAATCCCAGTCCCTGCGTTCCAAACTCGCCTACGAGCTGAACAACAACTGGCAACTGCGCCATACCCTGGGCGTGTTCAAGCTCAACAGCGATTTCGATAACACCTACCAGACCGGCTACTCCGCCGCGACCAACCAGGTCACGCGCCAACACTGGCAGCAGGACCTGAACACCCGCAACGTGTTCAACAACCTTGAACTGGAAGGCGGCTTCGACACTTACGGCCTGGAGCATCGCCTGCTCACCGGCCTTGAGCTGGGCAGCCAGCGCCGTGACCCAAAACTCTACACCGCGGCTACCAGCGGCCCCGGTCGGCAGGCCGTGCCGAGCCTGGACCTCAACCACCCCAACCGCAACCTGCGCCATACCGGACGCATGAGCGTCTCCAGCAACAACCACACCGAAGTCGAAAGCCGCGCGCTGTATGTGCAGGACCAGCTGCGCCTCAATGACCAGTGGCAATTGCTGGGTGGCTTGCGTTACGACCACTTCGAAGTGGACACCACCAACAAGATTCTCAACACCCAGCAAGCCGTCGAGAGCCACAGCACCAGCCCGCGTGTCGGCGTGGTATGGACGCCGGTGGAGCATCACTCGTTCTATGCCTCGTGGAGCAAGACCTTCTCGCCAGCAGGCGGCGGCTTGATCGGTATCACTCCAAACGCGGCGGGCAGCGTCAACGACCTGAGCCCCGAGCTGACCAAACAAAAGGAAATCGGGGTCAAGAGCGACTGGCTCGACGATCGCCTGAGTACCACCCTGGCCGTGTACGAATTGGAACTCTACAACCGACGCACCGCCGACCCGCTGAACCGCACCATCACCCTGCTCACCGGCCTGCAGCGCTCACGCGGCGTGGAGCTGACGGCCACAGGCAAGATCGTCGGCAACTGGTATGTGCGCGGCGGCATCGGCCTGCAAGATGCCAAGGTCGAGAAGGACAACAACGGCTTTGAAGGCAAGCGCGTCAGCGATGTGGCCAAGCGCAATGGCAGCCTGTTCCTCACCTGGAAACCGGAAATGGGCTGGTACGCCGAAACCGGCCTGACCCTGGTGGGCGATCGTTATGCCGACAACCTCAACACCGTGGTGTTGCCGGGTTATGGCCGATGGGATGCGTTGGTCGGCTTGCGCCAGAAGGAATGGGATGTGCGCGCGGCGCTGAACAACATCGCCGACAAAAACTACTACGCCTCGGCGACCAGCGTGGCGCAGATCCAACCGGGTGAACCGCGCAGCCTCGTCGTAACGGGCACCTACAGCTTCTAAACCACACCACTCCCTCGTAGGAGCCGGCTTGCCGGCGATGGCGGCCTGAAGCCTTGCAGTGATTTAACTGCCAACATCGCCAGCAAGCCGGCTCCTACAAAGGCGCCATCAATTCGCACAAGGCGTGCACTTCATCTTCGCTGAACAACCCCACCGGGTAACGTTCGCTCATCACACTGCGCAGGTCAGGCTGTTGCCTGATCTGCCGCGAGCCATTTGCCTTCAACCAGAGCGCCAGCGCGTGGATTGCGTCACCGTTGACCCGCAGGGGGTGGAACGTGCGCGTGTACATCAGGTTGATATCGGCATTCATTTCAGCGCTCTCTCCTACTGCGTGAGCGGCTAACTTACTCAAGGTTTGTGACAGAACTGCGCAGTCATCACCTTGGGTCACTGTCGCAACACCGATACAAGAGCTATGCCAATGTCCCGTGTTTATGGGCATTCGGACACAAAAAAGCCCGCGACCTTGCTAGGCCGCGGGCTTGCTGTGGGCGCTGAAACCGAGTAGCACCCGATCGCCGGTCAGGCGTTGTTACAACTGCACTCAGTTTTTGTGCGGGGCTGGCTGTTGTTGGGTCAGGCAATGGATATTGCCGCCACCCAGTAACAGTTCACGGCCCGGCACCATCACCACCTCGTGCTGCGGGAACAGGTTCTGCAGGATTTCCTTGGCCTGGCTGTCCAGCGGGTCGTCGAAGCTCGGGGCGATGATGCCGCCGTTGACGATCAGGAAGTTGACGTAGGAACCGGCCAGGCGCACGGTCGGGTTACGCTCCTGGCTGCCGTCCACCGGGTCCACGCCCGCGCATTCTTCTTCGGTGGCATACAGCGGCCCCGGAATCGGCATCTTGTGCACTGTGAACGAGCGGCCCTTGGCGTCAGTGCTGCTTTGCAGCACGTCCATCGCGGCGTGGCACCGAGCGTAGTTCGGGTCCAGTGGGTCATCGGTCCAGGCCAGCAGCACTTCGCCGGGGCGCACGTAGCAGCAGAAGTTATCCACATGGCCGTCGGTTTCGTCGTTGAACAGGCCATCCGGCAGCCAGATGACCTTATCCACCGCCAGGTTGGCGCTGAGCACCGCCTCGATTTCCCCACGGTTCAGGTGCGGGTTGCGGTTATGGTTCAGCAGGCACTCTTCGGTGGTGATCACCGTGCCTTCGCCGTCGACGTGGATCGAGCCGCCTTCCAGCACGAAGCCTTCGGTGCGGTAACGCGGTGCGCGCTCGATCTCGAGAATCTTGCCGCCTACCTGGGAGTCACGGTTCCACGGTGCATACAAGCCACCCTCAAAACCGCCCCAGGCGTTGAAATCCCAGTTCACGCCACGCACTTCGCCACTGTTGTTGATGACGAATGTGGGGCCGGTATCGCGCACCCAAGCGTCATCATTGGACATTTCCACCACACGGATATTGGGCACATCCAGGCGTGCGCGAGCGTTTTCGTACTGGCCAGCAGAGACCGCCACGGTCACCGGCTCAAAACGCGCAATCGCCTTGGCCACCGCGACATGCGCCGCCTGCGCCGGCTTGCCGCCCAGGCGCCAGTTGTCCGGGCGCTCGGGCCAGATCATCCAGGTTTGGGTCTGTGGCGCCCACTCGGCAGGCATATGAAAGCCATCGGCGCGGGGCGTGCTGTGCAGGGTGGTCATGGCGTTCAGGACTCCAAATGGGGTAAATGCCGACTTTATAACGGATATAAATCGGCTTTAGAAGCGACAAAAAATAATAAAGGCGAAATATGACATTAAATAGCCGATAACAATCGACTATCTACAACTGCTCATCCAGCACCTTCGACAGCATGTCGACAAAGAAATCCACGCTGCGTTGGGTCGTGACCATCGGCGGCTTGATCTTGAGGATGTTCAGGTAGTCACCCGTCGGCTGCATGAAGATCCCCAGCTCGCGCAGGCGATCGCACAACTGCGCGGTTTCTTCAGTCGCCGGTTCCAGGGTTTGTCGATTACGCACCAGTTCCAGGCCCAAGTAGAAGCCGGAACCGTGAACAGCGCCCACCAAGGGGTGACGATCGATCAGTGCTTCCAGGCGCGCCTTGAAATGCCCACCGACCACTTGGGCGTTTTCCCACAGTTTTTCTTCTTCCATGACATCCAGCACCGCCATGCCAATCCGGCAACTGACTGGACTACCGCCTGACGACGAGAAGAAATACCCTTCGGCCTCCAGCGCCTCGGCGATTTCGCGCCGGGTAATCACCGCGCCCAACGGCTGGCCGTTGCCCATGCCTTTGGCCATGGTGATGATGTCGGGCACCACGCCCTGCTCCTCGAAGCCCCAGAAAAAGTGCCCCATGCGGCCGTAACCCACCTGCACCTCATCGGCAATGCACACACCGCCCTTAGCGCGCACCAACCCGTACACCTGCTGCAAGTAACCGGGTGGCAAGGAGATGCCACCGGCATTGCCATACACCGGCTCACAGATGAAACCGGCCAATTGGCGTTTGCTCGCGGCGATTTTCGCCAGGTTGTGTTCCACGCTTCGCACGTAATCCGGGGCGCTGTCCTGCCCACGGAACTCACCACGATAGGTATTCGGCGCCGTCACAGGGTGCACCCACTCCGGGCGGCTGCTCAGGGCCTGGGGGTTGTCGGCAATCGAGGTGGACACCGCATCCGCCGCCACCGACCAGCCGTGATACGCCTCCAGCACGCTGAGCATGTCGCGACCGCCGCTGTAGGCCCAGGCCAGGCGGATCGCCAGATCGTTGGCCTCGGTGCCGCTGTTGACCAGGAACACTCGGTCCATGCCCTCCGGCGCCAGCGCCAGCAAGCGTTCGGAAAACTCGGCAATCGCCGCATAGTGAAAACGCGAGTTGGTATTGAGCAGCGACCATTGCCGCGCCGCCACTGCCGCCATGCGCGGATGGCCATGCCCCAGCACCGCCACGTTGTTGAGCATGTCCAGATAGGACCGGCCCTGCATGTCGATCAAGTGATTGCGCCAACCGCGCTCGATACGCGGCGGGTCGACGTAATAGTGTTTCTGCGAACGGGCGAAGCTGGCGTCACGACGTGCCAACAGGGCCTCGGGGTCGAGTTCGGGCTCGGCATCACAGGCCAACCCCAGCAGCTCGGCCGGCGAGGGGCACAGAGCCTGCCAGGCCGCGGCCCGGGACGGTGTGCAGAACAAGGGCGGCTCAAGGTCGCCAAGGCACAACTGGACGATCAGCGGAGCCTGGACCTCACCCAGTACCTGCCCCTTCACCAATGTCGAGCCTTGAGCCAGCGTGGTTTTTCCTCCCCACAGGCGCAGGCTCGCCTGGGCGCCGTGCAAGCACAGCAAACCTTCAGCCCCCAGGTGGAGCGTCCCGGCGAACGGGGCTTCCAACACGGTGCCGTGGGGAAGATGCAGTTCCACGTGCAAAGGCAATGTCTGCGGCTCAACGGCACTGTCCGGGCAAGTGCGCGACAAGCGGTATTGCCCATAACGGCTGGCCGCAAGCCCGTGCACCCTCGCGGCTTCATCCAATAAATGCCGGTCGATGCCCGGTTGTTCCCAATTACCCGCCTCAAAATGCGGGCTGAGCACGCCCAGGTCGATCAACGCAAACTCACGCCCGACCAGGCCTGGCAGCAACGGTGCGAAATCCTGGTTGGCTATCGTTGGCAACGTCTCGCCAACGCAACGCAGGATTGCCGCCTCCATCAGTTCAAACGGCACCGACGTCGCAACGTGGAAGATTTCCCACTCGTGCTCGGCGTTTTTCAGTAGATACGTGTTGTCCGGGTCCAGCCGTTGCTGTTGCTCGCTGCTCAACACCAGCACCGCCGCGCGGGCGACAATCAACGGCCACAGCGCTTGCAACTCTTCGCGCAGCAACGGCGTGACCGCGTGACAGGCCTGGATCGCCGGCAAAATGGCAAACGGATCGCCCTCGGCATGGTGCAGCAGCGCCGCGCAGGTCACCGACAGGTCGGCAATACGCCAGGTGTGCACCAGGTCGCCAAAATCAATCACGCCCTGGACCTGCCAACGCCGCTGGGCGTCGCGCTGCCACACCACATTGTCGTCGGTGATATCCATGTGCACCGCTTGCCAGGGCAGGCGCGGGGCCAACGGCCGGATGGCGGCGTCCACGTGTTCGGCCACCTGTTCCAGCGCGGCACGATGGGGCAAGTCTTGCAGGGTCGCCAGCAGGTGGGTGATCAGTTCCAGGGCGTGGCGCGGGTCCCATTGCAGGGTACGTTCCAGGCCGGGGTGCGTGAAATCGGCCAACGCCAGGCTCATCCGCCCGCACAGTTCGCCAAAGCCTGCGATCACATCGCGGCCCAGGTGCGGGAGGTGGGTCAATGGCTCGCCATCGATATAGTCGAGCAGCCGCAAGTGAACGGTTTGGCCGCCAATGCTCTCGGTCAGTAACGCTTCACCTGTCTTAGCCGCAATCACCTTTGGGACACGCAATTGGCCCTGCAGGTATTCAAGGGCCGCATGCTGGGCCTCAAGCTCCACGGCGGCATAGTCGCCCCGGCAGATTTTCAGAACAAATCGACCACGGGTGCTGTCGATCTTGTAATTGAGGTCCTGCTGGCTGCCCAAGGACTGCAACGTGCCAGCGAGGTCGTAATGCTGCAACAGCAGCTGGGCTGCCTGATCAGGGCCCACTTGCGGGCAAGGCAAACTGGCGCGATGGATCAACGTGGCGAGCAGCATTGTGACGACCTCTGTTTTTTTAGGCGTCTATATCGCCACTGTTATGGGGGGTTAAGCAACCCCTCCCCGTATATCGCGCTTGCACCGGCCCGATTCACAACTCAAGCTATGCTTCATTCGCCAAGTGTCCGTCTAAGGAAAAGGCCCTCGACATGCGCATTCTCATCACCGGTGGCGCCGGCTTCATCGGCTCCGCCCTGATCCGTCACCTGATCCAACACACCGAGCACGAAGTGCTCAACCTGGACAAGCTCACCTACGCTGGCAACCTCGAGTCGCTGACCAGCATCGCGTCCAACAGCCGCTACGAATTTGTGCAGGCCGACATCATCGACCAGGCCACCGTCAGCGCCGTACTGGCGCGCTTTGAGCCCCACGCGATCATGCACCTGGCGGCCGAGTCCCATGTGGACCGTTCCATTGACGGCCCATCGGACTTCATCCAGACCAACATCGTCGGTACCTACAGCCTGCTGGAAGCCACCCGTGCCTATTGGCAGAAACTCGACGAGCCCGCCAGACGTGCGTTCCGCTTCCACCATGTTTCCACCGACGAAGTGTATGGCGACCTGCATGGCGTGGACGACCTGTTCACCGAAACCACGCCCTACGCCCCAAGCTCGCCATACTCAGCCAGCAAGGCAGCGTCCGACCACCTGGTCCGCGCCTGGCAGCGCACTTACGGCTTGCCGGTGCTGTTGACCAATTGCTCGAACAACTACGGGCCGTTCCATTTCCCCGAGAAGCTGATCCCGCTGGTGATCCTCAACGCCCTCGCGGGTAAGCCGCTGCCGGTGTACGGCGACGGTCTGCAGGTGCGCGACTGGCTGTTCGTCGAAGACCACGCCCGCGCGCTGCTCAAGGTCGTCACCGACGGTGTGGTAGGCGAGACCTACAACATCGGCGGGCATAACGAGCAAAAGAACATCGACGTGGTACGCGGCATCTGTGGCTTGCTCGAAGAACTGGCGCCCCAGCGCCCGGCCGGCGTGGAAAAATTCACCGACCTGATCACCTTCGTCAAGGACCGCCCGGGCCACGACCAGCGTTATGCGATCGACGCCAGCAAGATCGAGCGCGAGCTGGGCTGGGTCCCGCAAGAAACCTTCGACACCGGGCTGCGCAAGACCGTGCAGTGGTACCTCGATAACCTGGAATGGTGTCGCAGGGTCCAGGACGGCAGTTATCAAGGCGAACGATTGGGCAACACCGACATGAAGGATCTGATTGCATGATGAAAGGAATCGTATTGGCGGGTGGCTCCGGCACCCGCTTGCACCCCATTACCCTGGGCGTGTCCAAGCAACTGTTGCCGGTGTACGACAAACCGATGATCTATTACCCGATCTCGGTCCTGATGCTGGCCGGCATCAAGGACATTCTGGTGATTTCCACCCCGCTGGACTTGCCCCAGTACCGCAACCTGCTGGGCGATGGCAGCCAGTTCGGCGTGCGCTTCACCTACGCCGAGCAGCCGACGCCGGATGGCTTGGCCCAGGCCTTCCTGATCGGCGAGGAATTCATTGGCGATGACCCGGTATGCCTGATCCTCGGTGACAACATCTTCCACGGCCAGCACTTCGGCGACCAGTTGCGTACCGCCGCCGAACGCCCGTCCGGCGCTACCGTGTTCGGCTACTGGGTCAAGGACCCGGAACGCTTCGGCGTGATCGACTTCGACAAGGAAGGCCGCGCCCTGTCCATCGAAGAGAAACCGGCCAAGCCCAAGTCGCCGTATGCCGTGACCGGCCTGTACTTCTACGACAACGATGTGATCAAGATCGCCAAGGCAGTCAAGCCTTCGCCCCGTGGCGAGTTGGAGATCACCGACGTCAACAACGCCTACCTCAAGCGTGGCGATCTGCACGTAGAACGCTTCGGCCGTGGCTTTGCCTGGCTCGACACCGGCACCCACGACAGCCTGCTCGAAGCATCGACCTATGTGCAGACCATCGAGCATCGCCAGGGCCTGAAAGTCGCCTGTCTCGAAGAAATCGCCTACGAAAATGGCTGGATCGACCGTGACCACCTGCTGGAGCGTGCCAAGTACTTTGGCAAAACCGGCTATGGTCAATACCTGTTCACACTCGCAGGGGAAACCATATGAATGTGACCGCCACTGAGTTGCCCGGTGTATTGATCATCGAGCCGAAGGTTTTTGGCGATGAACGCGGCTTTTTCTACGAGAGTTTTAACGCCCGGGCGTTCGCCCAAGCCACAGGGCTGCAGCAGCAATTCGTGCAGGACAACCATTCACGCTCACAAAAGGGTGTGCTGCGTGGCCTGCACTACCAGGTTGAACACGCCCAGGGGAAACTGGTGCGTGTAACAGCGGGTGAAGTTTTGGACGTAGCAGTGGATATTCGCCGCAGTTCACCTCACTTTGGCCAATGGGCCAGCGTGCGGTTGTCTGCCGAGAACAATCGGCAACTGTGGATTCCACCGGGGTTTGCCCATGGCTTTGTGGTGCTTAGCGACTACGCTGAATTCCTCTACAAAACCACCGACTACTACACCCCGACGGCCGAACGCTGCATTCGTTGGGACGACCCCGACCTCAATATCGATTGGCAACTGAACGGCACACCGACCTTGTCCGCCAAGGACCAGAACGGTAAAAGCCTGAAAGACGCCGACCTGTTCCCATGAGAATTCTCATCACCGGCCAGCACGGCCAAGTTTCCCGCGAGCTGCAACAGCGGCTCCAGGGCCTCGGTGAACTCATCGTGCTGGGGCGCGACCAGTTGGACCTGGCAGACGCCGAGCAGATCCGCCAGCACGTACGCGCCCAACGCCCTGGCCTGATCATCAACGCGGCAGCACACACCGCCGTGGACCTGGCCGAGAGCGAACCAGATGCCGCGTTCGCCATCAACGCCATCGCGCCGTGTGTTTTGGCCGAAGAGGCCAAGGCCCTGGGCATTCCGTTGATCCACTACTCCACCGACTACGTGTTCGACGGCAGCAAACCGGCGCCCTACACCGAAGCCGACACGCCCAACCCCTTGGGTGTCTACGGCCAGAGCAAGCTGGCGGGCGAGCAGGCGATTGCTGCGGTGGGCGGCGAATACCTGATCCTGCGCACCAGCTGGGTGTACTCCAGCCACGGCAAGAACTTCCTGCTGACCATGCAACGTCTGCTGCAAGAGAAACCGCAGATGCGCATCGTGGCTGACCAGATCGGTGCGCCGACCTGGGCCGGGAGTATCGCCGACAGCACCCGCGCGTTGATCGAGCGCTGGCAGGCCGGCCAACCCGGCGACTGGGGCATCTACCATTTGACGGCCCAGGGTGAGACCTCCTGGTTTGGCTTTGCCCAAGCCATCGGCGAGCATCTGAAAGCCCAAGGCAAAGCCTGCGCCGAACTGGAAGCCATTCCGTCCAGCGCCTACCCGACGCCGGCCAAGCGCCCGCTAAACTCACGCCTCGATTGCAGCCGCCTGCAACAGCAGTGGCAGGTCAGCCAACCGCAGTGGCAAGACGCATTACGCGAGTGTCTTGCACAGCAGCACTAGGCATAATGCGCCTGTACCCACAGGCGCATGACTCATGACTCCATCCCTTCCACGTAGACCCCGCTGGCGCAGCCTCGCCCTGTTGGCGCTGTGCCTGGCGCCGCTGCTGTGGCCGCTGGAGCACCTGGCCGAGCGGTATTACCGCAACGAACTGGCCGGGCAAAATCGTCAAACACTCGACCTGTACGTCGCCAACCTGCTCGGCACCTTGCACCGCTATGAAGTGCTGCCCCAGATCCTCGGCGACCTGCCCGCCCTGCGCACCGCGCTGGACGCGCCCCAGGTGAGCACCAACCTGGTCAACGCCAACCTGCTGCTCAAGAACGTCGCCGCCCAGGCCGGCGTGGAAGTGATGTACCTGATGGACACCACCGGCAAGACCCTTGCCGCCTCCAACTGGGACAAACAGGACAGCTTTGTCGGGCGCAACTTCTCGTTCCGGCCCTACTTCAGCGAAGCCATGGCCGGCCGCCTGGGGCGGTTTTTCGGCCTGGGTACCACCTCGGCCAAGCGCGGTTACTTCTTCGCCGCCGCCGTGCGCGACGGCGACACGATCATCGGCGTGCTGGTGGTCAAGGTTGACCTGGATCACACCGAAAGCCTGTGGGGCAATACGCCGGAACAACTGCTGGTGACCGACCACAACGGCGTGGTGATCCTCACGTCGCGCCCTCAATGGCGATTCCGCGCCACCCGGCCGCTGACCACCGAAGAGCGCCAGGCCATCATCGCGATCCAGCCCTACCCTACCCGTGATCCGCAACCACTGGCCCTGAGCAACACCGCCTGGTTGCGCCAGTCCACGGCCATCGCGGAAACCGGCTGGAACGTCGAAATCCTCGCCCCTCGTTCGCTGATCAGCCGGCCGGTGCGCACGGTGGTTGCCGTCGGCGGCGCCACCCTGCTGGTGCTGATGTTGCTGCTGGGCTTGATGATGCAGCGCCGTCGGCACTACCTGGAACGCATCGCCTTTGAAGCCAAGGCGCGCCGCGAGCTGGAAATGCGTGTGGTCGAGCGTACCAGCGACTTGGAGGGCCTCAACCGGCGCCTCAAACAGGAAGTGCTGGAGCGCGAACACGCCCAGCAGGAACTGGTGCGCGCCCAGGACGACCTGGTGCAGGCCGGCAAGCTGTCGGCGCTGGGCACCATGTCGGCGAGTATCAGCCATGAGCTCAACCAGCCCCTGGCGGCGATCCGCAGCTATGCGGAAAACGCCGAAATCCTGCTCGACCACGAACGCACCAGCGATGCCCGAGGCAATCTCAAACTGATCAGCGAACTGACCGGGCGTATGGCCTCGATCATCGCCCACCTGCGCGCCTTCGCCCGCCGTGACCGCCATGCGCCCGAGAGTGTGGCGCTGCAACCGGCGCTGGACGACGCGCTGGCACTGCTGGCCAAGCGGCGGCGGTCGATGGAAGTCGAGCTGATCCGTGACCTGCCGGAAGCAACCCTGTGGGTACAGGCCGGTGAAACCCGTTTGCGCCAGGTACTGGGTAACCTGCTGGCCAACGCCCTCGACGCCCTCACCGAAAAAGGCCCGCCGCGTAAACTCTGGTTGAGTGCCCAAACCACCGAACAGGGCGTCAACCTGTACATTCGCGACAATGGCCCGGGCTTTTGCATGGAAGCCTTGGGGCGTGCCAGCGAGCCGTTCTACACCACCAAGACCCGCACCCAGGGCCTGGGGTTGGGCCTGGCGATCTGTGACACGCTGATGCGCGCCTTCGGCGGCGAGCTGTTGTTCGCCAACCACAAGGAAGGCGGCGCGCTGTTAACCTTGAAATTGCGTGCCGGTTCGCCGGGCGTCAGTCTGCAACCGTCCGAGGACCGCAGTGTATGAGTATCGATAACGGGATCCAGGTGGTGTTGATCGACGACGATCCACACCTGCGTCAGGCCCTGTGCCAGACCCTGGACCTGGCTGGGCTGAAAGTCCTGACCCTGGGCGAAGCCAGCGGCCTCACCGCGCGCCTGTCCCGCGATTGGCCGGGCGTGGTGGTCAGCGACATCCGTATGCCCGGCATGGACGGCCTGGAGCTGCTGGCCGAACTGCACGGCCAGGACCCGGAGCTGCCGGTGCTGCTGATTACCGGCCACGGTGATGTGCCGCTGGCGGTACAGGCCATGCGCGCCGGCGCGTATGACTTCCTGGAAAAACCGTTTGCCAGCGATGCCTTGCTCGACAGCGTGCGCCGCGCCCTCGCCCTGCGCCGCCTAGTGCTGGACAACCGCAGCCTGCGCCTGGCCCTTAGCGATCGCCAGCAACTAAGCACGCGCCTGGTGGGGCATTCTCCGCAGATGCTGCGCCTGCGCGAGCAGATCGGCGCGCTGGCGGCGACCAAGGCCGATGTACTGATCCTTGGCGAAACCGGCGCAGGCAAAGAGGTAGTGGCGCGTGCACTGCACGACCTGTCGAGCCGGCGCAGCGGGCCGTTTGTGGCGATCAACGCCGGTGCCCTGGCCGAGTCCGTGGTGGAAAGCGAGCTGTTCGGTCACGAGCCTGGCGCCTTTACCGGTGCGCAAAAGCGCCGTATCGGCAAGTTCGAGTTTGCCAACGGCGGCACGTTGTTTCTCGATGAAATCGAAAGCATGAGCCTGGATGTGCAGGTCAAGTTGCTGCGCCTGTTGCAGGAACGCGTAGTGGAGCGCCTGGGCGGCAACCAGCTGATCCCGCTGGATATCCGCATCATCGCCGCCACCAAGGAAGACCTGCGCCAGTCTGCCGACCAGGGGCGCTTTCGGGCCGACTTGTATTACCGTCTCAACGTTGCGCCGCTGCGCATTCCGCCGCTGCGCGAGCGGGGCGAAGATGCGTTGATGCTGTTCCAGCACTTTGCCGACGAAGCCAGCAGCCGCCACGGCCTGCCGCTGCACGAGTTGCAGCCGGGCCAGCGTGCACTGCTGCTGCGCCACAGCTGGCCGGGTAATGTGCGGGAACTGCAAAACGCCGCCGAACGGTTTGCCCTCGGCCTGGAGCTGGCCTTGGATGCGACACCGGACAACCCGTCTGCCGGCGTGTTGACCTCCACCAAGGGTGGCCTGAGCGAGCAAGTCGAGCAGTTCGAAAAAAGCCTGATCGCTGCCGAATTGACCCGCCCCCACAGCTCCATGCGCAGCCTTGCCGAGGCGTTGGGCATGCCGCGCAAGACCCTGCACGACAAACTGCGCAAGCACGGCCTTAATTTCGCCGACAGTGCCAACCATGGCGCCGACGACGAATGACCCACCCCACTCGCCACGAGGCCCCCATGAGCCGCGACAGCCGTTACCTGGAATCCATCCTTCACCACGACATTCCCCTTACCCGGGAAATGGGCCTCAAGGTGCTCGACTGGCAACACGGCCAATTGCAGCTGCACCTGCCCTTGCAAGCCAACATCAACCACAAGAGCACCATGTTTGGCGGCAGCCTCTATTGCGGTGCCGTGCTGGCGGGGTGGGGTTGGTTGCACCTGCAATTGCGGGAGGAAGGGGTTGAAGACGGGCATATCGTGATTCAGGAAGGGCAGATCAGCTATCCGCTGCCCGTGACCCGGGACGCGACGGTGGTGTGCCAGGCGCCAGAGGAGAAGGTGTGGAAACGCTTTGTGGCGACCTACAAGCGCTATGGCCGTGCACGGCTGACGCTGGAGACGTGGATTGTGAATGAGGGCAGCGAGGAGCATGCCGTAGCGTTTACCGGCCAGTACGTCCTGCACCGCTAAGCGCCACAACACAATCCATTGTAGGAGCCGGCTTGCCGGCGATGAGGCATTCAAGTCATGCAGCGATCTTGCCGGCGCCATCGCCGGCAAGCCGGGCTCCTACAGGGGTCTACGAACGGGCCAGGGTCAGCAACCGCTCCCGCCAAGCCGCCTTCGCCGGCAATGCCAAAAAGAACGGGTTCAACAACGACTCCCGCGCCGGGTAGCTGAATGGCTCGCCACTCAACTCCAGCACTTCGCCGCCCGCCCCTTCCAGCACGCCCTGGGCTGCTGCGGTGTCCCACTGCGACGTTGGCGCCAACCGTGGGTAGCAATCGGCACTGCCTTCGGCCAGCAAGCAGAATTTCAGCGAGCTGCCGATATTCGCCAGTTTCAGCTCACCCAGGCCTTCGCTCAAACCATCCAGCAAACGCTCCTGCTCAGGGCTGGTGTGCCGACGACTGGCAACCACGGTAAATGCCTCTCCGGCGGCTGGCGTCTGGCGCACCTGAATCTGCTTGGGCGCCTCATTTACATCGGAACGCCATGCCCCAAGGCCCGCACCGCCAAAGTAGCAGCGGCCGCTGGTGGGCATCGACACCACGCCAAATACCACGCGGCCTTGCTCGATCAGGGCGACGTTGACGGTGAACTCTTCGCTGCCGGAAATGAATTCCTTGGTGCCATCCAGCGGGTCCACCAACCACCAGCGCTGCCAACCGGCGCGCACGCTTTGGTCGATATCGGCGTCTTCTTCAGACAGTACGGGAATGCTCGGGTCCAGCGCGGTGAGCCCAGCGAGGATCAAGTGGTGAGCGGCCAGGTCTGCTGCCGTCACCGGCGAGTCATCAGACTTGGACGTGACGGCCACGTCGGCCCGCCAATAGGGCAGGATCGCTTCACCCGCCTGACGCGCCAGCTCGATCACAGGGGCAATAAAAGGGTGGCCTAAAAACAGTTCGCTCATGCGATAAACGCTCCACGCTGGGTCAACAGGTCTCGTACCAGGTACAGCGCGGCCAGGGCGCGGCCTTCGCTGAATTGCTCGTTTTGCGCCAGTTGCGACAGCTCCCGCAGGTTGACGCGGTCGACCCGCATCGGCTCGGGCTCGTCACCTTCAAGGCGTTCTTCATAGAGGTCGGTGGCCAGCACCACCTGGATTTTCTGGCTCATGTAGCCAGGTGACAGCGAAAGCTCGGTGAGGTGTTCCAGCTGACGTGCGCCGTAGCCTGCCTCTTCCTTGAGCTCACGGTTCGCCGCCGCCAGCACATCCTCGCCGGGCTCAATCAGGCCCTTGGGCAGGGACAACTCATATTCATCCGTACCGCCGCAGTATTCTTCCACCAGCAACGCGTGATCGGCGTCGATCATTGCCACGATCATCACTGCGCCATAACCGGCACCGCGGCCCACCAGGCGTTCGTAGGTTCGTTCAACGCCATTGGAAAAGCGCAATTGCACTTCCTCCACGCGGAACAAACGGCTACTGGCGACTATTTCGCGGGCGAGGACGGTGGGTTTCTGGCGCATAAGCGGCTCCTTGGCGTGATCGGGTTACTATACCGTGGCTTTTCCGATTGTCTGTGTCGGATATCTTTACTTACATGAGAACCGCCCATGCCCTCTCTGCCCTGGCACGCCATCGACACCGTCCTGCTGGACATGGACGGCACCCTGCTCGACCTGCACTTCGACAACCACTTCTGGATGGAACACCTGCCACAACGGTACGCCGAGTTGCATGGCGTGAGCCGCGCCATGGCCGAGCTGGAGTTGCAACCTCTGTTCGAGCATAACGCGGGACAGTTGCAATGGTATTGCCTGGATTTCTGGACCACCGAACTGAAGATCCCGGTGCGCGAACTCAAGCTGGAAACCGCCCACCTGATCGCCCTGCGCCCAGACGCCGACACCTTTCTGGCGGCGATCAAACAGGCCGGCAAGCGGGTGATCCTGATCACCAACGCTCATCGCGATTCGCTGTCATTGAAGTTGGAACGCATCGAATTGGCGCCGTATTTCGAAAGGTTGATCAGCTCCCACGATTACGGTTTCGCCAAGGAAAACCCGCAGTTCTGGGATGCTCTGCAAGCCGACATCGGCTTCGACCCGGCGCGCAGCCTGTTTATTGATGACACCTTGCCGATCCTGCGCAGTGCCCAGGTGTTTGGCGTGGGGCATCTGCTGGCGGTGAAAGAGCCGGACAGCAAGAAAGGGCCAAAGGACACGGCGGAGTTTGCAGCCGTCGAGGACTACCGAGACCTCATTGCCGGCCTCTGAATCAAATGTGGGAGAAGACCTCTGTGGGAGCCGGGCTTGCCCGCGATGCAGACGCCTCGGTGTATCAGTGACACCGCAGCGATGCTATCGCGGGCAAGCCCGGCTCCCACAGAAAGCAACTCCCACATTTCGTAGCGTGTATTACTCAGGAATACGCAACGTCTGCCCTGGGTAAATCTTGTCCGGATGCGACAACAACGGCTTGTTAGCCTCGAAGATCTTGTTGTACTGGTTGGCGTTGCCATACACCGCCAGCGAAATTGCGCTCAGGGTGTCGCCCTTTTTCACCACGACGAAACGGGCGGCGGCAACCGCCGGGCCGGATACGGTGATCTGGTCCTCGACACTGGCCACCCCGGCAATATTGCCTGCCGCCAGGATGATTTTTTCTTTCTCTTCCTGGCTGGCCACTACACCGCTGATCGTCACCTTGTCACCGTCGACGGTGGCATGCACGTTCGGGTTGCCCAGCCCCACATCCTCAATGTGCTTTTTAAGGTCTTCGCTTGCATCGGCGTTGCCTGGCGTCAACAGCTTGACCAGCTTTTCGCCAGCCTCTTTCACAAAGCTGAAAATACTCATGTTTGCTCTCCTTGGGGTTTAGGTTCCAGATGCCAAAGACTAGACCAGTCCTACAGAACCTGGTTCCAGCCCGACCAATGACCAGACGACTCCTACACGCGTTAGAATCCCCTCGCTATTGGAGCAAGCCCACGGAGCGAAGATGGACATCAAACAGCTGAAATTCCTCATCGCCCTCGACGAAACCCGTCACTTCGGCCAGGCGGCAGCGCGTTGCCATATCACCCAGCCGACGCTGTCGATGCGCTTGCGCAACCTGGAAGAGGAACTGGACCTTCCTCTGGTCAACCGGGGCCAGCGCTTCGAAGGGTTTACCGCGCCGGGCGAGCGGGTGCTGGCGTGGGCCCGCACGGTGCTGGCGGCCTATGACGGTTTGCAGGCCGAAGCCGCAGCCTGCCGTGGCAACCTGGTGGGCACATTGCGATTAGGGGTGGTGCCGCTGTCGAGCTTCGACCCCCTGGCCTTGATGCAGCAGTTGCACAAGGAACACCCCAGCCTGCGTTTCGAGCTGTCGGCACTGAGCTCCGAGCAAATCCTTGAACAACTGGCCAGCAATCGACTGGACCTGGGCGTGTCCTACCTGGAACGCTTGGACAATGAACGTTTCGACTCGCTGGCGTTGGGCGAAACCCGCATGGGCCTGCTGTATGACCAGCGCTTCTTCAGCTTCGGTGACACGCCGTTGAGCTGGGAGGCGCTGATCGAGCTGCCGCTGGGCATGCTCACCAGCGGCATGCACTTTCGCCAGTCCATCGACCACAACTTCCACAGCCGGGGGCTCAACCCACAACCGCTGCTGCAAACCGATGCCGTCCATCAGTTGTTACAGGCTGTGCACGGCGGGCTGTGTTGCGCAGTGATGCCACTGGAGGGAGGCCTGGATGCACTCACCGAACACTTGCGCCTGCAACCGATTGAAGACGCCCACACCCTGGCCCGCCTGGGATTGATCATGCGCCGCAGCGCCCCTCGATCAGCACTGGCCGAAGCCTGTTTTGCGCTGTTTCAGAAATCGCAAAACGAGTCTTGATCGACGTCATCTATCGACAGATCAGTACTGGCAATTGGACGCGACGCTTTGTCGCGCCTAGTCTAAACACTGATCAATCCGTCGGTGGTACTGCCCCATGAACGCCAAGCGCCCCGTCTGCGCGGCGCCTGCCTCTGAAACGCCCGCGCCTGCTGCCAGCCAGAGCTATCAGTATTGCAATCTCGAGCACACAGAAGTCGCCAGCACTGCATTGGCGGAAGAAGTGGCCTTGGCGATTGCCTACAACGACATCAGCCAGGCCGTGATGCTGGTCACCCCGACCGACCTTGAAGACTTCATCGTCGGCTTCAGCATTGGCAGCGGCATTATCGCCGACGTTAACGACATTTATGACCTTAAACTCAGCGGCTCCGGCTCTGCCCAACACGCTCAGGTACAGATTTCCAGCCGTGCCTTCTGGAACCTCAAGCAACAGCGCCGACAACTGGCAGGCACCAGCGGCTGTGGTCTGTGCGGCGTGGAAGCAGTTGAACAGGCCCTACCGGACCTTCAGGTGCTACCTGGCGCGCCCTTGCCGCCCGCCGAATGGCTCGACGGCCTGCGCCAGCGCATCAGCGCCTTTCAACCCTTGGGCCAATACAGCGGCGCGGTACACGCAGCGGTGTTCATGAACGGCCACGGCGAATTGCTGCTGGGCCGTGAAGACATCGGCCGGCAC
The DNA here is from genome assembly GCF_059419385.1 of Pseudomonas sp. GW821-FHT05H12. NCBI lineage: Bacteria > Pseudomonadati > Pseudomonadota > Gammaproteobacteria > Pseudomonadales > Pseudomonadaceae > Pseudomonas > Pseudomonas sp. GW821-FHT05H12. The sequence goes on along the minus strand of NZ_JBWKRS010000002.1, from coordinate 168,141 downwards.
AACGCCCTGGATAAATTGATCGGCGCACTGATCCGCCAGAAGATTCCGACCGAAGGTGGCCTGGCAATCGTCACCAGCCGTTGCAGCCTGGAGTTGATCCAGAAAGTCCTGCGCGCGGGCATCCAGACCCTGGTCAGCCTGTCATCGCCTACCGGCCTGGCCCTGCAATGGGCCCGCCGGCACAACCTCAACCTCATCCACCTGCCGCAGAAAAGCGCGCCGCGGGTCTATAGCCCAGCGATGGAGTACCAACCATGAGCATGCATCACCAAGCCGACCAAACCCCAACCCCGCGCTACAAGCCCTATAAAGGCCCAGCCGGTGGCTGGGGCGCACTGATCAGCGTGGCGCAGGCCTGGTTGACCAGCGACAACGCGCTGAAAAACCTGCGCATGATGCTCAAGACCAACCAGAACGGCGGTTTCGACTGCCCGGGCTGTGCGTGGGGCGACTCGCCGGAAAGCGGCATGGTCAAGTTCTGCGAGAACGGCGCCAAGGCCGTGAACTGGGAAGCCACCAAACGTCGCGTCGACGCGGCATTCTTCGCCAAGCACAGCGTCACCGCGCTGCTGGAGCAAAGCGACTACTGGCTGGAATACCAGGGCCGCCTGACCGAGCCGATGCGCTACGACGCCGAAACCGACCGCTACCAGCCCATCAGCTGGGAAGCCGCGTTCGACCTGGTAGGCAAGCACCTCAACGCCCTGCCCAGCCCGGACATGGCCGAGTTCTACACCTCGGGCCGCGCCAGCAACGAGGCGGCGTACCTGTATCAGCTGTTCGTGCGCGCGTATGGCACCAACAACTTCCCGGATTGCTCGAACATGTGCCACGAAGCCAGCGGTGTGGCCCTGGCGCAAAGCGTGGGCGTCGGCAAAGGCACCGTGACCTTTGATGACTTCGAACATGCCGATGCGATCTTCGTGTGGGGCCAGAACCCCGGCACCAACCACCCGCGCATGCTCGAACCGCTGCGCGAAGCAGTGAAGCGTGGCGCCCAGGTAGTGTGCATCAACCCGCTGAAAGAACGCGGCCTGGAACGCTTCCAGCACCCGCAGCACCCGCTGGAAATGCTCACCAACGGCGACAAGCCGACCAACACCGCCTACTTCCGCCCGGCACTCGGCGGCGACATGGCCATCCTGCGCGGCATGGCCAAGTTCCTGCTGCTGTGGGAGCGCCAGGCCCAGGCCGAAGGCAAGGAAGCCGTGTTCGACCACGACTTCCTCAACGAACACACCGCCAACGTGCTGGATTACCTGGGCAAGATCGACGACACCTCCTGGGATGAAATCGTCGAGCAGTCCGGCCTGACGCTGGTGGAGATCGAGCAAGCGGCGCGCATGTACGCCAAAGGCAAGAACGTGATCATGTGCTGGGCCATGGGCATCACTCAGCATCGCCACTCGGTGCCGACCATCCAGGAAATCGCCAACCTGATGCTGCTGCGCGGCAACATCGGCCGCCCCGGCGCGGGCCTGTGCCCGGTGCGTGGCCACAGCAACGTGCAGGGCGACCGCACCATGGGCATCAACGAGCGCCCGCCGGTGGCGTTCCTCGATTCTCTGGAGCGTCGCTTCCAGTTCCAGGTACCCCGTGAAAATGGGCACAACGTGGTCGAAGCGATCCACGCCATGCTCGAAGGCCGCTCCAAAGTGTTCATCGGCCTGGGCGGCAACTTCGCCCAAGCCACGCCCGACAGCCCGCGCACCTTCCAGGCCCTGCGCAATTGCGACCTGACCGTGCAGATCAGCACCAAGCTCAACCGCAGCCACCTGATGCACGGCAAAGACGCGCTGATTCTGCCATGCCTGGGCCGTACCGACATCGACATCCAGGCCGACGGCCCGCAAGCGGTGACGGTAGAGGACTCGTTCAGCATGGTTCACGGCTCCAACGGCCAACTGCAGCCGCTGTCGAAATTCATGAAGTCGGAGCCTGCCATCCTGGCTGGCATCGCGGCGGCGACCTTGGGCAGCAAGCCCGTGGATTGGAATTGGCTGGTGGCCGACTACGGGCGTATTCGCGACCTGATAGCCGACACCATCCCAGGCTTCAAGGACTTCAACGAGAAGATCAAAAACCCGGGCGGCTTCTACCTGGGCAACGCAGCTGGCGCCCGCCGCTGGAACACGCCGTCGGGCCGCGCCAACTTCCGCCCGAATATCCTGCCCAAGGACTTGATCCACGAGCGCACTCACGCCACTGGCCGTGTGCCGGACCTGATCATGCAGTCGATGCGCTCCCACGATCAGTACAACACCACCATCTATGGCTTGGACGACCGCTACCGTGGCGTGAAAGGCCAGCGTGACGTGCTGTTCGTCAACGAAGCCGACATCATCCGCCTGGGCTTCAAGCCGGGGCAGAAGGCCGACATCGTCTCGTTGTGGGAGGACGGCCGCGAGCGTCGTGTGAAGGGCTTTACCTTGCTTGCGTTTGATATTCCTGCGGGGCAGGCGGCGGCTTATTACCCGGAAGTGAACCCTCTGGTGCCCCTGGAAAGCACGGGCGATGGCAGCCACACGCCAACATCGAAGTTCGTGGCGATTCGCCTGGAAGCGGCAAGCGATAACGGCTTGATCATGGCCCGCTCGGCCTGACAACCCCGCCCTCTGTAGGAGCCGGCTTGCCGGCGATGCGGCCCTTAAGCCTTGCGCTGATTGTGCCGACGCCATCGCCGGCAAGCCGGCTCCTACAGTGAGTGTTCCCATGCAGGCAGCGGGGACGATGCCGGGCCAAATTCCGGGCACAAAAAAGGCCGCTTTTGCATAAAAGCGGCCGTTCCGAAGTAGTTAAAGACCTGTAAAAATCACTTAAGTTCCCCATACAAAACAGCAACTTAGCAAATTGTATACAACTGCTGCCACCGGTCGGATTTCGATTGTCAGCGTCTCGATACAACCTCAGGATCGCGCCGTCATCCTCTTGAGGTCTCTCTATGAAGTTCTCCTCGATTCTCTTGTTGTCCCTTGGCCTGGTCAGTGGCGCAGCCATGGCCGGTGGCATCACCGAAGCCGGTGTGGGCGGCGCATTGGGCGGGGTTTTAGGTTCCGTTGTCGGCCAGCAGATCGGCGGCAATACAGGTTCGGCCATCGGCGCAGCCCTGGGTGGCGCGGGCGGCAGTGCGGTCGGCGCTGACAAGCGCAGCCGTGGTGAAGCGGCCATTGGTGGTGCGCTGGGCGCAGCCGGTGGCAACGTGGTTGGCCGCAGCATGGGCGGCAACACTGGCAGCCTGATCGGCGCAGCCGCTGGCGGCGGTGCAGGTGGCGCGCTGGGTAACTACATGGGCAACAAGAGCGATGACGACGACCGTCGCTACCGTGGGCGCGACAACCGCCGCTATGACCGCGACGATCACCGTGGCCGCGGGCATGCCTATGGCCATCGCAAGAACAAGCATCACTACCGTCACCGGTAAGAGCTGAAGAACACGATCAATCCCTTGTAGGAGCCGGCTTGCCGGCGATGGCAGAGTGTCAGGCAATACTTATTGACCTGACCCATCGCGATCGCTGGCAAGCCAGCTCCTACAGTGGGTATTTGTGTTCAAAGAATCACCAAGCGCTGCAACGCCTCGCGCAACATTCCCGGAATCGTCACCGGCTGGTTCGTCCCCCGATCCACGAACACGTGCACAAAGCGCCCCGCCGCACAGGCCTCGTCCTCACCTTGTTTGAACACCGCCAATTCGTACTGCACTGAGCTGTTGCCCAACTTGCTCACCCGCAGGCCGATTTCGATGCGCTCGGGAAAGGCAATCGACGCGAAGTAATCGCACGCTGAACTCACCACAAACCCCACCACTTCACCGTCATGAATATCCAACCCACCCTGTTCGATCAGGTAGGTGTTCACCGCCGTGTCGAAGAAGCTGTAGTAGGTCACGTTATTCACATGGCCATACACATCGTTGTCGTGCCAGCGCGTGATGATCGGCTGGAAGTGAGGGTAATCGGCACGTTGGGGTACGGAGTCAGGCATGGGCGCATCTCGTGAAGGTGGGTTCAAAGGTCATTCAAATGGGCTTCGGCCCACTCGCGCACCTCGGCGTAGGGGTAGTCCTCAAGTGCGGCAAAACCCGGAATGCCCCGCGCTTTCAGCTTGGTGAAAAGCGGCACGCTGATACCGCCAAGGAACCGCGTCAAACGTTCCGCACCCGGCAATTGCCCCGTGTGCTCATGATGCCTGTGGATAAAATCACCGCACAGCCCCATGAAGTTTTTATCCACAAGCGGCGGCAAACCGGGCGGTGGCGGCAGGTGTGCAACATGGCCGTGGCACACAGAGCAATGCCCACAACGCTGGGGCGCATTTTCATCGCCAAAATACTGAGCCAGGCGTTTCCCCAGGCAATGTTCGGTGGCGAACAGATCGAGCATGGCGTGAATCCGCGCCACCTCGCCCACCTCATGTTGCTTGAAGCCTGTGTATAACTCGGCGCTCAACACCTCTGGATCAAAATCGGTATCCAGCAGGCTGTAGACCTCGGTCATCTGCTTGCTTTCCAGCTCGATCAGGCCCTGCTCCTGGAAGTAATCCAGGGCTTTCACCACCCGGCCACGCTCGGCGTTGTGCTGTTGGTACAGCGCGTCGAAATCCACTGTAGCCCAGGTTTTCGCCCGCTTGCACACCTGGATAATCGCTGCGACAAACTGCTGTCGCTCGCCGGAAAACCGCGCCAGCAGGGCGTCGGGCTCGATCAGGTACTTGAAGCGGTATTCGGCGTAGAACGCGTAGCGTGGTGCGATCACCCCCTTGAGCTCCAACTGCACCAGCAGTGTCTTCAACGGCAGCTCGCGGATGTTGCTGTGATCCGACAAGGACCTGAGCAGAAATTCCCATTGCCCCTCGCTCCGTGCAGCCTGAAGCTCATCCAATACCCGCCGGATCCCCTCCTGCTCTGGCGTGTCGCCGTACACGAAGTTTTCCAGCACGTTGAGGCTGTCGCGGTTGGCCAGCACCAGGCAGTCGGACGGCTGCCCATCACGCCCGGCACGGCCGATCTCCTGGCTGTAGTTCTCGATGGATTTAGGCAGGTCGAAGTGCACCACATTGCGGATGTCACTTTTGTCGATGCCCATGCCAAACGCGATGGTGGCGACAATGCAATTGGAACGTCCGCCCATGAAGCGCTGCTGGATACCCTCGCGTTTATCGTGGGGCAAGCCGGCGTGATACGCCTCGGCCTGGATGCCGTTGCGGTTCAGGTGCTCGGCAATCTGCTCGGCGGTTTTTTGCAAGGTGACATAGACGATGCTTGGCTGGTCAGCGCGCTCACTCATCCACTGCACCAAGCGACGACGCTTGTCCGCGCCGCTGACCGGCTCCACCAACAGGTTGAGGTTGGGCCGGTAGAAGCCCGTAGTGACCACATCGCCCGGTGCAATGGCGAACTTCGCCTGCATGTCGGCAATCACCTTAGGCGTGGCCGTAGCCGTCAGCAGCAGGGCTTGTGGGATATTGAACTGGCGCTGGTAGTCCGGCAGCTTCAAATAGTCCGGCCGGAAGTTGTGGCCCCACTCGGAAATACAGTGCGCCTCGTCCACCACCAGTAACGAGATCTGCACGCTTTGCAGGAAGTTACGGAAGCGCTCGTTCTTCAAGCGTTCTACGGAAATCATCAGGATTTTCAGCTCGCCTGAACGCGCACGGGCCATCACGTCATTGGCCTCATCGCGGCTCTGGGCCGAATCAATACTGCCCGCCGAAATGCCGTGGCGCTGCAAGAAACCAAGCTGGTCCTGCATCAACGCCAACAGGGGTGAAACCACCAATGTCAGGTGTGGCAGCAACACCGCCGACAGCTGGTAACACAAAGATTTACCTGACCCGGTTGGGAAAATCGCAGCTGCCGAACGACCGGCCAGTACCGCGCTGACGGTTTCTTCCTGGCCCAAACGAAACTGTGGATAACCAAAGACCTGCTGGAGGGTGTCGTGCATAGGCTGTCACTCCATTGACCGCTGAGTTGGCTCAAAAACATAGCCCGGGAATCTCAGCGAATCGAGAAAGGTCGCATGGAAAAAAGAGACAGGATGATACACAGGGTGAGGGGTGGCCTAGGGCCGAAGTGGGAATAATCCGAGGTAGGAGCAGAAAAGATACAAATCCAAATGTGGGAGGGGGCTTGCCCCCGATTGCAGTGTGTCAGCCAATAAATCTTGGCCTGACAGATCGCTATCGGGGGCAAGCCCCCTCCCACATTTTTATTTTTGTATCAGGGCTGAATCATCGGTTTTTCACGCGCTCAATCGCCGTGTCATACACCGGGTTGGCCTTCTGCTCTTTAGCCAGCTGGTAGTGACGCAACGCATCCTGGAACTGCCCCGCAGCCTCATAGATCCGCGCAATGTTGTAGTAAGACCCTGCACGCACGGTCGCGGCATTCGCACCGGTCGCCAGGGCAATGGCCTTGCGGTTGGCCCAGATCGACTCGGCAGTGTTGCCAGCCTTCTGGTACGCCAGGCCCAGATTGCCGTAGGCCTTGCCGAAGCCATTGTCCAGGTCGATGGCCTGGCGGAACAAGTCGATGGCCTGGTCGAGGTTACCCGCTTGGTAGGCCGCTTCACCTTGTACGTTCAGACGTTTCGCATCGGTTTGTGCAGAAGAGCTGACGGCTACGGCCGTGACCGCGACGCTGTCATCCAGCAACGGTTTCACTTCGTTGAGTACGTCCTTGGCATCCACTGTCACACCGCTGAAGGTGTTGATGTCTTGGAAGTCACCGCTGCCGGTCATGCGGAACACGGTCCACAGGTTGCCGCTACGGTTCTGCGGTACATAGTAGGTACGCACCAGCGACTGGCCCATGTACACGAACACTTTGGCTTCACTATTGGAGAGCTGACGCGAGCTTGGATTACCACCGTTGGTGTAGTCATGCACGGCGTACACGTAGCTTTCGCCATAGTGTTTTTTCTGCAGGGTGATGGTTTCCGGGCCGTAGCTGTCGGTGTCATCCACATCCAGTTCGGCATCGGTGCCGTTTTTGTTTTCGAAGTAGATGTTGTTGCCCGGGAAGATCATGTGGGAGTCGAGGTCTTCCGGGGTCTTGCCCCAGGTCAGTACCACGCGCAGGCCGTCGAGGTTCTCCATCACCGGGCTGATGGCGTAAGTCATGCCCTTGCAGGGGCATTTCACCACCAGGTTGGAGTAGCCGGGCTTCTTGATGATCAGCAGGTTGGTGGAGTCGTCAGCGGCTTCGCTGGTCAATGTGACCTGGCCCTGGGCGTTGGTGCGCCCCACCACGTTCTGCGCACCGTTGCGTTGCAGCAGCACTTCGGCATCGGCGATTTTCTGGTCCTTGACCACCGCACTCAGGACCTCAATCGGCAACTGTTCGGCCTGGATGGAAAACGCCACTGCGCACAATGACATCGCCGAGGCGACACGAAGCAAACCCATGCTTAACTCCCTTTAAGTAGTGGGCGGAATCGCCCTACAAGATTTTGCGGTGAAACATACGCTGAAATCAGGCCTCTGGCGGATTTTTTGTACAAAGTGTGACGTAGTTTTTATCACCTCCAACAGCAACTTCTGGCTCCTCAGGTTCTGAGTAAAAACGACCACTCGCCCCCAAAGAACCTCCGTCATAACCAAAAATCGGAAGCATCCGTAAGAAACCACTCAGTACTGCGCCGTACGTTTCCCAAACTGCTTAAAACGCCCTGCACGCCCTCTACAAAACTCACCTTCGCCTGACCGAAACTAGCGGCCTTTCAACAACGCCGACAAGAATCTGTGAACATCGAAAGGACGCAACCTATCAGCCACAACGGCGTCACCTTCACAGAGCGGCGCCTGATCATCTTGCTTAGCAATCCACATGCATTGGCAAATCTTGGGTGGCTGATGCGATGACCGAATCCATCTACTGGATCGGCCTGATACTGCTCTTGGCCGTTGCCGCGTCGATCGAAAAAACAATCAAACGGCCTCCACTCAGAAAATGGTTTGGGCTGGTCCTTGTGGTAACCGGTCCGACACTCTTATTCTGCGACACCCTATGGTTAAAGGGATCGGCGATGGACAGCTTGCCTGCCATTGCTCTTGTAACGGGTATCGTGTTGCTAGCCAGCCAAAACAAATATCGCCGCCACCGCAACCATCCCCCTCACCCACTCCTGCGTGCCCCCACCATGAACCTCGCGCCTAACTTCCCCGAAGACGCCGCCATGCAGCAACTCCTGCAACTGCTGCACGAAGAAATCGGCCTGCCAAAACACAAGACCATCAGCCTGCAAACCTCGATCAACGTCGACCTGGGTTGTGATGGCAGTGAGGCCAAGCAATTGATGGATACGCTGGAGCAGGAATTTGTACTCGACCTGGGCGACTTCGACACTTATCGTTACTTCAACCCGCCGGTGTTTGATGTGTTTCTCAAACGTCGGGCCAAAGGGCGCGGCGAAAAAGTGCCGCTGACCATCGGCATGCTCTACCTGGCCATCAAGACCCACAGCTGGGACACGCAAACTCTCGAAAACCTGAGTTAACGGTGGGAGCCGGCTTGCCGGCGATGGCGGTCCCGAGGGCCTCATCGCCGGCAAGCCGGGCTCCTACAGGACATTGCGCCTTCGGAAAGGACCTTACATGGACGTAACAATGGGCCTGCTGGCCGCCCTGCTCTGGGGCGGTACGGATTTTCTCGTGGGCCTCAATGCCCGCGCTGTCGGCGTAAAACGCGCGGTGTATTTCGGCCAAGCCTTGGGCTTTCTGATCATGACCCTGCTGCTGGCCATTCTCCCGACCTTCCTGCTCAAATCCCTCGACGCGCCGCTGAGCGTCTGGCTTCTGGGCATCGCCGCCGCCCTGCTCACCGTTTCCGGCGCCCTCGCGTTATCCAAAGCTTTTGCACTCGGCAAAGCCGCCATCGTCGCACCGCTAGTGACCTCCTACGGCGTGGTCACCACCCTGCTGTCCTGGGCCAGCGGCGAGCACATCAGCCTGACGCAGCTGGGTTGCATCGCCGTGTGCGTGATCGGCGTGTTCCTCTCCAGCATCCACAAGGACAACGGCGTTCCCCACAACAACCCCCGCCTGTCCATCGCTTACGCCATGCTTGCCGCTGTGCTGTATGGCACCAGTTTCTGGCTGCAAGGCCGCTACACACTGCCGGCGCTGGGGCCGATTACCATGCTGTGGCTCGGGTATTTGGTGGGGTTATGCGTATTGGTGTTGATGGTACTGAAGATCAAGGACGGGTTGAAAATCCCGCCGCTGAAAAACTGCGCAACACTGACCGGGGCGAGCGTGATGAACCTCGGCGGCTTCTCGGCGTTTTCCTGGGGGGCGATGGCAGGGTCGGTGTCGGTGGTGACGGTGATCAGTACGTTGTCGGGCGGGATTGCGGCGATTCTGGGGTTCGTGTTTTTCAAGGAGCGGTTGTCGGCTGTACAGGTGCTAGGCGTTGCACTGGTACTGGTCGGTGCCGTTGTTTTGCACAGGGTCGACTGACCTATCGCGCACAAAAAAGCCGCCCCTGAGGGCGGCTTTTTCACAACGCTCGAATCTTACAACTTAGGACCCGCAGCCTTGATCGCATCGCTTACTTCAAACTTCTTGAAGTTCTCGATGAACAAGCCAGCCAGTGCCTTCGCCGCTTCGTCGTAGGCAGCCTTGTCAGCCCAGGTGTTACGTGGGTTCAACAGGCCAGTCTCAACGCCCGGTACGGCCAATGGCACGTCGAGGTTGATGGTGTCGAGGTGTTCGGTTTCAGCACCCACCAACGCGCCGCTCTGGATCGCTGCGATCACGCCGCGAGTGGTCGGGATGTTGAAGCGCTTGCCGACGCCGTAGCCGCCGCCGGTCCAGCCGGTGTTGACCAGGTAGACTTTGGAGCCGAAGCCACGGATGCGCTTGATCAGCAGCTCAGCGTATTCGCCAGCCGGGCGCGGGAAAAACGGTGCGCCGAAGCAGGTGGAGAAGGTCGACTTGATGCCGCCGCCGGAACCCATTTCGGTCGAGCCCACCAGCGCGGTGTAGCCGGACAGGAAGTGGTAGGCCGCTTGTTCTTCGCTGAGGATGGACACCGGTGGCAGTACGCCAGTCAGGTCGCAAGTCAGGAAGATCACCGCGTTTGGCTCGCCGCCCAGGTTCTTCTCGGAACGCTTGGCCACGTGCTCCAGCGGGTAGGCGGCGCGGCTGTTCTGGGTCAGGCTGACGTTGGTGTAGTCGGCGTGCTTGGCATCGTCGATCACCACGTTTTCCAGCACGGCGCCGTGCTTGATGGCTTTCCAGATCACCGGCTCGTTCTTCTCGGACAGGTCGATGCACTTGGCATAGCAACCGCCTTCGATGTTGAACACTACGCCTTCGCCCCAGCCGTGTTCGTCGTCACCGATCAGGTAACGGCTTTCGTCGGCCGACAGGGTGGTTTTACCGGTGCCCGACAGACCGAAGAACAGGGTCACGTCGCCTGCTTCGCCGATGTTGGCGGCGCAGTGCATTGGCAGCACGTCGGAAGCCGGCAGCAGGAAGTTCTGCACCGAGAACATGGCTTTTTTCATCTCACCGGCGTAACGCATGCCGGCGATCAGCACTTTCTTCTGTGCGAAGTTGAGGATCACGCAACCGTCGGAGTTGGTGCCGTCACGCTCTGGCACGCACTCGAAGTTGGCCACGTTGAGCACTTGCCACTCTTCACGACCGGCCGGGTTGTACTGGGCCGGGTTGATGAACAGGCAACGACCGAACAGGTTCTGCCAGGCAGTCTGGGTGGTCATTTTCACGGCCAGGTAGTGGTCGTGCGCAGCACCAACGTGAACGTGGGAAACGAAATGCTCTTGCGCGTTGTTGAAGGCCTCGACGCGAGCCCACAGGGCATCGAACTTGTCGGCCGGGAACTTGCGGTTGATCGGGCCCCAGGCGATAGCGTCCTGGGTAGTAGGCTCTTCAACGATGAAACGGTCGACTGGCGAACGACCGGTACGGTGACCGGTTTCTACGACCAGCGCGCCAGTATCGGCAAGCACGCCTTCACCGCGCTGCAGGGCTTCTTTGACCAGATCGTCAACACTCAGATCGGTGTATACGGCGTTATTGGCTTGCGTCATGAGGTTCCCCGTCGGCCTATGGCCGAGTGCTCCAAACGTTTTGTAGTAGAAAGTTGCGCACTACTACCGCGAAAAAAGTGGGCCGGATTATGCCAGAAAAGCCCAAAAAGAGTAGGGCCCTCCCGTCAGAACTGCGCTAATCCGGCGTTTGTCAGGTGATTTACCTGTGCTTAAACGTTTTAGTGGCGGGTGTCGGAAGGGGTGTCGATGCCGGCTCCGGCGAACAATTGGGCTACATCAGCCGCATCGAACAGGTAGCGCTGGTTGCAGAACTGGCAGTCGATCTCGATATTGCCACCGTGTTCCACCACCAGATTCTGCGCATCTTCCAGGCCCAGGCTCACCAGGGCATTGGCCGAACGCTCGCGGGAGCAGCTGCAATGGAAGCGCAAGCTCTGTGCGTCAAACAGTCGCACAGCCTCTTCGTGGTACAGGCGATGCAGGATGGTTTCGTTGTCCAGGCCCAACAGCTCTTCAGCGGTCAGGGTGCCGGCCAGGGCAGTCAGCTTGCGCCAGCTGTCGGTGCGCTCGTCGTCATCCTTGATGCGGTCTGCAGGCAATTGCTGCAACAGCAGGCCACGCGCACGCTTGCCGTCGGCGTTGAGCCAGAACTTGGTGCCGACCTGCTGGGACATCACGAAATAGTTGGTGAAGCAGTCTGACAGGGTTTCACCGTCCAGGTCGACGATGCCCTGGTAGCGCTGGCCTTCGGTCGGGTCGACGGTGATCGCCAGCACGCCGTTGGCCATCAGGTCCGACAGGGTGGCGTCCGGGGCAATCTGATCAGCTTCGTAACGGGCGAGGCCGCGGATTTCGCGCTCGCTGGAGCACTCGATCATCAGCATCGGCACCGGGCCTTCGGAGCGTGCCTGCAGGATCAGCAAACCATCGAATTTCATGGTGCCCACCAGCAGCGCCGCTGCCGCCATCAGCTCACCGAGCAGTTGCGCGACCGGCTCCGGATAGGGGTGCTTGGCGAGGACTTCGGCATAGCTGCGCTCCAGCGACACCAGCTCGCCACGGGCGTCGGTCTCGTCGAAGATGAAGCGTTGGGTGAAGTCGGTATCCGGTAGATCAGTCATAGGTCTGGGTATCTGAGTTGAATAATAGTGACGCGAAGATGACGCAGTTTATGAACAATCCGGGTTTGTTCCAAGCCAAGTGACGCGCCAGGCGATTGCCGGCGCCCTCAATCGTCGTTGCCGCTGCCACGGAACTTGAACAGATCGCGGCGTTGTTTCTTGCTCGGCTTGCCGTCGGTGCTCAAGCCCATGGCGCCGGCCTTGCGCATAGCCGCCGCATTCTCGCGCTTGGCAATGCTGGCTTCGGTCTCGGCATACAAGGCCTGCGCTTCAGGCGCGCCACGCCGGACGATGGAAAGCGCTTGAACCACGATGGTCTTTTCATCAAAACCGGTACGAATCTGGAACTCGTCGCCGACGCGCGGCTCCTTGCCCGGCTTGCAGCGCTCGCCACGATGGTGCACCTTGCCGCTCTCGATGGCGGCCTTGGCGAGGGCACGGGTCTTATAGAAGCGCGCTGCCCACAACCACTTGTCCAGCCGGACCTTTTCTTCCTCTTCCTGCTTTTGAGCCACTTGAATTCCTCGCTCTGAAAAATGTCGCAACTTTACCGTTGGAACCCTTCGACGCATAAACCTCAAGGCTCACCTAAGATACGCCAAGGAACGCGATTTTTGCGTGCCTTTCCCTAACAGCTACTGATTACTGCAGCCTGAGAGATATCTGTCGCCATTTGCCGAATATTCTGCGTGAATACCGCGAAATCGGCGCCAAACCCTCGATAAGGTTTGGGGATTGTCACAATCCATGCGCAGTTGGACGTTACTGTCCTCGACGACTACGAAACATTTCTGAATTGCCGGTTACCCATATTGAAGACATTTGACCATTTGACCGTTGTGGGTCTGCGTGAGTGGGTGGCACTCCCCGATTTGGGAGTGGCGGGCCTGCGCGCGAAGATCGACACAGGCGCCAGCACTTCCAGCCTGCATGCCACCGACATCGAGCCGTTTGAGCGCGACGGTGAAAAGTGGGTGCGCTTTACCGCGCACCTGGGCAGCGTGGTGCAACTGCGTCACCGCCGCTGCGAAGCGCCGCTGGTGACGATGAAAACCATCAAGAGCTCCAACGGTCACGCGCAGGTGCGCTACGTGATCAGCACCACCCTGGCGTTGGGCGATCGGGTCTGGCGGGTGGAGTTCACCCTGGCCTGCCGCAAGGCCATGCGTTACCGCCTGTTGCTGGGCTCCAAGGCGTTGATTGACGGCCAGTTGGTGGTCAACCCCGGCGTCAAGTACGTTCAAGACAAGCCGGTGTTCCCGGTCTCTACACTTTCTGCCCCAGGTGCTGCATGAAGATTGCTGTGCTGTCGCGAAACCCGCGTCTGTATTCCACCCGCCGCCTGGTTGAGGCCGGCACCGAACGTGGCCACGAAATGGTGGTGATCGACACGTTGCGTGCCTATATGAACATTGCCAGCCACAAGCCGCAGATCCACTACCGGGGCAAACCGCTGGAAGGCTTCGATGCGGTGATCCCGCGCATCGGCGCATCGGTGACGTTCTACGGCTGCGCGGTGCTGCGCCAGTTTGAAATGATGGGGGTGTTCCCCCTCAATGAATCGGTGGCCATTGCGCGCTCGCGGGACAAGCTGCGTTCGCTGCAACTGCTGTCACGCCGGGGTATCGGCCTGCCGGTCACCGGCTTTGCCCACTCCCCGGACGATATTCCCGACCTGATCGAAATGGTCAACGGCGCGCCGCTGGTTATCAAGGTGCTGGAAGGCACCCAGGGTATCGGCGTGGTGCTCTGCGAAACCGCCACCGCCGCAGAGTCGGTGATCGAGGCCTTCATGGGCCTCAAGCAGAACATCATGGTGCAGGAATACATAAAAGAGGCCGGTGGTGCCGACATTCGCTGCTTCGTGGTGGGTGACAAGGTCATTGCTGCGATGAAGCGCCAGGCCAAACCCGGTGAGTTCCGCTCCAACCTGCATCGAGGCGGCAGCGCCAGCCTGATCAAGATCACCCCGGAAGAGCGCATGACCGCATTGCGTGCGGCCAAGGTGATGGGGCTGAGCGTGGCGGGTGTGGATATCTTGCGTTCCAACCATGGGCCGCTGGTGATGGAAGTGAACTCATCACCAGGCCTGGAAGGGATCGAGACCACCACCGGCAAGGATGTGGCGGGGATCATCATTCAGCATCTTGAGAAGAATGGTGGGCCGAACATGACCCGGACCAAAGGCAAGGGCTGATAAAACACAGCGTTTGAAACACTGCAAAACCAATGTGGGAGCCGGCTTGTGTGGGAGCCGGGCTTGCCCGCGATGCAGACACCTCGGTGTGTCAGGCACACCTCGGTGATGCCATCGCAGGCAAGCCAGCTCCCATACAAGCTCGTTCCCACATTCGGATTATGTTGTTGCCTAGACCGCGTCGCGGGGCAACATCAGCCCTAGCGGCAAGCGCACCCGCGCCTCCAGGCCGCCCTCTTCACGGTTGCGCAGCTCAACGTTGCCACCGTGCATCGAAGCAATTCGCCGCACAATCGCCAACCCCAAGCCGGTGCCCTTGCCACCCCGGGCACGATCACCACGGGTGAACGGGTTGAAGATGCCCTCCAGCTCAGCCGGGTCGATACCCGCGCCACGGTCCATCACGCTGAGCACCACGTAAGGTGCCGTACTGTCGCCGGACACGTAGGCCGCCACCTCCACGTCCGAACCGGCATGATGCAGGGCGTTACCGATCAGGTTGTTCAGCAGACGCTTCATCGATACACGGCGCAAGGCGAACGGCTGGATAGGCTCCAGGCGCATACGCACCTGCTCGCCATTCTGGTTGTAAGGCGCGACCACCTCGCGCACCAGGTCCGTCAGGTCGACTTCCTCGACTACCTCGTCACGGCCATCACGGATAAACGCCAGGAATTGGTCGAGAATCGCGTCCATGTCCTCGATATCACGCACCATGTCATCCGTCAGGTCGTTGTGGTTGCCCATCAGCTCAAGTGAAAGCCGCAGACGCGTCAGCGGCGTGCGCAGGTCATGGGACACCCCCGCAAGCATCAGCTCGCGCTCACGCCCGGCCTGTTCGACGTCCTCCGCCATCTGGTTGAAGGCGCTGTACACCTCGGTCATCTCGCTGGGCGTATCGCTGACCGGCAATCGCACGCTTCGCCCCTGCCCCAACTGGCGGGCGGCAAACACCAGGCGCTTGAGTGGCTGGTTGAGCTGACGCACGAAAATCCACGCGGATGCGGTTGAAAGCAACCCGATCGCCAGGAACCAGCCCAACACGTTCCAGATCTTCTGCCCCCGCAGCGGATGCGGGTACAACGGTACTTTCAACCAATCCTGGCCCAGGCTCGGCGCCCGAACCCACAGGGCCGGGGACACGTGCATGCGCAGCCGCACCTCGGTGTCCTCACCCAGTTCGGCCTGCATCTGACGCTGGTAGATCTCACTGTAGGGCCAGTGCTGCTCGCCCTCCGGCACGCCAGCGCCCGCCACGCGCACGAGCGTGGCGGCCTTGGCGATCTTCTCGCGGTTCTCGGGGTCGGCGGCCCAGTAGGCGCGCAGGGTCAGGGCCACACCGTGGCTGTATTGTCGGTCCACCAGCACGTCTTCGTTCATCAACAGATAAACCAGCGTCAGTGCCTTGGAAAACAGAACGACGATCAGCACCAGCCAAAGGGTGCGCGAGAAGAAACTTTGTGGGAACCACAACGGGGTTTTCATAGGAGACAGCTAGACACCTTGCAGGAACGAGCGGCGCTCGCAGAATTGCGGAGGCCGGGCACCCTGTCGATATTCAAGAAACTGAACACCGGGATGCCTGCCGCCGCAAATCATGGGTCACTTGGTCGCAGTGCCATCCGGCACAAACACATAACCCACGCCCCACACCGTCTGGATATACCGCGGTTTGGACGGGTCCGGCTCGATCATCCGGCGCAGACGGGAGATCTGCACGTCGATGGAGCGTTCCAGCGCGTCCCACTCACGGCCACGGGCCAGGTTCATCAGCTTGTCACGGGTCAGCGGCTGGCGAGCGTTCATCACCAGTGCCTTGAGCACCGCGAATTCGCCGGTGGTCAGCATGTGCACTTCATCGCCACGCTTGAGCTCACGGGTGGCCAGCGACAGTTCGTAGTCGCCAAAGGTGACGCTCTCGTCTTCGCTGCCCGGTGCGCCTGGTACAGGCGGAGCCTGGCGACGCAATACCGCCTTGACCCGTGCCATCAACTCGTCAGGGTTGAACGGCTTGGCCAGGTAGTCATCGGCGCCCAGTTCGAGGCCCTTGATGCGGCTCAGCTCATCGCCCTTGGCGGTGAGCATGATGATCGGAATCTGGTTGTTCGCGCCACGTAAGCGTTTGCAGGCGGTAAGGCCGTCTTCGCCGGGCAGCATCAGGTCGAGCACGACCAGGTTGAACACCTCACGGCCCAACAGGCGGTCCATCTGCTCGGTGTTCGGCACCGCGCGGGCACGGTAGCCCTTGGAGTTGAAGAAACGCTCCAGCAGGCTGCTCAGCCCCGGATCGTCATCAACGATGAGAATTTTTTCGCCTTCAGCAGTTTGTGCAGTGCTGCTCATTAGATGCTCCTCTTATCTCGGCGCGCATTATGGCGTAGCTGCCGTTATACGCACCGTGTGCATTGTTAGCAGATTTTTCCTCCACCGCCAGCGAACCCGCGCCCTACAACCTCTGGCGCAGTACCCCCCAAGAGCAGAACGCTGGTTATAATGCGGCGCCTTCGTGCAGGGCAACGTCAGATCGTTACCGTTTACTGCCGGGCTTTTTTTCACCCGCTTGTCGTGATTTTTTCGATTTCGAGGGTCAATAGGCTGCCTCTTGACCCAGGCAGCGGCGCCAGTCGGGCCGCTCAACCAGCCTCCCAAGGCCTTGTTTTCCGGGCCTGCGAGCTGCTTTTCAGAATTTCAGGTGGTTTTATGGACAGCATCAACAGCCGCATCGCCGAGGAACTCGGTGTACGCCCACAACAGGTCGAAGCGGCCGTCGCTCTACTGGATGAAGGCTCCACGGTGCCTTTCATCGCCCGTTACCGTAAAGAAGTGACCGGCAGCCTCGACGACACCCAACTGCGTCACCTGGAAGAGCGCCTGCGCTACCTGCGAGAACTCGACGAACGGCGCATCAGCATCCTCGCCAGCATCGAGGAACAGGGCAAGTTGACCCCACAACTTGAGCGCGACATCAAGCTCGCCGACACCAAGACCCGCCTCGAAGACCTTTACCTGCCCTACAAACAGAAGCGCCGCACCAAGGGCCAGATCGCCCTGGAAGCCGGCCTGGGCGAGCTGGCCGACGGCCTGTTCAACGACCCATCGCTAAGCCCGGACACCGAAGCCGCTCGCTTCATCGATGCCGAAAAAGGCGTCGCCGACGTCAAGGCCGCCCTCGAGGGCGCCAAGTACATCCTCATGGAGCGCTTCGCCGAAGACGCCAGCCTGCTGGAAAAACTGCGCACCTACCTCAAGCAGGAGGCCACCCTCAGCGCCCGCGTCATCGCCGGCAAAGAGGAAGAAGGCGCCAAGTTCCGCGACTACTTCGAACACGACGAACCGCTGAAAAGCATGCCATCCCACCGCGCACTCGCCATTTTCCGTGGCCGCAACGAAGGCATTCTCAGCTCCGCACTCAAAGTCGGCGACGAGCTGCCGGGCACCATGCACCCGTGCGAAGGCATGATCGGTCAACAATTCGGCATCCAGAATCAGAATCGTCCTGCGGACAAGTGGCTCGGCGAAGTCGTGCGCTGGACCTGGAAGGTCAAGCTCTACACCCACCTGGAAACCGACCTGCTGGGCGAGCTGCGCGACGGCGCCGAAACCGAGGCGATCAACGTGTTCGCCCACAACCTGCACGACTTGCTGCTGGCCGCACCGGCCGGCCCGCGCGCCACCCTGGGCCTCGACCCGGGCCTGCGTACCGGCTGCAAGGTCGCGGTGGTCGACTCCACCGGCAAGCTGCTGGACCACGCCACCGTGTACCCGCACGTGCCGCACAACAAATGGGACCAGACCCTCGCCATCCTGGCCGCCCTGTGCGCCAAGCACGCCGTGGACCTGATCGCCATCGGCAACGGCACCGCCAGCCGCGAGACCGACAAGCTGGCCGCCGAACTGATCAAAAAATACCCTGCCATGAAGATGACCAAAGTCATGGTCTCCGAGGCCGGCGCATCGGTGTACTCAGCGTCGGAACTGGCCTCCAAGGAATTCCCGGACCTGGACGTGTCGATCCGTGGCGCAGTGTCCATCGCCCGCCGCCTGCAGGACCCGCTGGCCGAGCTGGTGAAAATCGACCCGAAATCCATCGGTGTCGGCCAGTACCAGCACGACGTGTCGCAGCTGAAACTGGCGCGCGGCCTGGACGCCGTGGTGGAAGACTGTGTGAACAAAGTCGGCGTGGACGTAAACACCGCCTCCGTGGCGCTGCTGGCACGCATTTCCGGCCTCAACACCACCCTGGCGCAGAACATCGTCACCCACCGCGATGAAAACGGTGCGTTCAAAACCCGCGCCGCGCTGAAAAAGGTCGCACGCCTGGGCGAAAAAACCTTCGAGCAAGCTGCCGGTTTCCTGCGCGTGATGAACGGCGACAACCCGCTGGACGCCTCGGCAGTCCACCCGGAAGCCTACCCGCTGGTGCAACGCATCGCTGCCGAGACCGACCGCGATATCCGCTCGCTGATCGGCGACGCCGCGTTCCTCAAGCGCCTGGACCCAAAGAAGTACACCGACGAAACCTTCGGCGTACCGACCATCACCGACATCCTGCAAGAGCTGGAAAAACCTGGCCGCGACCCGCGTCCCGAGTTCAAGACCGCCGAGTTCCAGGACGGCGTCGAAGACCTCAAGGACCTGCAACTGGGCATGATCCTCGAAGGCGTGGTGACCAACGTGACCAACTTCGGCGCCTTTGTGGACATCGGCGTGCATCAGGACGGTTTGGTGCATATCTCTGCGCTTTCGGAGAAATTCATCAAAGACCCGCGCGAAGCGGTGAAGGCCGGTGACGTGGTCAAGGTCAAGGTCATGGAAGTCGACATCCCGCGCAAACGTGTCGGCCTGTCGATGCGCATGAGCGACACCCCGGGCGAGAAAATCGACGGTGCCCGTGGCGCACGCCCAGGCTCCACACCGCGTCAGTCGCAGAACACTGCGCCGCGCAAGGAAACCACCGCCGCAGCGCCCAGCAACAATGCCATGGCCTCGCTGTTCGCCAACGCCAAACAGTTGAAGAAACGCTGATGGAAATCCCTGCCGGTTTGACCCAGAGCGCGTTCAGCGAACTGATCGGCTGCCGCCTGCAACGCCTCGAACAAGGCGTTGCCGAAGTGGCCCTGACCCTGGAGCCGCACCTGCGCAACCGCGCAGGCAAGCTCCACGGCGGGGCGATTTTCAGCCTGGTGGACATCACGATGGGGCTGGCCTGTTCCAGCTCCCATGGCTTTGACCAGCAGAGCGCGACAATCGAATGCAAAATCAACTACATCCGCGCCGTCGAAGACGGTGACGTGCTGTGCACCAGCCGCGTGATTCATGCCGGCCGCCGCACGTTGGTGGTGGAAGCGGATGTGTACCAGGACGAAAAACTGGTCGCAAAAGCACAAGGCACCTTCGCTGTCCTATAGCTCCCTGCCCTCGATTTGAGTTAATTTCGGCGCTGCGAAAGCGGCGTCGGAAGTTTCTTCCTGCGCTATAGCCAGATTCAGGGACTGAAGTCGGCACTTTCAGGGCCAGTTAAATCGGCTCGAAAACCAGGCGATAACGCCAGTTTCAACTTCACCCTTGTAGACCGTCCTGCCCACCCCCATATTGGGGCGACTGACGCGTGAAGGAATCCAACTTGAGCGAACTTCTCAACCGCCGCCTGGCTCTGCTCGGCAAGCGCGAACACCTCTCCCTGCTAGAGCAGTGCTTGCACGGCATCGAGCGCGAATGCCTACGCGTTACCGGTGAAGGCCGCCTGGCGCAAACACCGCACCCTGAAGCCCTGGGCGCCGCGTTGACCCACGAACAGATCACCACCGACTACTCGGAATCGCTGCTGGAGTTCATCACTCCCGCCCTGCCGAACCCGGCCGATACCCTGAGCAGCCTGGACAAGATCCACCGCTTTGCCTACACCAAGCTGGGCAGCGAATACCTGTGGAGCCCCTCGATGCCGTGCCCGTTGCCGGCCGAGGAAGACATTCCGATTGCCTACTACGGTACGTCCAATATCGGACAGCTCAAGTACGTGTATCGCAAAGGCCTGGCCCTGCGTTACGGCAAGACCATGCAGTGCATCGCCGGGATCCATTACAACTTTTCGTTACCTGAAGAGCTGTGGCCACTGCTCAAGGAAACCGAAGGGTTTGTCGGCACCGACCGCGACTACCAGTCCACCGCCTATATCGCGCTGATCCGTAATTTCCGCCGCTACAGCTGGCTGCTGATGTACCTGTTCGGTGCCTCGCCGGCCCTCGACGCCGGTTTCCTACGGGGTCGCTCGCACCAGCTTGAAGTACTGGACGCCGACACCCTGTACCTGCCGTACGCCACCAGCCTGCGCATGAGCGACCTGGGCTACCAGAGCAACGCCCAGGCCGGCCTCACGCCGTGCTACAACGATTTGAACAGCTATACCGACAGCCTGCGTGAAGCGGTGGCAACGCCCTACGCGCCGTACGTCGAAGTCGGCACCCACAAGGACGGTGAGTGGGTACAGCTCAACACCAACATCCTGCAGATCGAAAACGAGTACTACTCCAACATTCGCCCCAAGCGTGTGACCTACACCGGCGAGCGCCCGATCCAGGCGCTGATGGCTCGCGGCATCCAGTACATCGAAGTGCGCTGCCTGGACATCAACCCGTTCCTGCCGATGGGCATCGACCTGCCGGAGTCGCGTTTCCTCGACGCCTTCCTGTTGTACTGCGCGTTGAACGACAGCCCGCTGTTCGCCAACAACGAGTGCGGCAATGCCACCTCCAACTTCCTCAGCGTGGTCAAGGAAGGTCGCCGCCCAGGCCTGCAACTGCAGCGCGATGGCCAGCCAGTGGACATGAAGGAATGGGCCGCCGAACTGTTGGAAAAAATCGCACCGCTGGCTGCCCTGCTCGATGAAAGCCACGGCATCACCGAACACAGCCAGGCGCTGGACGCCCAGCTGGCGAAGGTCAAGGACCCGTCCCTGACCCCGTCGGCCCAGGTGTTGGCGGCGATGGCTGAGCGTAAAGAGAGTTTTGCGCAGTTCTCCCTGCACCAGAGCCAACTGCACGCCGAGCACTTCCGCAAGGAACCGCTGCCGGCCGAAGAGCTGGCACGCTTCGAAGAGCTGGCACGCACGTCGCTGGCGCAACAGGCAGAGCTGGAACAGAACGAAGTGGGCGATTTCGATGTGTTTGTCGGCTCGTACCAGGCGAGCATCCTCGCCATCAGCAACTAGCATTTCCATGGCTTCACCACCCTTGTAGGAGCCCGGCTGGCCGGCGATGGGGATTTTGAATACGCCATCGCCGGCAAGCCGGGCTCCTACGGGGTTATTCGTTTTAATCCGACAGCGTTTCCTCTCATAAGCTAATTCGAAAATGTTATTTATTTTCGGATTCTTAGATCATTTAGTCTCCTCACACGCCGATCCTCGGCCGCCTGATTGAGGAGCTTCCCCTTGAAACTGTTAACCCCTCTGCGCCTTTTGGCCGCATTGTCCCTGGCCGGTGCCAGCCTGTTTGCCCAGGCGGCGGATGTGACCATCGCTTACCAGACCACCGTGGACCCGGCCAAAGTCGCCCAGGCCGATGGCGCCTATGAAAAAGCCACCAATGCCAAGATCAACTGGCGCAAATTCGATAATGGCGCCGACATCATCGCCGCCATCGCTTCCGGCGACGTGCAGATCGGCTACCTCGGTTCCAGCCCGCTGACCGCCGCCGTCACTCGCAAAGTGCCGGTAGAAACCTTCCTTGTTGCCACCCAGATCGGCGGAGCCGAAGCCCTGGTGGCGCGTAACGGTTCGGGTATCAATAGCCCACAGGACCTGGTTGGCAAGAAAGTCGCCGTGCCGTTCGTGTCCACCGGCCACTACAGCCTGCTAGCCGCACTGAAGCACTGGAACATCGACCCGTCGAAAGTCACCATCCTCAACCTCGCACCACCGGCCATCATCGCCGCCTGGAAGCGCGGTGACATCGACGCGACCTACGTGTGGGATCCGGCCCTGGGCGTGGCCAAGGAAAACGGCAAAGTGCTGATCACCTCCGGCGAGCTGGCCAAGTTCGGTGCGCCGACCTTCGACGCGTGGATCGTGCGTAAGGACTTTGCCGAGAAGCACCCGGAAATCGTCACGGCCTTCGCCAAAGTCACCCTGGATGCCTACGCCGCCTACCGCAAAGACCCACAAGCCTGGCTCGCTGACAAAGGCAACGTCGACAAGCTGGTGAAGCTGTCCGGCGCCAAGGCCAGCGACATCCCATTGCTGCTGCAAGGCAACGTCTACCCGCTGGCTGCCGACCAAGTGACCCTGCTGGGCGCGCCGACCACCAAGGCCGTGACCGACACCGCCGCGTTCCTCAAGGAACAAGGCAAGGTCGACGCGGTACTGCCGGACTACGCCCCGTACGTCAGCGCCAAGTTCATTACCAACTGATCAGGAGTTCATCGCGATGGCCTTGCTACAACTGGAGCGCATCAGCGCACAGTACCCAGGCGCCACAGAACCGGTACTGTCTGACATCTCAATCGACCTGGGGCCCCAGCAATTGCTGGTGGCCCTCGGCCCGTCCGGCAGTGGCAAGACTTCGCTGTTGAACCTGATTGCCGGCTTTGTCGAACCGTCCGCCGGGCGCATTACCCTCGACGGCGTACCGGTCAAGGGCCCCAGCGCCGAACGCGGCGTGGTGTTCCAGGACGACGCCCTGCTGCCCTGGCAGGACGTGCTGGCCAACGTCGCCTTCGGCCTCGAACTGGCCGGCGTACCCAAGGCGCAACGTGAAGTGCGTGCCCGGGAAATGTTGGCCCTGGTCGACCTGGCCGGTTTCGACAACCGCCGCATCTGGCAACTCTCCGGCGGCCAGAAGCAGCGCGTCGGCCTGGCCCGTGCCTTGGCTGCCGACCCTCGCGTATTGCTGATGGACGAACCCTTCGGCGCCCTCGACGCCTTCACCCGCGAGCAGATGCAAGAGTTGCTGCTGCAGGTATGGCGACGCACGGCCAAGCCGGTGTTCCTGATTACCCACGACATCGAAGAAGCGGTGTTCCTCGCCACTGATTTGATCCTGCTGGCGCCCAACCCGGGCCAGATCGTCGAACGCCTGAGCCTGGACTTCGGCCAGCGCTACGCGGCGGGCGAATCGGCACGGGCGATCAAGTCCGACCCGCGCTTTATCGAAACCCGCGAACACGTGCTGGGCAAAGTGTTCTCCCAACGGCAGGTGTCCGCATGAGCAGCTACGAACTCCCCGCCGCCGTCGCCAAGCCGGTGGTACACGCGGTGATTCCGGTGCGTCGCAGCCTGAGCACGCGCTGGATCAGCTTACTGACCCTGGTCGCGCTGCTGGCCCTCTGGTGGGCCGTGACCGCCACCGGGTTGATTGAACCGCTGTTCCTGCCGCCACCGTCGGCCGTGCTGCAAAAAGGCTGGCTACTGGCAACTACCGGCTACATGGACTCCACCTTGTGGCAGCATTTGGGCGCCAGCCTCAGCCGTATCGGCCTGGGCCTGGGCTTTGCCGTGCTGACCGCCGTGCCGGTAGGGATCGCCATCGGTTCCAACCGTATTGCCCGGGGCATTCTCGACCCGCTGATCGAGTTTTACCGTCCGATTCCGCCCTTGGCCTATCTGCCGCTGATCGTGATCTGGTGCGGCATTGGCGAACTGTCCAAGGTGCTGCTGATTTACCTGGCGATCTTTGCGCCCATCGCCATCGCCACCGCGACCGGCGTGCGCACCGTCGACCCGGCCAAGCTGCGCGCGGCGCAGTCGTTAGGCGCCACCCGTGCCCAGTTGATCCGCCACGTGATCTTGCCGAGCGCCCTGCCCGACATCCTGACTGGCGTGCGCATCGGCCTGGGTGTGGGTTGGTCGACACTGGTCGCCGCCGAATTGATCGCCGCCACCAGTGGCCTGGGCTTCATGGTGCAGTCGGCGGCGCAGTTCCTGGTCACCGACGTGGTGGTGTTGGGCATCCTCGTCATCGCCCTGATCGCCTTCGCCATGGAAATGGGCCTGCGTGCCCTGCAGCGTAAATTAGTGCCGTGGCATGGCCAGGCACATTGAGTGAGAACAGCATGAGCAGCCTGACCGTTACCCCCATCAGCACCGCTTTGGGCGCCCTGATCAGCGGCGTCGACATCACCCAGCCACTGAATATCGAACAACGCGACGCCATCGAACAGGCGTTGCTCACCCACTCGGTGCTGTTCTTCCGTGGCCAGGCAATCACCCCGCAACAGCAGGCGCGGTTCGCGGCGAACTTTGGTGACCTGCACATTCACCCGATCTACCCCAACGTGCCGGAACAGCCCGAAGTGCTGATCCTCGACACCGCCGTCACCGACGTGCGTGACAACGCCGTGTGGCACACCGACGTGACCTTCCTGCCAACGCCCGCACTCGGTGCAGTGCTGAGCGCCAAGCTGCTGCCCGCGTTTGGTGGCGACACGTTGTGGGCCAGTGGCATTGCGGCGTATGAGGCGTTGTCGGAGCCGTTGAAGCGTTTGCTCGACGGGCTGACCGCTACCCATGACTTCACCAAGTCCTTCCCGCTGGAGCGCTTTGGCAACACCGCCGAAGACCTGGCGCGCTGGGAAGAAACCCGCAAGAAGAACCCGCCGCTGTCGCACCCGGTGGTGCGCACGCATCCGGTGAGTGGGCGCAAGTCGCTGTTTGTCAGTGATGGGTTCACCACCAAGATCAACGAACTGGAACCGGCCGAAAGCGAGGCAATCCTGAAACTGTTGTTCGCCCACGCGACCCGTCCGGAATTCACCATTCGCTGGCGCTGGCAGGAAAATGACGTGGCGTTCTGGGACAACCGCGTGACCCAGCACTACGCGGTGGATGACTACCGGCCACAGCGGCGGGTGATGCACCGGGCGACCATCCTGGGCGACGTACCCTTCTAACCCCCGCATTGAAGATCACCTGTGGAACCTGGCTTGTGTGGGAGCTGGCTTGCCTGCGATAGCATCACCACGGTCTAACTGCCACACCGAGGCGCCCGCATCGCGGGCAAGCCCGGCTCCCACATTGACCGAGTACTACCGGGTGAATTCGCCACACTGG